>CAJUPF010000007.1 GCA_910588565.1 uncultured Lachnospiraceae bacterium
CCCCGACCCACGGCTTAGAAGGCCGTTGCTCTATCCAGCTGAGCTACGAACACATATGCCTCAGTACAGACTGATATAGCAAAGCGGGTGATGGGAATCGAACCCACGTATCTAGCTTGGAAGGCTAGTGTTCTACCATTGAACTACACCCGCGCAAAATCGGGGTGACAGGATTCGAACCTGCGGCCTCATGGTCCCAAACCATGCGCTCTAGCCAAACTGAGCCACACCCCGAAGATAACTTAGACTGCTTATCAGCTAATCCAAATCACCAAAGGCAAATAGTATTATATCGAAAGGATCTACAATTGTCAACTACTTTTTTTCATTTTTTTACAAATTTTTAATCTGAAAACGAACGTCCTTACCTTCCTCCACTGTCATAATCATATAAGAAGGCTGTTTTCCCTCCTGTCTGGGATAGGAAATGCTTCCGGGATTGACTGCAATCACCCGCTTTCCGTAATTTACCAATGGACGGTGGGTATGCCCGAACATAACAATATCACAGTCCCTGCCGTGGGCTTCCTGTTTTATATCCTGTATCCCAGCATTTACATTGTAATAATGCCCATGGGTGATCAATATCTTGTATTTCCCGATCATAATCTCTTTTTCCTGTGGAAGCGATGAGAAAAAATCACAGTTTCCTGCGACAATCTCCAGCGGACAGCCTGCGATTTCTTCAATATAATCTTCATATCCTTCCGCATCTCCCAGATGAATCATCTTATCGAACGGCTGCTCTAATTTCAATACTTTTTCCAGATTCCTGTGCTTGCCATGCGTATCACTGATAATTAAAACCTTCATTCTCCAACTCCCCTGTTACAAATTTTGCTGATCAGATTCTCCGTTCCAATTCTTCCCGAATTGCCCGCAGCGCGTTGCCCCTGTGGCTCAGCGCATTTTTCTGCTCCCTGCTCAGTTGTGCCGTAGAGCAGTGATATTGATCCAGATAAAAAATCGGATCATATCCAAACCCATTGCTGCCCGCAGGCATATCCCCAATATAGCCTTCTATCGTTCCCCGCTTTACACAGGTCTTCCCGTCCGGAAAAACTGCGGCAATCGCACATACAAACCGCGCGGTACGCTGTTCTTTCGGAACGCCCGCAAGCCGGTTTAGCAATTCCTGATTCTTAATCTCATATGAAGTATCCTCTCCCATAAAACGTGCGGAAAGCACACCAGGCGCCTTATCCAGATAATCGATTTCAAGGCCGGAATCATCCGCAAGCACAATTGCATCTGCAAATTCTGCAACAGCCTTTGCCTTAATCAGGGCATTTTCTTCAAATGTTATTCCATTTTCCTCAATATCCGCCGTAATACCGGCTTCCTTCATAGATAAAATCTCCGCGTCAAGCCCGTCTAATATCTCACGGATTTCCCGCATTTTATCCTTATTTCCTGTAGCAAAAATAATTTTTGTCTTCATGCTAACCTCTCCTTATCCCAAACTGCAGCGCTAGAGCGGATTTGAAAGAGTACGTAAAATCGCCTGATAAATCCCCTGCGCCACTTTTATCTGGTATTCTTCGGTGCACAAAAGATTCAGTTCCGCCTCATTTGTCATAAATCCCGCCTCAACAATTACCGCTGGCATCGTACAGCTTTGCAATAAATTCGTCCCGCGTTCCGCTGCAATCCCCTTATTAGAGCTTCCGGCCAAAGCTGTCACCTCTTCTAAGAAAATCTGTGCAAGCCCTGCCCCTGTTTCATCTGTTTCGTCATACATAGCCTGCGTCCCGTTAATATTGGACATCCTGCCGCTTGGCGTCGAATTGTTATGTATACTGACAAACAAATCGGCACCTGTTTTGTTTGCAAGCTCCGCTCTTTGTGCTTCGCTTAAAGCTACATCTTCTGTCCTGGTATAATAAAATCCCAGCGACGCATCGCCAGACGCATCGACGATCTCTTTCAGTTTTAACAGGATATCCAAATCCACGTCTTTCTCATGAATCCCCTGCTTTACTGTCCCTGCGTCCTCTCCGCCGTGCCCTGCGTCAATTACTACTACTTTATCATATACTTCGTGCGGTGTCAAAAAATCAAGGTAGAAATAATCCTCATCAAACTCTGACGTAATTTCAAACACCTGATCGGTAATCACTTCCAGTACACCATACTTCTGCTGGCTTTCATAGGTAATGCGCTCCAAATGATCCTCTTTTCCTGTAATCGAATACTCATGCAGATAATCCTCGCCTGCATAGGGAATTCTTACAGAAATTTTCCTGCTTACATAATCGGCCGACATTTCCAGATCGCTGCCCGATACGCCAAATGGAAGCTGAAGCCTGAGCTTTCCCGCCAAAACCAGCTCCTTGGCCGCCTGTTTCTCCTGTCTGTTATAATACGCCAGCAGCTCTTTTTCACTTAGCTTTTGCATAATTTCTTCCAGCTGCATCTGCTCTTTATCCCCGGATGTCATCCATTCCTTTAATTTTGGTTCTATTTTGGGAAAAAAAGGGAGTGCAGCACACGTAATCATTGATAAAACCATAATAAAAACAGCCGTTTTTTTGAGAATCCGTTCCTCCAAATTCATAGCCTCCCTGACATTTCTAACCGTTTTCTTCCGCCTCTCCTGCGGTTCTTCCACATATCAATAGCTTACACTTTGCACTGTCAGTTCTCTGCCGCTGCCATTTTCGTATATGCCTTGATACACAGATTACAGGAAAACGTATCTTCTACACGTTCCCAGTCTCCGCCGTCTGCACGGATATATCCCTCTCCGTCTGATAAATCCACTTCTTTTGTCGATTCGTCTGCTGCATATTCAATCGCCATTGGATGCACAGCGCCTGGCGTTTCCAGTTTTACAACAATTCCATACCGCTCTTTTGACTGCAAGGGTTCCTTCTGGCTGACCGGGATCGTATAAAACCCAGCATTTTTCAGACTTCCTTCCGCAAGCAGAATCCCATTATCGAGGGCGTTTACATCTTTAAAATCCCGCACCAGATATACGCTGTATTCTGTATTTTTTCCTGTAGCATAAAATCCAACTGCAGATAACTCCTCCTGATCCTGAGCCGTATAGATATTCGCGCCGTATATCAAAGGATTATTGAATCCAATCTGTCCTACCCAGCCGCACAAATCCGCCTGGTAGATCCTGTCATAATTATCCGTATCTTCTATTTTAGTGTAAACCACATTATGGCTTCCGATATTGGTATCATAATACGACACATAAAATACGCCGTCTTCACCAAACTCCTCTCCCCAGCTGTTCTGACAGATAAACGCCCCGTCGCCTTCCACATTGACGGAAAAATTTTCCCTGGGATAATTGTCATCCCAGCCGATAATCACCACTTCATGATTGGGCCGTTCCGTCCCAATATAACAATATGCGTTCTCCTCGCGGTTATAAAACTCTGATTGGGCCGTTTTGCTGCTTAGCGCACTGTAAAAGGAAGTCTGCACACCGCCATATTGAAATACAGCCTCCTTGATTTTCTCATAATCCTTCCCTTCCATCATCTGTACTTCCTGAATATGCTTTCTGGCGGCAAGTCCGGGCGTCATCTGCCCGTCAAACGGATCTTCCTCTTCATACACCGGCCCCTGCCACGACAGCAGATATGCCAAAGACATCGTATATTCACCGCCTTCTGCCCTGTCCACAATAAACGAATTGCCAAGGGTCATATGATCCGGTGAAAACTGACAGAACTCTTCTGGCAAAATCGAAGATTCCAGCGCGCTTAACGCCGCAAATGCCCAGCAGGTTCCGGTATCCTCCTGATTTTTGATCACGCTGACACGTCCCTTTTTGCGCAAATCATAACTTTCCGGAAAAATAGATGCCTGCCCGGAAGTATCCACCGCCGCCGCCTGGTTTTCTTCCATATTCCACTCATATTGATACCCAATCGTCTGCGCAATTTCACCAATACTGATAAAATACTGCCCATCCTTTTCCATCATGGGAGAAGCTACCTTCTGCAGCTCATTATTCACTGAGATCTGCGGATTTTCCAGTCCCAGCATAACCGTATTGTTTCTTTTTTCCAGCAGCAGCCCATTTTTGTCATATAAATGGGAACTGCAGCGAAATGCTTCCGTCAGAATATCCACCGGAAACATCAGATTTAAGTTTTCATCCATAAATATAGGCGTATCCTGGCTGGTATATTCTTTATTATCAATCGCAACAGAAATCTGCTTTTCATTGACCGTATCCGCAATCAGCGGATTCCAGTCTTCTGCCAGCAGCTGCGCTCCACGAAATTTATCCACCGAATCAAATTCGCTTCCAAACGTATGAAATTTTAACACACAGGCAATCCCTGCCAGCACAGCCAGAACAATATATCGCTTGATATAACTCATGCGGCTCCTTCTATTCCATTTCACAAACTGTTATCTTTCGTCTTTCCTCTTTTTGCCATATGGCATGTATGCACCAAAGGATATTTTAGCATCCCTGCCATATGGACAGCGTAATCAGGGACTCCCCGCAGGGCGTCTCCTCTTGGGCGGTTTTGGCCCAAGGAACTGATAAAAATAGGTCTTAAGCATTCCATTGTAAATTTTCCTGTTTTTATCCGCTTTCCGTCCAATATAGTTCTCCGCATCTTCATAAGAAGTAATCAGATACATCGACCAGGAATCCAGTCCCTGATACGCTGTTCCAATTTCCTGATAAAGCGCCGGAAGCGCTTCTTTTTCCTCCAGACGTTCCCCATAAGGCGGATTTGTCAGGATAAATCCATATTTCTTGGGGTGATGCAAATCACAGACAGCTCTCTGCTGAAAATGGATCATCCCATCTACGCCGGCACGTTTTGCGTTTTCCCTTGCCGCTTTGATAATCTCGCCATCTATATCATACCCCTGGATATCCACGGTTACATCCGTATTCACCATCTCTTTGGCCTCTGCAAAACAATCCTTCCAAATCTCCCCCGGAATCAGGTTGTCCCAGGTTTCGGACAAAAAATGCCGCTTCATCCCCGGCGCAATATTGGCTGCAATCATGGCGGCTTCAATCGGAAACGTACCGCTGCCGCAAAGCGGGTCCACCAGAATACGATCAGCTCTCCATGGCGTCAGAAGAATCAGCGCCGCCGCCAGCGTCTCCGTCAGCGGCGCTTTGCTGCTCAACTGCCGGTATCCCCGTTTATGCAGGGAGGTTCCTGTTGTATCCAGCGTCACAGTCACTTCATCTTTATACAGAAAGATACGGACCGGATAGGAAGCTCCGTCTTCCGGAAACCAGTCCATATCATACTCTTCTTTCATCCGTTCTACCATGGCTTTCTTGGCAATCGACTGAATATCCGAGGGACTAAACAGTTTACTCTTAATCGAAGACGCCTTCGTCACCCAGAATTTGCCATCTGCAGGTATGTACATTTCCCAGGGAAGCGCTTTGATTCCCTGATATAACTCCTCAAAATCTGTCGCCTGAAATCTGCCAATCTTCAGCAGCACACGCTCTGTTGTCCGAAGGAAAATATTTCCCCGGCAGATAGCTTCCGCATCGCCTGCAAACGTAACTCTGCCGTCTTCCACTTGCGTAATCTCATATCCAAGATCGTAAATCTCTTTTTTTAAAACTGCTTCAAGCCCAAAATGACATGGAGCAATCAATTCAAAATTCTTCATCCGCTTCTCCAATTTTTCTGTTTTCATCTATCTTATCTTTTAAAAACTATAGTGTCAATCCCTATTTAAATTCTGATATTGCCTGTATCCGCCGGTTATGGTGTATATTTTCCCTTTCCGTTCCCGTAGTTTCCTCGCTGCAAGCAGGCTCTGGTTTCCATGTTCACAATATAAAATCAGATTGACAGAATCCGGTATTTCCCGGCTCCATTCCTTTATGTATTCGTAAGGATAATTCCTGGCATTCCTGATATGTCCCTTCCGGTAGCTTTCGCTGCTCCGCAAATCAATTACCAGTACCTTTTCCCGCGCCGTAATTTCCCGCACTTTCTCCGGCTGTATCATTTCAAATCCATATACCTGTTCCATCTTTGCGCTTCTGTCCTCCTTTTATTTTTGAAAGAACATAACAGCTCAGATACCCTCGCTGTTCTAAGGAACTGTTAAGCGATGCAGCCAGCGCCATAAATGCGCAAACCTGTCTGAACTGTTATGAAAGAACTGCAAAAGCGGATTACAAACATCATCGTTTGTAACCCGCTTTCTGTTACATTCCGACCCAAGGCCAAACATAACTGCTTTCTACTCTTATCATATGCAGAAAGGAACTATCTGCTACTTATCTACTGTCCTCTGATTCATTATCAAACCAGCTCGTACTCTGGCACAGTACATAAGTTTTATCAGCAGCTGTTAGTTGCAGTCAGACGCATGATCGGAAGCATTTGACGTTTTGTTGGAAGACTTGTTAGAAGCCTTGTTGGACGCCTTGTTAGAACCTGTGCTGTTCGAGCTGTTTGCATTGCTTGTACTGTTAGAACCTGTGTTGTCAGATGTGCTGTTTTTGCCAGCTGAATTCTGACTGTAGCTCTTTAAATTGTAGTTGTTGGAACTTTTGTTTTCACTGTTCTTTGCCATTTCAATTTACCTCCTGAGCAATTATTGCTTTATTGCAAACTTATTATCTGTGATTTGGAGGCAAATTATTCATCTAATTTTTATTTCCAGAAAATATCAAAAAAATAACATAGGCAGCCGCGCCTGCAAACAATGCAAACAGCAGAACCGGCAGCAGCCATACTCCAATGCGCACCAGCACAAGCAGGCATAAAATCCCCAAAATCCAGGTACGCAGCCGCCGTCCGCCCGTTTCTGGCTTTGCTTCCTTTTTCCTGCCTTTTTGTCCGGTACTGTCCGAAGTCTGATGAATCGTTTTCGCTATCAATCTGGGACTTCCCAGAGATTCGATTACCTGCTCCTCTGTTTTCCCTTTTCTCGATTCTTCCATAATATAATTATCATAATACTGCAGATGTTCATTCACCTGCGCCTGCGGAACCTGCCCCTGCAATGCAATCCGCAGCTCCTGCAAAAACTCTTTTTTTGTCATAACTGTTTCACAATCCTCTTCTGCAGCCAAAATACCGCCTGTCCATTTTACTACAGATATCTCTATTTGTCACATTATTTTTTCAATTCTCCATATCTGTTAACCATGAAGCGTTACATTTCACACCCTAAAGCAAACAAAAAAGCCGCCCGCGCATCTAAGCAGTTGCGGGGCGGCCTTTCCTTAATTTTTCAATTCCTGTAAAATAACATCCAACTGCTCGGTCAGCAGTTTATCTTTTTTTATCAGATCCTCATGCTGCCGAATCAGATTTTCTCTCTCCAGCATCAATTCACTGACTCTTTCCAAGATCTCTTCCTTCTTCATCGGAAATCCCCCTTTATACTATTTATTTTCTCTTTCCACAATTAACTTATCCAAATGCCAGATATCATCCACATATTCCTGGATCGTTCGGTCTGACGAGAATTTACCCGCATGGGCGGTATTCAAAATCGCCATCTTCGCCCAGCGTTTCTCATCTTTATAAACCTCTTCCACTTTCCTCTGTGCCTGTGCATACGCATTAAAGTCCGCCAGAATAAAGTAGGTATCCGCATACCGTGTAGACTGCGTATTTAACAGCGAATTATACAGTTCACGGAACAATTCACTGTTATGCGGAGAATAAAATCCATTGATCAGCTGCATCAGCACTTTACGGATATCCTGATCATTATTGAATATCTGCATCGGATTATAATCCCGGTTCTTCTCATGGGCAATGACTTCATCCGAACTCATACCGAAGATAAACATATTATCCTCGCCCACTTCTTCGAGCATCTCAACATTGGCGCCATCCATTGTACCAATTGTAACTGCACCGTTTAACATAAACTTCATATTGCCTGTTCCGGATGCCTCTTTACTTGCGGTAGAAATCTGCTCGCTGACGTCTGCTGCGGCAAAAATCCACTCTGCGTTGGAAACACGATAATCTTCAATAAATACCACTTTAATCTTGCCATGAATACTTTTATCATTATTAATTACTTCCGCAACGCTGTTAATCAGCTTAATCGTCAGCTTCGCGATTTTATAACCTGCCGCCGCTTTTGCGCCGAAAATAAACGTTCTTGGCGTAAACTCGCGATCCGGATGCTCTTTTAATTCATTATACAAATACATAATATGCAGAATGTTCAGCAGCTGACGCTTGTACTCATGCAAACGTTTTACCTGCACATCAAAAATAGAACGCGGATCTACATCAATGCCATTGTGCTCTTTGATATATTTTGCCAGACGCAGCTTATTCTGGTATTTGATATTCATAAATTCATGCTGCGCTTTTTCATCATCTGCGTAGAGAGCGAGCTTTTCGATTCTGCTTAAATCCGTAATCCATTCCGGTCCCACATGAGCCGTTACCCAGGCTGCCAGAAGCGGGTTGCCGTGAAGCAGGAAACGTCTCTGTGTAATTCCGTTTGTCTTATTATTGAATTTATCCGGGAACATCTCATAGAAATCTTTTAATTCCTG
Source organism: uncultured Lachnospiraceae bacterium (assembly GCA_910588565.1). GTDB lineage: Bacteria > Bacillota > Clostridia > Lachnospirales > Lachnospiraceae > Roseburia_B. Next base: position 8,507 of record CAJUPF010000007.1, read on the forward strand.
ATTCTTTAAGATCTCCGTATGCAGTCTCGCCACGCCGTTTACAGAATGACCTGCTGCAATTGCCAGATGAGCCATTTTCACCTGTCCGTTGTAAATAATCGCCATACGCTCGATTTTACCATTGTCGCCCGGATAACGCTCCTGAATCCGAAGGATAAACCGGCGGTTTATTTCTTCTACAATCTGATAAATTCTGGGCAGTAATCTTGAGAAAATCTCAATCGGCCATTTTTCCAGCGCTTCCGCCATAATGGTATGGTTTGTATAGGCGCATACCTGCGTGGTAATATTCCAAGCGTCGTCCCAGTCTAATTCCTCTTCATCCACCAGATAACGCATCAGCTCTGCTACCGCTACAGTCGGATGGGTATCATTTAACTGGAACGCCACTTTCTTCGGCAGATCATGAATATCAGAATGCGTCTTCTTAAATCTGGCAATCGCGCGCTGTACGCTGGCAGATACAAAGAAATACTGCTGTTTGAGGCGAAGCTCTTTTCCTGCAATGTGGTTATCGTTCGGATAAAGCACTTCCACTAAGTTTCTTGCAAGATTCTCCTGCTCGACTGCCTTGTGGTAATCTCCTTTATCAAAGGAATCCAGCTCAAAACATTCTGCCGGCTCCGCATCCCAGATCATAAGGGTATTTACCATATGGTTATTGTATCCCAAAATCGGCATATCATAAGGTACGGCACGAACGGACTGATACCCTTCCTGCTGGAATTTCACTCTTCCATCCGGTGTATTGACAGCGCGGACAAAGCCCCCGAATTTTACTTCATAGGTATATTCCGGTCTTCTGAGTTCAAACGGATAGCCTTCCTTCAGCCAGTTATCCGGCGCTTCTATCTGGAAACCATTTTCAATTTTCTGTTTAAACATACCATAACGGTAACGGATTCCACAGCCATACGCTGTATAACCCAGTGTAGCCAGAGACTCCATAAAGCAGGCTGCAAGCCTTCCAAGGCCTCCGTTTCCAAGCGCCGGATCCGGCTCTTCATCTTCAATTGCATTGATATCAAGCCCCATCTCTTCTAACGCTTCCGCTACTGACTGGTAAGCGGTAAGATTGATCAGATTATTCCCAAGCGCACGGCCCATCAGAAATTCCATAGACATATAATAAACAACCTTGGGATCCTGCTTTTTCATGCTGTTCTGGGTCTCCATCCACTGATCGATAATCACCTCTTTGACCGCATGGGATACCGCCTGGAAAATCTCCTGCCCAGTCGCTTCATCCAGATTCTTGCGGTAGAGGGAACGGACATTGTCCTTTACCTCTTTTTTAAACTTCTCCTTGTCAAAAATTACTGATTCCATATGATTTACAGTTCCTCCTTTGCCAGCTTCTTTACTCCTAGCGTCACTTGCTCGCCATTGATATTCCATTCTTTTACATAACCCTCTGCCTTGCCGGAAGTAATCGCTTCCGCCAGTACTTCTGATTGGATTGTGTCTTTGTTCTGCTCAAAGATTCCGGCAATTTTCTCCTCGGACTGGTAAAATACTTCGATTTTATCCATAACCTCAAACCCGGCTTCTTTTCGCATGGTCTGTATCTTGCTGATCAGCTCCCGGACAAATCCTTCTTCCATCAGTTCATCGGTCAGATTCGTATCTAACACTACAGTAACTTCGTTGTCCCCATCCGTTACATAGCCTTCCATCTGCGTCATTGCAATAAGCAGATCTTCTTCTAATAATACAACTTCATCGCTGATACTGTCAAGTTTTAATACCCCCTTGCTTCTTAATTCTGCCATCGCGGCATTGCCGTCTAACTCAGAAAGGGCTTTCTTAATCTGTCCCAAATATTTGCCATATTTCGGCCCTACCGTGCGAAGCTGCGGCTTAAACGAGTAGCTGGTATAAGCGCTGACATCTGTGGTAAATTCCACTTTTTTTACATTTAATTCATCTTCGATAATTTCTGTATAGAACTCCGGCAGCTCAAACGGCGCTTTTACAAACATGGAACCGATTGGCTGGCGGTTCTTGATATTGGCCGTATTCCGGCAGGCGCGTCCCATTACTACGATCTTTAATACGGCTTTCATATTCTGCTCTAACTCTTTGTCAATTACAGATTCATCCGCCGTCGGAAAATCACACAGATGTACGCTTTCCGGAGCCGAATCATCCAATGTGCAGACCAGATTACGGTAGATATCTTCTGCCATAAACGGAATCATTGGAGCAGCGCATTTTGCCACCGTCACAAGCGCTGTATAGAGCGTCATATAGGCATTGATCTTATCCTGCTCCATACCTTTCGCCCAGAAACGTTCCCTGCTTCTTCTGACATACCAGTTGCTCATCTCATCCACAAAGCCATCAAGCGCCCTTGCAGCCTCAGGAATCCGGTAATTGCCAAGGTTTTGATCCACATCCAGAATCAGGCTATTGAGCTTGGATAACAGCCATTTATCCATAACCGGTAATTTATCATATTCCAATGTATACTTACCTGCGTCAAATTCATCAATATTGGCATACAGTACAAAGAACGCATAGGTATTCCAGAGCGTACCCATAAATTTCCGCTGACCTTCCTGTACGGCCTTGCCATGGAAACGGTTCGGCAGCCATGGCGCGGAGTTAATATAAAAATACCAGCGGATTGCATCTGCGCCAAATTCTTCCAGCGCTTTAAACGGATCTATGGCATTTCCTTTGGATTTGCTCATCTTCTGGCCTTTTTCATCCTGTACATGGCCCAGTACAATTACATTTTCATACGGCGACTGGTTAAATAAAATCGTAGATTCCGCCATCAGGGAATAGAACCATCCACGGGTCTGATCCACTGCCTCCGAAATAAATTTTGCCGGGAACTGCTGTTCAAACAGTTCTTTATTCTCAAATGGATAATGATGCTGCGCAAAAGGCATTGCCCCGGAATCAAACCAGCAGTCGATTACTTCCGGCACGCGGTGCATTTCACCGCCGCAGTCCGGGCACTTAAATGTGATTTCATCGATATAAGGCCTGTGAAGCTCCGTCTCCGCTGCTTTTGGATTGCCGCACCGTTCCGCCAGTTTTGCACGGCTTCCGATGCATTCCTGATGGCCGCATTCACATTCCCATACATTTAACGGAGTTCCCCAGTAACGGTTTCTGGAAATACCCCAGTCCTGGATATTTTCCAGCCAGTCGCCAAACCGGCCTTTTCCAATGGATTCCGGAATCCAGTTAACCGTGTTGTTATTGCGGATCAAATCGTCTTTTACCGCCGTCATCTTGATAAACCAGGATTCCCTTGCATAGTAGATTAACGGCGTATCGCATCTCCAGCAGTGCGGATAGTCATGCTCAAATTTGGGAGCATCATACAACAGGCCTTTCTCTTCCAGCTCTTTTAATACCATTGGATCTGCTTTTTTTACAAATACGCCCACGTAGTTCGTTTCTTCACTCATTTCGCCTTTGCCGTTTACCAGCTGTACAAACGGCAGATCGTATTTTCTTCCCACATTCGCGTCATCCTCGCCAAATGCGGGCGCAATGTGGACAATTCCGGTACCGTCTGTCATCGTAACGTAACTGTCGCAGGTGATATAATGTGCTTTTTTGCGCTGTTTTTCTATAATTTTATCCGCAAAATGAAATAACGGCTCATATTCTTTGTATTCCAGCTCCGTTCCTTTATAGGTTTCCAGAACTTCATATGCGGCTGTACCTTCTTCCGCCAGTCTGCCCAGAACCGTATCCAGCAGAGCCTTTGCCATATAATACGTATAGCCGTCAGCTGCTTTGACTTTACAGTAGGTTTCGTCCGGATTTACGCAGAGCGCTACGTTGCTGGGCAGCGTCCACGGCGTCGTGGTCCATGCCAGAAAATAAGCGTCTTCGCCTATTACTTTAAAACGCGCGATTGCGGAACGTTCTTTGACGGTTTTATACCCCTGCGCAACCTCCTGGGAAGAAAGCGGCGTACCGCAGCGCGGGCAGTAGGGAACGATTTTAAAACCTTTGTATAACAGCTTCTTATCCCAGATCTGCTTTAACGCCCACCATTCAGATTCAATAAAATCGTCGTGGTATGTGACATAAGGATCGTCCATATCTGCCCAGAAACCTACGGTTCCTGAAAAATCTTCCCACATTCCCTTGTATTTCCATACGGATTCCTTACATTTTTTGATAAAAGGTTCCATACCGTACTCTTCGATCTGCTCTTTGCCGTTTAACCCAAGCAGGCGCTCCACTTCCAGCTCTACCGGCAGTCCGTGGGTATCCCAGCCGGCTTTCCGGGGCACATATTTGCCTTTCATAGTCTGATATCTTGGAATCATATCTTTGATAACACGGGTTAATACGTGCCCGATATGCGGCTTACCGTTTGCGGTTGGCGGCCCGTCGTAAAAAGTATACGTTTCGCCTTCTTTGCGGTTTTCCATACTTTTCCGGAAAATATCATTGTCTCTCCAGAACTGCTCCGTCTGTTTTTCACGTTCAACAAAATTAAGATTTGTTTCAACTTTGTTATACATGGTTACCTCCTGTTTTTGCTGTGAAATAAAAAAAGCCTTCTTCCTGTAATAGGACGAAGGGCTTTGCATCGTTGTACCACCTGTTACAGCATACTTGGAATGTAATTCCGCATATACGATTCCCGTAACGTGGGAATAACCGTCAGCGCTTACTCTCTGATTCGATTTCGGGCTGCAGCTTGGAAGGGATATTCAGATAACTGCTACTCATACCGGCTCGCACCAAACCCGGTTCGCTGTGATTTTTACAGGTATCTTACTGTCTTCGTCATCGCTTTTGGTCTTTCTTTTCTTCTTAGTCAGTATAAAGCGGATTGCTGTCGTTTGTCAAGAGTGTTTTCTGCTGATCCATTGCATGTCTTAACAATTCCGTTACATTTCACACCCACGCCAGTTTTGTTGCCCGACGGCAAGGGACGGCTGCCTTCTATGAATTTACGCTTTTGCCCATCGCCAATCAGCAAGTGATTGGCGATGGGAGTGAAAAGTAACACAATTCCTGTTTCTGTTCCTCAGAAATATGGAACCCAAACTTCTTCAATCTTTGTGGATACCTCAATGCCAGATATGGCAGAAAACAAGTCAGAAAAGCGCTCACCCCGCTATTTCTGCAAAAGTGAGCGCCTTCCATCTAAAACGTATCATCATGATGTCTGTCGTCATAATTCGGAATATCATAATTGTTATAAAAATCCTGCAGTCCGTTTTCAAACACATTTTCAGTTCCCTGCTGAAAATCCGTTGAAGCCAGCATGATTATCAGAGATATAAAGAAAATCACAATCGAAAGCGCAGATGTTACTATCCCTGTAATTGCAGCGCCTTTTCCGCTGTTTGTCTTTACAAGCTGAAGGATTCCGAATATAATTGCTGCTATTGCAATCGGTATATTGACACAGCTGCAGCAAAGCACGAGAGAAATAATTCCCATAACCATAGAGGCAATCCCAAATCCCTGGCTCTCCGCCTGATATGGTTCCTGCTGCATCTGCTGATACGGATTCTGCTGGTAACTGTTCTGCTGATTCATCCCCTGGGACGGCGTCTGATAATATTCTCCCCTGGGCTGAAATGTGCCTTCCCTATAAAGCCCCGGCTGCGGCTCATTCCAGGGAACTTCTGGCTTGGGTTCCTGGGGGATCTGCTCATCTCCCCTATCACTGCCATATGGCACAGAAGAACGGTCAGAAGTCGTCCCGCTTATACTGTTATCTAACCCCAAAGCATATCCAGATGCCCGTTCCGCGGCATTGCGATCCGGGGCGTCCATACGCTCCCTGTCCGACACATGCGCTTCTGAGAGGATATAATCCTGCTCAGAAGATTTTTCTGCATCATGACCGTCTTCCATTTTATCCGAATATAAATTTTCCTCGTTCATTATTCTCACTCCTGTCTCTCCAGAGCATGTTGTAAAAAACATTCCCGGCATCCGCATGAATTGTGAAATCCATCTTCCGGAAAACATTTTCGGGCACGCCCTAAGCCTCCAAACTCCCCTTGCAAAGATTCTGCAAAAATCTGTTTCGGGCTGCATTTCACATTTACGACAGCTCTCATATGCTGTCTGACGTGAAACATAATGTAACAACAAACGTATCAAAATGTTACAAAATACCGCTTATATGCACTGTCGGAATCCCCTGTATCCCGCCCCTGCGGCTAAAGAACTAAGAGATTCCGACAATCCATTGATTACTGTAAATAACTTTCAAGGCTAGACATTCCGCCCAGCGCTGCAAGGCCAATCATACCCAGTATGAAGATAGCCATCGCAATAATAATTCCGATTACGCCGCAGACAATTCCGGCAGTGGACATTCCGTTTTTCCCATTATTCTTGCCATGAAGAACACCAAGAATAATCGCAACGATTCCGGCTACGATACTTAAATACCAGATACAGCACAATACAATAGATACAATGCCCAGTACCATAGAAGCAATCGCTAATCCATTACCCCCACTGCCGCTACCACTACCGCCTTTGTAATCATCAAATTCATTCATATTCCTATCCTCCGTTTTATAATAAAATCATAACAGTTACATTCTATCAAATTCACCTCTGTCTTTCAATACATATTTTAATTTTATGCCATAAAACGTAACCGTTCCGTCTTCTGGCTTCACTGTTACAGAATCCAGCTTATTTTAAGTTTGCCTATGGCAAAGCAGCCGGATTTTTGGCAATTCCGCTATATCAGCTGCTAACTGCGCAACAAGTGCGCAGTTATAAGTTGAACTATTCCCAAAAAACACCTCATTAACATCCATATCAAGAAATACTCACACCACCTCTACCCCTGCTATAAATCAACATCCAGCTCAGGGCGGGTCTCTCTCTGTACACAGACCGTTAAAAGACGCTGGTACTTAGTGCGTGGCGATTGCTTGCAATCGGCACACACTTATGTACCGCTGCGTCTTTTAAGAGCGAGAGCGAGTCTGTGGACAGAGAGAGACCCGCCCTGAGCGTCCCTCTTGATAACACATCCCTTTATGCCATTCGGCCACAAAAGAGGTTATACCCTCCGGGCATCCCTTTATGCCATTCGGCCACAAAAGAGGTTATAAATTTGACTCTACCACTCCACATGCAATCTTTTCTCCCGAATTTCCGGAAGGCTGCGTGATAAAATCGTCTGGATTTCTATGGATTACCATTGATTTCCCAATTACATCATAAAGTTCCAGTTTCTGATTGTAAAATGACAGCCAGGCATATCCATTATAGGAAATTAACGGCGGCAGATCTCCGGCGTGCATGGCATGCAGCTTATTACCCGGATTATAATGCGCTCCGGTCTTTGCAAACTGATCGGAGCAATCCCCATATTCATGCATATGAAACGCGTAAAAAGCAGGAGCATCCAGCCCGCCTGAATCCGGCAGTCCAAATACTTCTGCTTCTAATAAAACACCTCCAACTGGGACAACAAAAAAATTGACAAAACCGCTGATATCGGGATAGTCAGACGAACCCTTCAGCTCTGCGCACGCCTGTGGGCGATTATCATAGAATAGCCGCATAAAATTAAGTCTTGGTGTTATTTTCAGCATAAAAACCTCTTTTTTAACTATTCTATGCACAAAGCGCGGGGTTGTTCCTCCATTCTTTATTCTTCTATGTGTTCCCGCCCCTGGGCAATGATTGTACGGACATGGCTGTCTGCCAGAGAATAGAACACTGACTTTCCTTCCCGTCTGCTCTTTACCAGTTTATTCTGTTTTAAAATCCGAAGCTGATGTGAAATCGCCGACTGGGTCATATGCAGCGCGGCAGCCAGATCACAGACACATACCTCCGCTTCAAATAATACAAATAAAATACGAATCCGGGTAGAATCCCCAAATACCTTGAATAATTCCGCCAAATCATATAATTCTGTCTCTTCCGGCATTGTCTCATTTACAATTTTCAAAAGATCTTCATGCACTTCTATACTGTCACAGCAGACAGCTTCCTGTTTCTTCATTTTATCACATCCCCACTGTTTCTTTCTATCAGATGTTTTTTACAAATAATGCCCGAATGGCATTTACTACTGCAAGTACCATAACGCCCACATCCGCAAATATGGCAAGCCACATATTGGCAATTCCAAGTGCGCCCAACACCAGGCACAACAGCTTGATTCCAATTGCAAAATATATATTTTCATACACAATCCGCAGACATTTTCTGGAAATCCGGATTGCTTTTGCAATTTTCAGCGGATCATCATCCATGAGCACTATGTCTGCCGCTTCTATCGCAGCGTCGGAACCTAATGCGCCCATCGCAATCCCGATATCCGCTCTGGATAATACTGGAGCATCGTTAATCCCGTCTCCTACAAAAGCAAGTTTGTCTTTGGGGGCTTTTTCCGCTAAAAGTTCTTCTACCTTTGCAACTTTATCCGCCGGAAGCAGTTCACTGTAAACGGTTTTAATTCCCAGTTCCGCTGCTGTCTGCTCCGCTGCGGCACGGCTGTCTCCGGTCAGCATAACCGTTTTGGCAACGCCTGATTTTTTCAGTTCCATAACGGCCTCTTTGGCATGGGGTTTCAACAAATCAGAAATCAGGATATAACCGGCATAACTGCCCTCTATGGCGACATGTACAATGGTTCCCGCCTGACTGCACTCCTGGTATGCTATTCCAAGACGTTTCATCAGCTTGCTGTTTCCCACAGCAACCGGCTTGCCGTCCACATATGCAGTTACGCCGTTTCCGCCAATCTCTTCCACATCCGATACTCTTGCCGTATCTAAGGCAGATCCGGCAGCTTTCTTTTCATAGGCTTTCCGAAGGCTTTTGCTGATGGGATGGGAAGAATAACTCTCCGCCAATGCCGCGTATTCCAACAGCTGTTTATCTTCACATCCACTGGCATATATCCCATTGACCTCAAATACACCCTGGGTCATAGTGCCTGTTTTATCAAACACAACATATTTCGTCTGGGAAAGGGTTTCCAGATAATTAGAGCCTTTGACCAAAACCCCCTCTTTGCTTGCGCCGCCAATTCCTGCAAAAAAGCTTAGCGGAATACTGATTACAAGGGCACACGGACAGCTGATGACCAGAAACGTAAGCGCACGGTAAACCCATTCGCCCCATTCCGGCGACATGCCAAACAGCAGCATCCGGCCAAGCGGCGGCAAAATAGCCAGCGCTAACGCCCCGTAACAGACAGCCGGTGTATAATATCTGGCAAAACGCGAGATAAAATTTTCGGATCTGGACTTTTTGGAACTGGAATTTTCCACAAGATCCAAAATCTTAGATACCGTGGATTCTCCAAATTCTTTTGTCGTTCTGATGCGCAGCACACCTGTCATATTGATACAGCCGCTGATAACCTCATCTCCTTCTTCCACTTCCCGCGGGAGACTTTCTCCGGTCAATGCGCTGGTATTCAGTGTGGATTTTCCTTCTATGACATTTCCGTCAATCGGTATTTTTTCTCCAGGCTGCACCAGCAGGATACTGCCGATTTCCACTTCATCCGGATCGGCTTTTACAAGCTTACCGTCCTGTTCGATATTGGCATAGTCCGGGCGGATGTCCATAAGATCGCTGATATTTCTTCTGCTCTTACCTACAGCATAACTTTGGAACAGCTCTCCAATCTGATAAAACAGCATAACAGCTACGCCTTCCGTGTATTCTCCCAGAAGAATCGCGCCAACAGTTGCTACTGCCATCAAAAAATTTTCATCAAATACCTGTCTGTTTAACATGCCTTTTCCTGCTTTTTTTAAAATATCATATCCGATCACAAGATAGGGTATCATAAACAGCCAAAATCTCAGATAGCCTTCAAGCGGAAGCAGCGAAAGCAAAACCATCAGCGCTGCAGCTATCAGGATTCTCAATAACACTTTTTTCTGTTTTTTATTCATATGCATTCCTTTCCCAAAAGTAAAACATGCTCTAGGCCATTGGAACAATTCCGTTTTAACCCTCTCCAATATTACAGGAAAATTTCACAGTCATCTTCTACTTTTTTACAATTTCTCAATACTTCTTTCATCACCTGTTTCGGCTCGCTGCCTTCTTCAAATTCTACAATCATCTTCAATGTCATAAAATTTACTGTGGCCTCTTTTACGCCCGCTGTCTTCTTAGCGGCTTCTTCCATTTTGTTTGCGCAATTCGCGCAGTCTACTTCGATTTTGTATGTCTTTTTCATGTTCTTTTCCCGGCAGCTGTTCACAAACTAACGTTCCAAAATACTGCCTTCTCCTTTCTACATTTATGATTGCCAAATGGCATTGAGCGATACCCTCTGTCATTCCTTCGGCTTATCATATGAACAATTATTCATATGTTTAACTGTATTATACCACTTTTTTTTCCTGTGTCAATATAAAAATCAATTTTTGTTTTACTTGCCAGTAAATTTCAAATACTATATAATATTTTCGAGGTGATAAAATGAAAGACAAAATTCATGAATTTTTAAAAGAAGTTTCTGAGAAGCTTCAGACAATGGACTATGTCAGGCCTGAATCCCTGCCCAATATTGATTTATATATGGATCAGATCACAACATTTATGGACACGCAGCTGGCTTCCACCAAGCGGCATGAAAGCGATAAGATCCTTACCAAAACCATGATCAATAACTATGCCAAGAACAACCTGCTCCCTCCCCCGAATAAGAAGAAGTATTCCAAGGATCATGTTCTTACCCTGCTGTTTATCTACTATTTCAAAAACATTCTGAGCATCAGCGATATCCAGAATATTTTAAATCCGATTACAGAGAAATATTTTGGAAATCCGGACGGACTGGGACTGCAGGATATCTATAATGAAGTATTTGGATTAGCGCACGAAGAAGTCCAGCATGTGTTAAAAGATCTTGCCAAGAAATACCGAACCAGTTCCAGGACATTTGCAGATGTCCCGGAAGAGGAAGCAGAGATGTTACATAAATTCTCTTTTATCTGTATGCTGAGTTTTGATATCTGGATCAAAAAACTAATCCTGGAACAGACGATTGACAAACTAAATGATTTAGGCAGTAAGAAAAAAGAATAGATCCGGGTCTATTCTTTTTCCAAACGTTCAAATACCATATCATATCCGTCATTTCCATAGTTCAGAGAACGGTTTACCCTGCTGATCGTAGCAGTAGATGCACCTGTTTTTTCCGCTATATCAAGATATGTCTTCCGCTCTCTGAGCATATATGCCACTTCAAAGCGCTGCGACATGGAAAGAAGTTCATTGACTGTGCAGACGTCTTCAAAAAACGTATAACACTCTTCCCTGTTCTGCAGCGTTAATATCGCGTCAAATAAATGATCCACATCATCCGTTTTTATTTTCCTGTTCATATGCACATTTCTCCTTATTTCGATATGTTTCTGTTACAATCCACAATTTCAAACTGCTTATAGCAACAGTATTTTTGCTGTGAACCATAACCTATTTCTCTGATTATTTTAGCATATTAAAGCACAAACGTAAACACAACATTGTCACATTTTTCTTTCTCTGTCATAAATTATATCATAATTTATTTGACGCAGGGAGGATTCTATCTTGTTTTCTAAGATGCACTGCAAAAAAAAGCTGCTGGCTGCAAGCCTGCTTTTATCACTTTCTGTTCTTACCATAACCGGATGCGGCAGTAAAAGTAAAGAAACAGCCAGTCCCGGTGAAAAAATTGTATTAAATGAAGTGGCGCATTCCATTTTTTACGCGCCAATGTATGTAGCTGTTGAGGAAGGATATTTTAACGAAGAAGGGATTGATCTGGAAATTGTCACCGGTTTTGGCGCCGATAAGACCATGACCGCCGTTTTATCCGGTGAAGCGGATATTGGATTTATGGGGCCGGAAACTACGGTTTATGCCTTTAACGAAGGCGCTTCGGATGTGGTGAAAAACTTTGCCCAGCTTACACAGCGGGCCGGCAATTTTCTAATATCGCGGGAACCCATCGAAGATTTTAAGTGGAGTGATATAAAAGGAAAAACCGTATTGGGAGGCAGGGCAGGCGGAATGCCGGAGATGGTATTTGAGTTTGTTTTAAAGAAAAATAATATCGATCCCGCAGCAGATCTTTCGATTGATCAGAGTATTGATTTTGGCTCTACTGCAGCGGCTTTTTCTGGCGGGCAGGCGGATTTTACTGTCGAGTTTGAGCCTTCGGCCACTGCGTTAGAAAAAGAAGGCGCCGGATATGTCGCCGCTTCTGTCGGCGTGGATTCCGGCTATGTGCCATACACTGCCTTTTCTGCAAAAGAAAGCTATCTGATCGGCCATCCTGATATCATCCAGTCTTTTGTAAACGCCTTACAAAAAGGCATGGACTATGTCTCGGAACATACAAGCGAAGAAATTGCGGCCGTAATCGCGCCTCAATTTACAGACACCGATAAAGAAACCATTGCAACAATTGTTTCCCGCTATCAGGAACAGGATACCTGGAAAAATGACGTAATATTTACAGAAGATGCTTATACGCTTCTCCTCGATATCTTAGAAGAATCTGATCAGCTCTCTGCAAGGCCGGAATATGAAAATCTGGTAAACACAAAATTTGCCGCAGAAGCCGCTGACAAATAACTGTTTTATTTTTAACCGGATTGGTATATAATCAGTTCAGATACTTTTTCATTCAAAAGAAAGCACGCCGGATAGACAGCGGGCGGAATTGATCGACGGACAGATGTACAACATGGCCCTGCCCAGCCTGCTTATCTGAAAACATCTTGGTACCAAAAAGGAGCTGCCGCAAAACAGCTCCTTTCTCATGCTACCTAAAAACCCCTACCGCAGCTACGCTTGCCACGCCCATAATCACGCCGGCAAGCAGCACTCCCATCATAACGGCTGTTACACTGGACTTGAAGTCCATATCCAATATACTAGCTGCCAGCGTTCCTGTCCAGGCGCCGGTTCCTGGTACGGGGATTCCTACAAATAAAAGCAGCGCCACAAACAGTCCTCTCCCGGCCTTTGCCTGCAGCTTCTGTCCGCCTCTTTCTCCTTTTTCCAGGAAAAAACAGAAAAAGCCTCCAATCACAGGCTTATCTGCGCCCCATTCCAGCACTTTTCTGGCAAACAGGTAAATAAAAGGAACCGGAAGCATATTTCCAATAATACAGGTAATATAGGACGGTACAATCGGAAGCCCAAACATCTGGGAAAATGGGATCGCCCCACGCAGCTCCACGATTGGAACCATGGATATAAAAAAGATATACAAATAATGCTCTAACATTACACACTCCTATCGATCTATTATTATTTTTTGTTTCAGGCACGCAAATAACGCTTCCATCTCTTCCCTGGTTCCAATTGTAATCCGAAGATAATTACGGATACGTTCCGGCTTTTTAAAATGCCGCACATAAATCCCCTTTTCTTTTAATGCCGCAAACAGCTCTTCTGCAGCATAATCAGGATGTGTGACAAATACAAAATTACTCATGGAATCCGCAAATGTAAAGCCAAGCTTTTGAAATTCCACTTTTGCCCACTCCCTTGTCTCAATCAGTTTTTTTGTACACTGTCCAAAATACGCCCGATCCCGGATTGCCTCTGTGCCAAGCCGAATGGCCGCCTGACTCATCGTATAAGAATTAAAGGAATATTTGCAGTCATTCACATACCGAATCAGTTTGGGATTCCCCAGCAAAAATCCAATCCGCATTCCCGCCAAGGAACGTGACTTGCTGAAGGTCTGGGCAATCAGCAGATTGTCGTATGTTTTCAGCAGTGGGATCGCGCTTTTGCCCCCAAAGTCAATATATGCTTCATCTACAATCACAATGACATCCGTATTTGCCCGGATTATCTCTTCAATCTCATCTATTGGCTTTAAAATTCCGGTAGGCGCATTGGGATTCGGGAATATAATTCCCCCATTTTCCCGCATATAATCTTCTGTCCGTATCTGAAAATCAGAATCCAACGGCTGCGTTTCATACGGGATACGAAATAAATCCGCCCAGACATCATAAAATGAGTACGTAATGTCCGGAAACAAAATCGGTTTCCGTGAATTAAAACAGGTCAGAAATGCCATTGCCAGCACATCATCTGAGCCAACTCCCACAAAAACCTGCGCTTCATCCAGTCCATAAAACTCTGCAATCGCATTTACCAGTTCACTTGCCGCCGGGTCGGGATAGCGGCGCAGAAGCTCCGTGTCCAGTTCCTTTAGCGCCTGTAAGACACCGGGTGCCGGAGGGTATGGATTCTCATTGGTATTTAATTTGATAATATTTGTTTCCTTCGGTTGTTCCCCTGGCACATAGGGAACCACTTTACGGATATGATTTTCCCATGCTTTTCTCATCTTCTCTTCCAAACTTATACTCCCAGTCCGTATTCGTTTGCCAATTTTGCAAATGCATCCAGAGAACGGTTGATTTTGTCATTGGAAATGCAGTATGCCAGACGGACATAACCGCTGCAGCCAAAAGCGCTTCCTTTTACCAGAATCAGATTGTATTTTTTCGCGGCGGCCACAAACTGCGCTTCATCTTCTACTGGGGATTTCAGCCAGAGGTAGAATGCGCCCTGTGGTTTGATACAGGTAAATCCAAGTTTTTTTAGGCCTTCGTATAAATCAATCCGGTTTTTATCGTAAAATTCCAGATTGGTTTTTTCATTGACGCATGCCGCCGCCGCTTTCTGAATCAGAGAAGGCGCATTGACAAAACCAAGCGTCCGGTTCGCCACTTCAATACCGGCTAACATCTGTTCCGCGTCTGTCACTTCATTTGGGACGGCAATGTAGCCAATCCGCTCTCCTGGAAGAGACAACGATTTGCTGAATGAATAGCCTACAATGGTATTATGATAATATTTGGTCAGAAAATTCTCTTCTGCGCCGTCATAAATCAATTCGCGGTACGGTTCATCGGAAATCAGATAGATTTCTTTTTGGTATTCTTCCTCTTTGCTTCGTAAAATCTCACCGATTTTGGTCATCGTTTCATCAGAATAAATCACTCCGGTTGGATTGTTTGGCGTATTTACAATTACGGCCTTTGTTTTTTCTGTAAAAGAAGCTGCAAAAGCGTCGAGATCCGGCTGAAATGTCTTATAATCCGGTGCTACCGTCACAACTGCTGCGTCAAAATTGGCTGCGTAGCTTTTGTATTCCCCAAAAAATGGAGCAAATACGATTACCTCATCTCCCGGATCGAGTATGGTCTTAAATACAATATTGATCCCGCCTGCCGCCCCTACTGTCATTACAATATTGTTCCAGGTAAAATCTGTCCCGAATCTGCTGTTTAAATTCTCTGCAATTGCGGCACGGACGTCTTCATAGCCGGCATTCGACATATAGCCGTGCAGTACCAGCGGATCCATGTCATCCAACAGATCCTTCATCGCCTGTTTTAAAGATTCCGGCGCCGGGGTAGCCGGATTCCCAAGGCTGAAATCAAATACGTTTTCCTCACCTACTTTGGCTGCAAGTTCTTTTCCCTCTACAAACATCGCACGAATCGCTGAACTTCCTGCCAACGCGGTTTGTATTCTTTTTGAAAGCATATGTTTTTCCTTCTTTCTCTGTCTGATTAACGGCAGCCCTCAGCTGTCCGTTCTGTCTGCGTTATAAGTGGAACGAAAGCATCCCAGTATGGCCATTCGGCCGTTTCACAATGTATACCCTCCGGGCATCCCAGTATGGCCATTCGGCCGTTTCACAATGTATACCCTCCGGGCATCCCAGTATGGCCATTCGGCCGTTTTACAATGTATAATTTACAATATATGCCATAAAATGTAAACAGGAAATTCTTTTATGCCTTCATCATCTCTGACACACAATCCCGATTGGCCACGTACAGCGGAAAGTCATCTCCCGTATATGGCCAGTCTCCCATTGTAAGTTCTAAACGCACCGATTCATAGGCAAGCTGCGGATAATTATTCTCTTTGCTCAAATGGCCAAGCATCACTGCCCCGAACTTATCATGCAGTACCCTTCCCAGCAGCTGGCCGGACGCCTCATTGGACAAATGTCCTTTATCGCCTGCAATTCTCTGCTTTAGATAATAAGGATACGATCCCGTCTGAAGCATATTTACATCATGGTTTGCCTCTAACAGCAGCAGGTTCAGACCCTGCATTTTTTCCACAATCACATCATCATACGTTCCAAGGTCTGTAATGACACCTGCCGATTTTTCCTGGCTTCTTACAATATAGGCCACCGGCTCCCGTGCGTCATGTGAAATCCGTATCGGTTCGACTTCCAGTTCTCCTACAGAAAACTTCTGTCCCGGAACAATCTCATGAAACAGGGACAGATCAATTTTTCCCACGGATTTACAGCTTAAAATCCCCTGGATCGTGCCTGCTGTCGCATAAATGGGCAGCCCGTACCGTCTGGCAATAACGCCAAGTCCCCCGATATGATCGATATGTTCATGCGTTACCAGGACGCCCTGCATCTCTGAAGTTTTATACCCCAACGCATTCAGTCCCTGTTCAATTCGTTTCCCGCTTATGCCTGCATCGATCATCAGGCGGCAGTTTCCGCTGCCTGTCATAATACAATTCCCGCT
This sequence comes from uncultured Lachnospiraceae bacterium, assembly GCA_910588565.1. Lineage (GTDB taxonomy): Bacteria > Bacillota > Clostridia > Lachnospirales > Lachnospiraceae > Roseburia_B. The sequence goes on from CAJUPF010000007.1 coordinate 25,045, forward strand.
GCTCCCGCTGGCAATACTGCATAATTCCATGTTTTATCTCTCCCTGCTGTCTTTGCTGCTGAATTTTAAGCAGTACTATCATATCTTATTTTATGGAATCTGTCTATGAAAAGTCAGGAAAAATGAAACAATCATGTAACCGTTCAGCCTGCGAACTGCGCACTTGCTGCGCAGTTCGCAGCCGATATAGTAGAATTGCCAGGAATCCGGCTCCTTGGCAGTAACAGACGCTATTTTATTGTTAGCGGATTGATATGTAATTTTACAGGAAGTTGTTGCGGAAGCTTTGATCTTATACGTTTTTCCTCCGCTGCCTTCTGCGATTCATCTAATTCTTCTGTACCGCATCTATCACAGCTTGGTAATATACGTCAAATTCCTTTACTTCTCCGCGATAATAATCCGTATAATATCCACGGCTGTGCCCCACATGATCCAGCCAGTCGTTCTTTATATAGATAACAGAAGTTTTTACTGATTTTTTATTCTATTATTCTTCTCACGCTATCTCTTTTTACCAAATCAGATGGAACTGACATTTTTACCGGAGCAATCGCCTGCCCCTGAATCTGCGCTTCGAGATGCTCTACCGCAATCTGGGCTATTTGCTGTAAGCGGATACTGATGCTGGTAAGCTGCGGCTGCATCAGAGACGCTAACGCCGTATCATTGTAGCTTAAAACACTGAAATCCTCCGGAACCTGATAGCCCAGTACCTGCAGTGTTCTGAGAATGCCCATCGCCGTCGTTTCATTGAACGCAAAAAAAGCGCTTGCAGGTTCCGGGTTATCTTTCAGATACCCGGCAATCTCGTCGGTAATATGGTTCGCTCTCCAGGGCACATCGACAAATTCGCTAATCAACTCCGGATGGCGAAACTCCATATAATCGCTAAATAATGTCCAGCGCTGTTCCGGAGCGCGCTGGTTCCTCGAATCCGTAGAAATCATCGGCCCCACAAACGCTATTTTTTTATGCCCCATCTCAGCCAGATATTCTACTCCCTGACGAATCCCCATCTCATAATTTGGGATCACAGATGTATACTTCTCCTCATAGGGAGAGGAATCGACAAACACAATATGATCCGTCCACCGTTCCATCGCGCATATCTGCCCTTCAGAAAACTGTCCAATCGCCAGGATTCCCTGCAGCTTTTCCTGTACGATTCCCCGGTATAGTCCCGATTCTTCCTCATACTGCAATGTCACCGTCTCAAATCCATTGTCAAAACAGCAATAATCTACGTTGTTCTTTAAATACAGATAATACGGATCTTCTAACTGTTTTCCGGCATCCATCATCTCTACAATCCCCAGACGCATCGGCTCCTGCTTTCGTTTTTTTGCCTGGCTGTTTTTGCTTTTTCCCTCATAATCCAGGCTGCCAGCCACCTCCAGGATCTTCTTTCGTGTCGCTTCTGTTACATTTAAGGTCTCATCCTCATTCAGGACGCGGGATATCGTTGCAATCGAATATCCCGCAATTTCCGATATTTCTTTTAAAGTTGCCAAGCCTTCACCACTCTTTCCGTTAAATAACCAGTAATATATCTTATTCTATTATGAATTCCAATTTTTTTCAACATATTTTTACTAAATTTTTTACTTGCAATCATAGTTCAGCTTTTTGGCTTCCCTGTCACTACTGGCTTTCAGTGCGTTCCGAATCTGATGAAATGACTCTTCTAATGTGCCATTGTTATTGATGACAACTTTACAATATCTCCGGTACTTCTCTTCCGATATCTGGCTGGCAAATACCGCGTCAATTTTTTCATCCGAGTATCCCCTGCTCTCCTTCAGCCTGCTGCGCCTCTTCTCCTTTGATGTGCAGATATACCACAATTCATCACAGATCTGATCATATCCATCTTCAATCAGCAATGCCGCCTCCAGAATAAAATATGAATAGACTCCATTCTGCCGTTCTTCCTCCACAAGCCGAAGAATCTCCTGTTTTACAGCCGGATGGACAATTCCATTCAGCCTGTCCCGCTTTTTTGCATCTGAAAAAATCACGGCTGCCAGTTTCCCCGTATGCAGGCTGCCAGTTTCCAGATACAGCTCTGCGTCCGGGAAAGCCTCCCGTATCTGTGCGTAGCATTCTGTTCCAGGCTGCATTAGTTTGTGGGCCAGTTCATCCGCCAACAGGATTTTTGCAGAAAATTCCCGTTCGATATAGTGCAAAAGCTCTGATTTTCCGGCCCCCACACCTCCTGTAATTCCAATAAATCTCATAGTATCCACCCGTTTATCCGACTTTTTTCTCCTATGCTTCTGACAGGCACACGCAGGCACAGCTTATTTTGCTTCATACCAGTTCTTTCCGGTATGCAGATCAATTTCCAATGTTACTGACAATTCTGCCGCGCCCTGCATCTCCTCTGTCAGGATCTTCTTTACCTGCGGAAGTTCCTCATTGACCGTCTCGATCAGCAGTTCATCATGCACCTGCAGAATCAGTTTCGATTTCAGACCTTCTTTTGCCAGCCGGTCATGCACCCGGATCATTGCAATTTTAATAATGTCCGCCGCCGTTCCCTGAATCGGCGCGTTCATCGCCACCCGTTCCCCAAAGGAACGCTGCATAAAATTGCCGGAAGAAAGCTCCGGCACCGGCCTTCTGCGTCCAAACATCGTCAGCGAATACCCTTTCTCTTTTGCCTCTGCCACCAGCCCGTCCAGAAACGCTTTGATTTTTGGGTATGTTTCAAAATAACGTTCGATATATTCCGCCGCTTCTTTTTTGCTGATGCTCAAGTCCTGGCTCAGGCCAAAAGAGCTGATGCCGTAGACAATTCCGAAATTTACTGCTTTTGCATTCCTTCTCTGCAGCTCCGTCACCTCATCAAACGGAATATGGAACACCTGGGACGCCGTTGTCCGGTGAATATCCTTTGCTTCCCGATATGCCTGGATCAGCTGCTCATCCCCGGACATATGCGCCAATACACGCAGTTCAATCTGGGAATAATCCGCGTCTGCAAAAATACAGCCCTCTGCCGGGGAAAATACCTTTCGGATCATCCTTCCAAGCTCCATGCGGATCGGAATATTCTGCAGGTTGGGATCGGCGCTGCTGATACGCCCGGTAGCTGTAATGGTCTGATGAAATGTACTGTGAATCCGCCCGGTTTCATCGATAAAATTCACCAGGCCGTCCGCATATGTGGATTTTAATTTGGTCAGCTGCCGGTATTCTAAAATCTCTGCTACCACCGGGTATTCCGGCGCTAGTTTATCCAGTACCTCTGCCGCTGTAGAATATCCTGTTTTGGTCTTTTTCCCATAAGGCATCTTTAATTTGTCAAACAAAATTACACCTAGCTGTTTGGGAGAATTGATATTAAACGTCTCTCCGGCCTTTTCGTAAATACTCTGTTCCAGCTCCAAAATCCGCTGTACCAGACTTTCTCCATAAGCCTCAAGAGCAGCTTTATCTGCCGCGATTCCTTCCTGCTCCATATCTGCCAGAACATAGACCAATGGCAGCTCAATCTCCTCATAAAGGGTAAGCATTCCTGTTTCTTTCAGTCCTTCTGTCAGTACCGCTTTTGCTTTCCATGCGGTGTATGCCATATTGCAGGCACAGGAACACGCTTTCTGCGGCTCTTTCTCCATTCCTTCCCCAAGGCTTAATTTCCCCAGATAATCTGTCTGGGAAGAGAGCGTTAAGCCAAGATATTTTCCTGCGATATCGTCATACGTATACGTGCTTTGCAGTGGGTTTAAAAGATACGCCGCAATCCCGCAGTCAAACAGCCGTTTCCTCAATTCCGGATCATCGCCGGGAAGTAAAAAGAACCTGACCTGCTCCTTTAAATCCAGGACAGAACCGCTTCCCTTTAGCAGCAGGCTTTGCAGCCTCCCTTTTAAATATTCTGCGGTCATAAAGCCGCTCACCGGAAGATACGCTGTCTCTTCTTCCCCAAAACACACCGCAGCCCCTAAAAGCTTCTGATCTTTTACCACCGGAGCCAGCCCAAAGCAGCTGCTGTTTTCCGCTTTTATAAGCCACTCCTCGGCCTGTGTAAATTCTTCGATTCTCTGAAACTGTTCCGGATCACAATTTCTGGGACTTTCCGGTTCAAACCGTTTGAGCAGGCTTTTTAATTCCAGACGTTCGCACAGAAGGCGGGCCTCCTGCGTAAATAAATTCCCCAGCCGCGCTTCCTGAAGCTGGTATGCAATCGGTGCATTTACATCGATTGTCGCCAGTGTTTTTGACAATTCCGCCATATCATAATGGGCTTTTAAATTCTCTTTTGCCCGTTTTGGCTTGATTTCTTCCGCATGGGCAAACGCGTTTTCGATACTGCCATAAGCTGCAATCAGGCTGGTAGCCGTCTTCTCTCCAATTCCAGGCACACCTGGAATATTATCCGAAGTATCTCCCATCAGGGCTTTTACATCGATAAACTGTACCGGGGTCACCTGATAGCGTTCCAACACATCTTTTGCATAATAATTTTCTATTTCTGTGCCTGTCCGCTTTGTCTTTGGGATTCGGATTCTGACATGCTCTGTGGCAAGCTGCAGCAAATCACGATCCCCGGAAACGACAGAGACTTCTAACCCTGCCGCTTCTGCCTGCCTGGAAATCGTTCCCAGAATATCATCGGCCTCATAGCCTTCTTTTTCTACAATCCGCACCCCCATAGCAGATAACATTTCTTTCATAACCGGCACCTGCTGGCGCAGTTCTTCTGCCATGGGTTTTCTGGTGCCTTTGTATTCCGCATACATATTGTGGCGGAAGGTGGGTGCGTGTACATCAAAAGCTACCGTCAGATATTCCGGTTGTTCCTCATCTAAGATTTTAAATAAGATATTTAAAAATCCATGGATGGCATTGGTATGAAACCCTTCGGAATTTGACAAATCCGGGACTCCAAAAAATGCTCTGTTTAAAATACTGTGCCCGTCAATCAATACTATTTTTTCACTCATATTGCCCTCGTATATTCTTTTAACCAACGATTTTGTGCATCTGTCATATAAGGTGACAGCGTCTCATACACGTTTTTATGATAGTCATTTAACAGCGTTTTTTCCCGGTTTGTCATATCCTTTGGATCAACCGCGTCCAAATCGATTGGCGCATAGGTAATCGTCTCAAAACAAAGGAACTGCCCGTATTCATTCCGCTCCGCCCCACGGCACAGAAGCTCATTTTCAATACGGATACCGTATGCGCCTTCAATATAGACTCCAGGCTCATCGGTCGTAATCATGCCTTCTTCCAATACAGCCGTATCTTCCAATCTGCTCTGTTTCCAGCGGAACGCATTGGGGCCTTCATGTACATTCAGGATATGCCCGACTCCGTGCCCGGTTCCGCAGCGGTAATCAAGCCCCAGGCTCCAAAGCGGCTCCCTGGCCAGAATATCCAGATTCGCTCCTCTGCAGCCATGCAGAAACTTCGCCGCCGCCAGATTCAGATTAGAACGCAGCACTGCCGTAAAATTCCGCCGCATTTCATCTGTGATCGGGCCAAGCGCTATGGTTCTTGTGATATCAGTAGTCCCTTCCAGATAATGTCCCCCGGAATCTACCAGAAGAAATCCTTCCGGTTTCAGCGCCGCAGACTGCTCCGGCGTGGCTGCATAATGCATCATCGCCGCGTTTTCCCCATATGCGCAGATCGTTTCAAAACTCAGATCCAGAAAATGCTCCTGTTCTTCGCGCCGCTCTTTCAGATATTCTGCTGCGGAAAGTTCTGTAATCGGCTCTGTTCCAATGTGCGTTTTCAGCCAATACATAAATTTTGTAAAAGCTACGCCGTCTTTGATATGCGCTGTAATCGTATTCGCTATCTCTGTCGGGTTTTTTACCGCTTTTAACCGTTCAGAGGGATTTTCTTTCTTTCTCTTTTTCACAGATTCCGGCAGATTCCTAAAAATTCTGTAATTCACTGTTTTTTCATCCAAAAGCACTGTTTCTGCCGTTATGCCGGCTGCATAATCATAGATGGAATCATACGGACGGACTGTGATCTTGTGTTCTGCCAGATACGCGCTTTGCTCTTCTGTCAGGAGTTCTTCCTGCACAAACCAGATGCATGTTTCCTGTGTTATAATAAGATAGGACAGAACCACCGGGACATGGAAAATATCGCTGCCGCGCACATTTAAAAGCCATGCGATATCGTACAGAGAAGACAAAATATGCATCTGTGCGCCGGCCTCTTTTATTTTTTCCCTGACGTCCGCAAGCTTCCACGCTGTGCTGCGGCCGGAATATTGTTCTTCCAAAATAAAAAAGGGCTCTTTTGACATACCCGGACGGTTCTGCCAGATCGTTCCGACGATATCCTCATCCGTGTACAGTGTTCCTTGTTTCTCTTTGGCAATCGTTTCGTATTCTTCTCCGTCTTTGGCGCTGATTACTCTGCCGTCAAATCCGATACAGCCGCCAGTCTTTATGGTTTCTCTGATAAAATCCTTGATCTTGGGCACGCCTTCTTCGCCCATGCGCCGCAGGGTAATCCCGCTGCCTTCTAACTGCCGCCCGGCCTGGATAAAATATCTTCCGTCTGTCCACAAGTCTGCTGTCGTCTGCGTAATCACTGCGGTTCCGGCAGACCCGGTAAATCCGGTTATATATTCTCTTGCTTTAAAATATTCTCCTACGTATTCGGATGCGTGAAAATCGGATGTGGGAATCACATACAAATCGATTCCACGCTCCGCCATTTGCGCCCGGAGCGCTGCAATCCGTTCCACTGCCTTATGCTTCATCGTCTTTGTCCTCATGATCGCCGAATGGCATAGAGGTATCCCCGGAGGGGGCGTCTTCATAAAATTCAAAAAATTTGGTATCCAGTTCCGGATAGGAGCGTTTCAGGGAAATGGGTTTGCCGCTGCGGGTTAAAAAGCAGTGTTCACTGGCGGCAAGCGTCCGCAGTTCTCCTGTTTTTTTATCTGTCATACGGTATTCTACTTTCATTTTAATCCCGTTGTATTCTGCTATTTTGGTCTCGATGACTACAGTATCATCGAAATGCACCATGCTTTTGTATTCACAGGTTACGGATAAAACGGGGCTGATAATTTCCATTTTTTCCATACCTTTGTAAGACAGGCCAATCTGTTCCATCATGTCCATTCTGGCCTCTTCCATCCAGCGGATGTAATTGGAGTGATGAATGATTCCCATTTGATCGGTTTCATAGTATTTCGCGTGATGTTCGTATGGTTTCAGACGAATTGGGTCTGTCTGCCCGTAAATCTGTAATTCTCTTCCAGCCATATTCAGGCGCCTCCTTTTCAAAAACTTTTCATTGTTATTATGTCACACTGAAACAGGATTTTCAAGTTGGTGATTCTTATCATTTTTGCTTTTTGCAAATAAAACTTGGTATCGCTATAATCAGAATACACCAAGAAAACTTGGCAGCACAGAACAGAATCCGTCTCACTTAACTATATGGATTTTTGTTTATTCAACAGTATTGCACATACAATTACCGCCGCACAAAATACAAGAATCAAATACCATAGATTTTCAAAGCAAAAACCATTGTTTAACATTAATCGGTATCCCCAGGAAGCGGGGAACATACGCCCGATGGTTTCAAGAAAATCAGGCAGCAGATTGAGAGGGAACATAATTCCCGAAAGCATAATTGAGGGTAAAAATACAAGTTGCGCTATCATCGTCAGTTTTGCCTGATTTGTTGCAATTAGCCCTAATACACTTCCAATGCCCAATGATACAATTATGTATACAGCAAGCGCAGGAAAGAAAAACGGAAGCTGCATCGGCAAAGCTGCCTCAAACAGCACGGGAGCAAGCAGCAATATAATGATACAGCTAATCATCAAATGCACAAATGCAGAAAGAACCATCGTAATAAGACCGAAATAGAAAGGCACTCCATTCGCTTTATAAACCTTTTTTACATCACTTCCATATGTTTCAATCAGCGATGGCGGCAGCCCGATAAACGCTCCCATGGAAACGCTCATTACAATCATAGACTGTATCAGCGTGCTTCTCGTTTCAGGCATAACAGAAGTAAAAATACCACCCATAAGCAGAAAGAACATAAGCGGAACGATATAGCAGGTAACTAACAAGGATTTACTTCGTATATCCAATTTCCACTGTAATGCCACACCATAAAAAAAACCGTTCATTCTGTTTCCCTCCTTGCCATTTTGATAAAATGCTGTTCTAATGTGCCGCGGTTGACTTTCATATCCAATACAGGGATTTCTTTCTGTTTTAACTCGCCAAGCATGGAAATCAAAGCGTCTTCCATATTTTCCGTTTCAAAAGTCCTGTTTCCTTGCTGTGTCTTGATATGGATAAAGTATTTTCTCCCAACCTTATCCGTCAGTTCAGAAGCTGTGCCGCAAAAGACAATCTTTCCGTTATTCAAAATGGCAATGCGGTCGCATAAGGTTTCTACTTCCGTCATATCATGGCTTGCCAGAACAATTGTTTTTCCGTAGGACTTGAGTTTTCGGATTTGTTCGTGAAGCGACAGTCTGCCCTCAACATCAAGCCCCGCAGTTGGCTCGTCAAGAAAAATAATATCTGGATTGCCGATAAGCGCAAGGGCAAGATGCAACCGCCTTTTCTGCCCTGTGGATAATTGTATATACAGTTTCTTTTCAATTTCTTTGATACCAAGGCCATTTAACACAGCATAATCAATTTTTGTTCTATTCCATTTTGCAAATAGATTTACAGCCTCCATTGGCCTGATATAGGCGGGTAAAGATGAGGATTGTAACTGAATACCCATTTTCCCGTTTACAGTAATCACACCACTGTCATATGTCCTTAAGCCTTCGATACATTCAAGAGCTGTTGTTTTTCCCGCTCCGTTTACACCAAGCAGAGCAAAAATTTCCCCTTGTTCGATTTGAAAATCCAGTCCTTTCAGAACAACATGGCTGCCATAACTTTTCTTTAATTCACGAACCTGTATTGCGCCCTTCATTGTCTCACCTCCTAGTCAAATGGATTTGTTCCAAGCCTTGAAAAATAGACTTGCAAAGCTGGCTCTAAATATTCGTTTACGATTTTTTGTCTTTCTTCCCATGCATTTGCGGCGGTATCAATGTTGCCGATTTCCATCAATTTCGGAAGCATACTCCTGTCACCGTTTGTAAACTCCATAATCAACTCCCAATATTCTTTTACAGCCTGTTGGCATTTTTCGTTTTCAGGCGGTACACTTGCCTTTTGAAGCTGTATAATTTCATCACTCAGGCGGTTGAATCTGTCCATAAAATCCAAGCCGCTCTCCATATCAAATTGATTGCGTATGTGGTCGAGCGTATCATCATCAAAACGCTTAATTAGATAATAAAAGTCATTTTTCATTTGCAGATTGACAAGAATATCCGCATACTTGGTAAAGTTAACTGCCTGCATTTGTAAAACTTCTGTTTTTAACTGTTCGATTGCCTTCAAAGAATCTTTCAGCTGTTCTATTTTTTTGCGTATATCGTCCGCCTGCTCCGTAAGGGCGTTTGCAACATCCTCCGGTGTTTCTAAAAAAATCAACCGCTGTTTTATATCGTTTAAAGAAAACCCCAGTGATTTCAAAGATATAATCTGGTGAAGTATAATCAAATCTTTATCTGTATAAAGCCTGCGTCCACCTTCGCTTTCTGCCGATGGAGAGAGCAGCCCTTCTTTGTCATAGTATTGCAGAGTACGGACGGTAACGCCCATTTTCTTTGCTGCTTCGCCAACTGTCATAAATCCCTCTGGAACTGCTTTGTATTGTGCCATAATCACTTACCTCCTGACACGTATTATAAATCATTACGCAGCGTCACAAACAATACCTTTTTGAAAAATTTTTAGAAGGGTTTCCAATGCTCCTATGAGTTTCTGCCCCGAGAATGTTATATCCAGAATATTTGTATATGAAGATAAGAGAAAATACTATATTGAGCAAACCGAGAACGGAGTATATAAAATTTCCAAAGAAGTTTATGATTTGATAGAAAACTATATTACAGATAATTAATAATCAATTATGGAAGTAAAAGGGAAGCTGGGTACACCTGTTTTTGATTATGTTTATTTTTATATCGTCTTTTTGTTGAAAAAAAGAACGGATAGAAATCCGTTAAGTATTATCAGGAAAAACGTAATGCCTAAAGCAACAAGGCATTCATCACTGTGAATCACTCCCATCAACAACTTATTGGAACTTAATAAAAAGGTGGGTACATACTCCCGAAATGCGGGCAGAAAACCCAAGAAATATGATACCGCAAACGCCGCGCCCACAAAAAGAGTAACTCCCGATGATGATTTTAAAATAACTGACGCAAGCAAAACAACTGAAATCAGCCACACTCCTATTAAATAATATCCAAATGCAGCCAGCCATAAATGCAAGGCAATATCGTTATCCCAAAAATAAGCATTATAGCCGTAGGTTATTCCAAATGTTATCAGATATCCAGCCATCCAGAAAACAAACATTGTCAACAGTTTGGAAATCAGGATTTTCCAGCGTTTCATTCCTTTGGTAATAACATTGATAAGAGTCCCTTTCTGATATTCCGCCGTCAAAATACTGCTGAACATAACGATAAACACAATCAGCAAAATGGGTATATTTTTAAAAAACTGGGTCCATGAAGTCAAAGCATCCACTTGTATTTCAGTAATATGCATCCCGTTTTCTGCAAGTTGTTCCGACATCATCACAAGCAGCCGAGGCAGCAGTTTGGCAGTGGCAGGATTCATAATTCCAAACAGACAGCATAAAGTCCCAAGCAGCATAACCTTACCGCTTCGTAATTGCTCTAAAAACTCTTTTTTTATAAAAGCAGAAAACTGTTTCATTTTCCAATCACCTCCAAAAACAAGTCCTCAAGCGTTGGTTCTAATCTCTCCAAACGTACAACGGAGATTTGATTTTGTAACAAACACTCCATCATTTCCAATATATCACGTTCCGTCCTTTTAGGAAAAAGCAATTTTGTCCTGCCAATTTTTTTACCGCCTGCACAGAATTCCAAAAAGCTCTCCATATCCTGCTCCGTCAAAAATTCAAGTTCAATACTATCTCCATTTCTAATATTCTTAATTTCCTCCAATGTTCCGCTGAGTGGGATTCTCCCCTCGTGAAGAAATGCAATTCGGTCACAGATACGTTCCACATCGGATAAAATATGCGTAGAGAATATAACCGTTGTATGTTCTTTTACAGAAGAAAGTATATCCAAAACCTCCTTCCTTCCCATCGGATCGAGCGCCGATGTCGGCTCATCACAAATCAATAATTTCGGGCTGTTTAGCAGCGCTTGAGCGATGCCAAGTCTTTGTTTCATCCCACGGGAAAATCCTTTGATTCGCTTATGTTCCGCGCCGAGTCCAACAAGTTTCAGCATCTCAATTGACTTTTCTCTTATTTCTCCTTTACACATTCCCGTAATCTGACCGCACATTGTCAAATATTCCAAAGGCGTCATAAAGTCATAAAATTCAGGAACATCAGCAAGATAGCCAATATGCTTATTGGTATTGTTTTGCCCAAAAGTAACTTTCCTACCATTCACAAAAATTTCGCCCTTATCGCTTTCCAGAAGACCAAGTACCATTTTCATCGTTGTCGTTTTTCCAGCGCCGTTTTGTCCGATAAATCCAAAAACAGAATGCTCAGGTACAGAAAAACTCAAATCATTTAAGACATTCTTTGTCCCGAATGTTTTTGTCACATGGGAAATCTTTAAAATATCCATTACGCGTCCTCCTTCCCTAAAATAAAATACAAAATCGGACCGATAAAGTTCATTCCGATAATGGCAACAATCAGCCATACTGTTCGATTCCCATGCTTATAATGATTATGAGTAAAAATATGCCGCAGCGTATATCCAAGAAGTACAAATTCCACAATGATAAGCGGAATCAAAAAAGGTAAAATTTCTGTAATCATATCCATCAGTTTAACTCCTTTAGCTTTCTTTTTATTTTTTCAAATTCAGGGTTTCCATTTAAGACAGTAAACGGCGGTACATCCAACGTCTTTTTTGCATCTTCCAAAACTATTGTTCTATTTCGCGGCGCATTGGTTCCGCTATCAAACTCACGATCAAACCAATCTTCAACCTTGTTGAAATAGGCATCTCCATGCAGCTGCAAATCTGTTGTTGAAAACAGATAGGACAGGCATACAACATACTTATCAATATGTTCCAGCGCTTTTTGTTTTTCTTCATGCGCTAAATAGCAGATCGATGCCTGATGTTCAAAAGCTGACAGAATATTTGGATTGAGTTCGGAAACCTTATAAGCCTCTGCCACACACTCTATGCGGTCAATCGTCTCTTCACATACGGGTAAATCTTCGATGTGTATCATAAGATAACACGCTGCGCACGCCATTAAATTCATTATCGTCTCATACATACTCATTTGGGAACATCCATCTGATTTTTCTTTATTGCCAAGCATTGCGTAAGCCTGTGCAAGAAAAATCATACTTTGATTACCAAATTTATTAGAAGCGGAAAACTCCTCCAATTCATATATAATTTCCTGTATACGTCCAATTTGGAAATAGACAAGTGATTGAATCATAATAACATTTCCGTAAATTCTCATATTTTTACAATTTTCTTTGATATGCTGACAAAGTTTTTCAATACGCATACAAATATCTTTCTTTTTTTCTTCCGTCTCTGCCATGGTATAATGATTCAGCCATAAAATGCACATCTGTAACAGGAACGGGTAGCAAGTATAATAGCGTTTTACATACGCCTGTGTTTCATTCATCACTTCTTCAAAAGGACGTTCGGCAAAATCCTTTCCGAATCTTTGATAAAGGTCTTGAATCTGCTCTTTTGACAGCTGAGGTGTGTATCCTATCAGCTCATCTATTGTCACATCAAAAAATGTGGCAAGCTGCGGCAAAATAGTTATATCTGGCATGCTTTGATTGTTCTCCCATTTTGAAACAGACGCTTTTGTAACACCTATAAATTCTGCCAACTGTTCCTGGGTGATTTTTTTATCGTGTCTTAGCCGGGCGATATTATTTGCAATATTCAATATATTCATGCTAATCTCCTCCTCTCCCTTACATTTTAATCACAGCAGAATACAAAATCAATGGAGCGATATAATACTTTCAGAAACAAAATCAACCATTAGGAAACTGACGTTATTCCTTATCTGCTCCCATTAACCAATAGAGGGACAGCATACGTTACGAACCCATTTTTTCATCAAAAATATACTTGTCCATTAAAAAATCTTCCGTTATAATATAGTTGTACATACATCGCAGCTCTCCGGTTGCCACACTCTGTATAGATTCCGGTTAACCAGTCTGAACATCAGGATTTACAGAGGTGATCGCTGTCTTTTCTATTCAAAGATGGCTTTTGGATATCCAAACATAACGTCCATAATTTCCATAAAAAACTATCCTACACGGATGAATCAGAAGTAAAATTCAAGATACTTTATGATGATATAAAAATTTATGTATTTACAGATTCTAATGAAGAAAAAAAGCAATTCGAGAGTCGGTACCAGTCGAATAATTTCTATGTTAATAAGTGCATCTATTGATTGAAGGTGGTGTTAAAATGAATTTTTCTGATATGATTGTAGGCGAGCATGGATTATTAGTAGAATTACGCTGCAATAATTCTTTCAATGAACAACTATATACCGCTATTAAACATTATCTTAATGAAAATCTGCCCAGATGGAACTCCAGCGGCTTTATCCCTGTCGCAGATGCAGCGCCTATTTTTCACTTGATTGATGAACTGTCTGGCGGGAGCAGATTTTGGAGTGAAGAAGTTCAACTGCGCGTAGAAGATGCCGTACTTGACATACAAGATATCATGAGCACATTAGAAGAATAATCACGTTTTATTCCATTTTTTAGGAGGTGCCTAACTATGAGAGATATGATTGCATACTGTGGCTTAGACTGTGCAAAATGCGACGCATATCTTGCAACAATCAATGACGACCAGGCGCTACGGGAGAAAACCGCAAAGCTATGGGCTAAGTTAAATAACGCTCCCATTTTGCCTGAACATATCAACTGTGAAGGCTGTCGTGTCGACGGCATGAAAACAGTATACTGTGACAGTCTTTGCCAAATTCGCCAATGTGCATTGAAAAAAGGTGTAACGACATGCGGCGACTGCCCGGAACCAGAAAACTGTCAGACTGTTGGAATGATTATTGCAAACAATCCCGCTGCTTTAAAAAATCTGAAAGGATAGACGACATTGTCAATGAAGAAATCAGCAAATGAAACGATTTAGCGGAATACCAGAAAGCAGAGTAACAGAACACGCCTTGAAGCCCTGTGTATTTACATGAGCCTCAAGGCGGTTTTTTTACTGATTTACATGTTCCACAAACCGCAGGAATCCTTCTCTGCCCTCTTGTGTACATTTATAGACGCCGGCGTCTTCCAATACTTCTGAAAATACCAGTCCGATTTCTTTTTGGATGATTTCTTCGATATTTTCCTTTGTCACACTGTCATATTTTGGCAGGAATTCTTCTACCCAGTCTGCATGTTTTGCCAAAGCTTCGTCTGCCCCAAGATCTGCGCCGGAGATAATCGCTTCCTGTAATGCCGCCATTTCATCCTTCAGGCGTGCCGGAAGCACGGCAAGTCCCATAACTTCGATCAGGCCGATATTCTCTTTCTTGATATGATGCAGCTTCGCATGTGGATGATACACGCCCAGCGGATGCTCTTCTGTCGTAATATTATTACGCAGCACCAGATCCAGTTCAAACATATCTCCACGTTTTCTTGCAATCGGAGTAATCGTATTGTGAGGCTCTCCGTCCGTCTCGGCAAATACAAATGCCGCTTCGTCTGTATATCCTCTCCATGCAAGCAGAATCTTGTCAGCCAGCTCAATCAGGCGATCCTTATCGGCACAGTCCAGACGGATGACGGACATCGGCCACTTTACAATTCCCGCTTTTACATCATCAAACCCTGCAAAGGAAATTTCTTTTTCAACAGGCGCTTTCGCCATGGCAAATTCATAATGGCCTCCCTGGAAATGATCATGGCTTAGAATCGATCCGCCTACAATCGGGAGATCCGCATTAGAACCCACAAAATAATGCGGGAACTGTGCAACAAAGTCCAGAAGTTTGCCAAACGTCGCGCGCTCGATCTTCATCGGCGTATGCTGGGAATTAAACACTATGCAGTGTTCATTATAGTATACATACGGGGAATACTGGAAAAACCAGTCGCTGTTATTAATCGTAATCGGTATAATTCTGTGGTTCTGCCTTGCCGGATGGTTTACCCTGCCTGCATAGCCTTCGTTTTCCTTACACAACAGGCATTTCGGATAACCGCTCTGCTTGGCAAGTTTTGCCGCTGCAATGGCTTTCGGATCTTTTTCCGGCTTGGATAAATTAATCGTAATATCCAGTGTGCCGTATTCCGTATCTGCCGTCCATTTCAAATCCTTTTTGATACGATATCTGCGGATATAGTCTGTATCACGGCTTAAGTTATAAAAATAATCCGTCGCTTCCTGCGGACTGTTTTCATATAAACTGCGGAATGTTACAATCACTTCTCGGGGCCATGGCGTCAGAAGGCTCATAATCTTTGTATCAAACAGATCACGGTATACAACGCCGTTTTCTTCTGTTATGCCATTCTCATAAGCATAATCCAGCATGTCCTTTAAGATTTCTTCTAACGACGCTTCTGCTTCTTCCCTTGACATACCGCCTTTATGCGCCGCCAAAACGTCCTCTTCCATCTCATCTAAGCGAAACAGTTCTAACAGCCGGTTTATGGTAAACTGCTTATCCGCCTGTTCAATCAGTCCGGTTGCCAGACCATACTCTGTCAAATCTAAAATTCTCTCCAATATCATACTACTCACCTCTCCTGTTTGTCCTTTCACAGCATTCCAAATACCGCCTTATGGCTGCTTTCCAATATATGCTAAAATTCCGCCGTCTACATACAATATATGTCCGTTTACAAAATCAGACGCATCGGATGCAAGGAATACTGCAGGCCCCTGCAGATCTTCCGGTGTTCCCCAACGAGCCGCCGGAGTTTTGGCGATAATAAACTGATCAAACGGATGTCTGCTTCCATCCGCCTGTTTCTCACGAAGAGGCGCCGTCTGCGGCGTCGCAATGTAGCCCGGCCCGATACCGTTACACTGAATGTTGGCTTCGCCATACTCAGAACAGATATTTCTGGTCAGCATCTTAAGTCCGCCCTTTGCCGCGGCATAAGCGGAAACGGTTTCACGTCCCAGCTCGGACATCATAGAACAGATATTGATAATCTTTCCATGGCCTTTTTGGATCATGCCCGGAATTACGGCTTTGGATACGATAAACGGCGCGTTCAGATCCACGTCGATCACCTGGCGGAACTGCTCCGCCGTCATTTCCACCATCGGAATACGCTTGATAATGCCCGCGTTATTTACCAGGATATCAATTACGCCTACTTCCTCTTCCACTTTTTTTACAAGCTCCTGTACCTGTGCCTCATCCGTAACGTCGCAAACATATCCATGGGCTTTGATTCCTTTTTCTTCGTAAGCTGCCAGGCCTTTGTCCACCAGTTCCTGCCTGATATCGTTAAATACAATTGTCGCGCCGCATTCTGCATAAGCGGATGCAATCGCAAAACCAATTCCATAAGACGCGCCTGTTACCAGCGCGATTTTGCCTTCTAATGAAAACTTATCTAATAATGCCATTTCCTTTCCCTCCTGATTTTCCTGTTATCGCAGCTCTTTTGTCTCTACGCCGTCCATATCGTCAAATGCCTGATTCTCCCCACACATGCCCCAGATAAAGGTATATGCCCTTGAACCGCTTCCGGCATGGATAGACCAGCTTGGAGAAATCACCGCTTCTTCGTTGCGCATCACAATATGCCTTGTCTCTGCCGGCTCTCCCATATAATGCATGACAAATGCATCCTCTGGCATATCGAAATAGAGATATACTTCCATTCTCCTGTCATGGGTATGGCAGGGCATCGTGTTCCAAACACTTCCCGGCTTTAATGCTGTCATGCCCATCACAAGCTGGCAGCTTTCCACCTGGCCTGGAAGTATATATTTATTGATAACTCTGTGATTTGATTCTTCCAGACAGCCTAACTCTACTTTATTCTCATCCTTAATTATGACAACGCCTTCCGCCGCTTCCCCTTCCGGTTTGATCAAAACGGTGGGATATGTGGTGTGGGCTGGTACGCTGTTGATATAGAATCTGGCCGGATTCGCCGCGTCTTTGCTTTTAAACACGATATCCTTTGATCCGCGGCCGATATACATACCCTCTTTGTGCCCTACTTCGTATTCTGTGCCATCTACGCGGATCACTCCTGCCGGGCCGATATTAATTACCCCCATCTCCCGTCTCTGCAGAAAATATTCCGCCCGAAGCTCGTCTCCTGCCGTAAGCGTCAACGGCTCCACAGGTACAGCCGCTCCGGTGATAATCCGGTCAATATGGCTGTATACCAGTTTTATTTCTCCCTCTGTAAAAAGATTCTGGATTAAAAATTCTTCCCGAAGCCGGTCAGTTGTATAGTGCTTCACATCTTTTGGCGAAGCCGCTGTTCTTAATTCCATCATTTACCATCTCCTCTTCTTTGAAAATTCTATATACATGCCCTTTTAGGCGGTGTATCATTTCTGTCGCAAGTACTGCGGCATCCTGTTACCCCTCACTCAGCCAGCGGATTTCCTCTTCTGTCAGTTCGATATCAAATGCCTGTAAATTAGAATTCATTCGTTTTGGAACAGATGAAGAACAGATCACCATAGGCGCAATGGGCTGCTGCAGCACCCAGGCAAGGGCAATCTGGGGCACGGAAGCGCGTTTTCTTGCCGCAAGGACTTCCGCCCGCCGTAAACGCTCAAAATTCTCCGGATAGCAGTAACCTTTTCTGCCAAATTCATCCAGCGTTTTTCTTGCTTTTTTTTCTTCACCGGAACGGAATTTTCCAGACAAAAATCCATGGCCAAGACACGCATAGGCAAATACTTCGATTCCCTTATCCAGATACCAGTTCCGTTCTGTTTCATGCGCCTTACCGGAAATATCGACGCAGCCTCCGCCAAATGGATCCTCCTTCTGCTCTGCCAGACTAAGAGCCGGACTTGAAGCCTCAAATCCAAACATATCATGAGAATAGGCGTATTCATTGGCTTCATCAATACGCTGATAACTCCAGTTCGAGCCTCCAAAAATGCCGATTTTCCCCTTTTCCCGAAGTTCATTTAAAGTCTCCACCAAAGATCCCGCCGGAACTTTCGGATCATCCCGGTGCAGCAGGTAGATATCAATAAAATCTGTCTGCAGCATCATCAGAGATTTCTCCACATCTTCGCGAATCGCCTGCGGAGTTACCCTGGGTTCATGGGAACCTTCCAGCGGATGTGCGCCTTTTGACAAAATCACAACCTTATCCCGAATGCCTTTTGCCGCGATCCAGCTGCCCAGAGACTTCTCGGCCATGCCATAGGCTCTGGCTGTATCAAAGGTGTTGATTCCTGCCGCATAAACCGCATCTAATAATTTGTGCGCATTCTCTCCGCGTATCATTGCCGATATTGCCGTTCCAAATACGATACGGGATACCGGCTTTGAAACATCAGCTATCGTTTTATATTCCATGTAAAACCTCCTGTACACAGCTGCTGCCAGCAGCCATCTGTCACCCCTTTCCCCTTACATGTAACTGCTGCGCCTAATCCTCTTTCGACTGCATTACCCCATTTGCAAGTCCCTCCGTTAAGAGCTGCAAAACAGCACACATTTTTATTGTGACACCAAATTCTGGAAATTGCAATACTTTTGCAGATCTTCCATTAATTATTTAAAAATTTTTCGATACTTACCAGTTTCACGCAGACAACAAAAATACGGGTCGCAACTTCCAGATCTTCCAGGCTCGGATACGTCGGCGCAATCCGGATAACAGAATCTTTTGGATCTTTGCCATATGGGAACGTAGCGCCTGCCGGAGTCATCACAACGCCCGCTTTTTTCGCTTTGGAGACAATTTCCTTCGCACAGTTATCCATGGCTTCATAACAGATAAAATAGCCTCCCTTGGGCCTGTACCAGCTTCCCACGCCTCTGTCCGCCAGCTCTCTGTCAAACAGATCCAGAATCATTTCAAATTTGGGGCGCAGGATATCCGCATGTTTTCTCATGTGCTCCGTAATTCCATGGATATCTTTGAAAAATCTGACATGGCGAAGCTGGTTCACCTTATCATATCCAATGGTCTGTACAAATAACTGTTTCTTGATGTCTTCTAAGTTATTGGCCGAAGTCGCGATTGCAGCAAGGCCGGAACCCGGAAAGCTGATCTTTGAAGTGGAGCAGAATTTGTAAACCATATCGGGATTGCCCGCCCGCTTACATTCTGCGAAAATCTCCACCAGATTATCCTGATCGATATCATACAGATGATGTACGCCGTACGCGTTGTCCCAGTAAATCCGAAAATCCCTTGCCGCCGGTTTTAATCTGGCAAAACGGCGCACAGTTTCATCGGAATACGTGATTCCCTGCGGATTGGAGTATTTTGGCACACACCAGATTCCTTTGACGGCTTCATCCTCTGCTACCAGCTTTTCAACCATATCCATATCCGGCCCGGTCTCAAGCATCGGAACATTGATCATTTCGATCCCGAAGTGCTCGGTAATCGTAAAATGCCTGTCATATCCGGGCACCGGACATAAAAATTTCACTTGATCCAGTTTGCACCAGGGCGTGCTTCCCATTACGCCATGGGTCATAGAGCGGGAAATTGTGTCATACATAATATTCAGGCTGGAATTGCCGTAAATAATAATATTGTCCGGATGACATTCAATCATATCGCCAATCAGCACTTTCGCTTCATGAATTCCATCCAGGACGCCGTAATTCCGGCAGTCGGTTCCGTCTTCACATGCCAGATCCACGCCGCTGTGCAGTACATCCATAATTTCCATGGAAAGATCCAACTGTTCTGCAGAAGGCTTTCCTCTGGACATATCCAGCTGAAGCCCCCGCATCTGATACCTTCTGTATTCTGCGTCGAGCTGCTTCTTTTCTTCGAGTAATTCTTCTTTGGTCATTTCCTGATATGGTTTCATTTCTAGTCCTCCTGATCTATTTTAATTTATGTTATCACCAGATTTCATCTGCGCATAATGCGCACAGACTGCGTTCGGTTTCCTCATCTAATATTCTTCCAGACGCTTCAGATAAGCCTGTACCTGCCGCTCATATCCATTTTCCGTAGGATGATAAAATTTCTCCTCCGCCAGGGCGTCCGGCAGATACTGCTGTTTTACATAATGTCCCGGATAATCATGGGCATATTGGTAGCCGATTCCCCGTCCAAGCCTGCCGGAAGATTTATAGCTGGAATCCTGCAGGTAAGACGGTATCGGGGCTGTCTGTGTCTGCTTTACCACTTCGAGCGCTTTGTTAATGGCCAGATAAGCGGAATTGCTTTTGGGCGCCGTCGCTACATAGGTAACTGCTTCTGACAGTACAATCCTTGCTTCCGGCATCCCAAGCCGTTCCGCCGCCTGCGCCGCGGAAACTGCCACTGTCAGCGCATTTGGGTCCGCCATGCCCACGTCCTCCGCCGCACAAATCATAATCCGCCTTGCAATAAACCGGATATCTTCTCCGGCATACAGCATTCTGGCAAGGTAATATACTGCCGCGTCCGGATCGGAGCCCCGCATACTTTTGATAAAAGCGGAAATCGTATCATAATGGCTGTCCCCGCTTTTGTCATATTTTATCGCCCGTTTCTGAATACAGGCCTGCGCAACATCGATTGTAATGTGAATCTTTCCATCGCTTCCCCGTTCTGTCGTCAGAACGCCAAGTTCAATTGCGTTTAACGCAGCCCTTGCGTCCCCATTGCTGATATCCGCCAGAAAATCCAGGGCGTCTTCCTCTATTACCGCTCCATAAGAGCCCATTCCTTTCACATCGTCCTGCACTGCCCGAAGCAGCAGGACTTTGATATCTTCTTTGGACAGGGATTTCAGTTCAAAAATCACGGAGCGGGAAATCAGCGCGGCATTTACTTCAAAATAGGGATTCTCTGTCGTCGCCCCAATCAGAATCACCGTGCCGTCCTCCACAAACGGAAGCAGGTAATCCTGCTGGCCTTTATTAAACCGGTGAATTTCATCGATAAAGAGAATCGTCTTTTTACCGTACATGCCCTGATTGTCTTTCGCCTTATGGACGATTTCTTCCATATCCTTTTTTCCGGCGGCCGTCGCGTTGATCTGGGTAAATTCCGCACTGGTCGTATGGGCAATCACTTTTGCCAGAGTCGTCTTTCCGGTTCCCGGCGGCCCGTAAAATATCACGGAAGAAAGCTTATCCGCCTTGATGGCGCGGTAAAGAAGTTTGTCCTTTCCAATAATATGCCGCTGCCCCACTACCTCTTCCAGGTTCGTCGGGCGCAGCCTTGAGGCCAGAGGCGATTCTTTTTCCTGATTCTGTTCTCTCATATATTCAAATAAATCCATCTTATTTCCTCTCCGTTGCGTCACCGTCTCCCTCAATAAAGATACATGAATTTCCCTTATTTTACAAGGATAAAATTTATTCTATCTCGGCGTAACTGCTGACCCGTCCATTTTCCATCTTCTTTGTAACAAGGATTTTTCGTTCGATTTTCTCTTTCAGTTCAGAAACATGGGAAATAATTCCCACCAGGCGGTTTCCTTCCGTCAGCTGTATCAGTGCGCGCATCGCCTGGTTTAAGGTTTCCTCATCCAAAGAGCCAAAACCCTCATCCACAAACATACAGTCCATTTGAATGCCTCCGGCATTGGACTGTATCTCATCCGAAAGCCCCAATGCCAGGGAAAGGGACGCCTGGAAAGATTCTCCGCCGGAGAGCGTTTTTACACTGCGTTCTGTCGTATTATAATGATCGATTACGCAAAGCTCTAACCCCAGTTTTTCTTTTTTGCTCTGGCTTTGCGAAACGGCTTCCCGCTTTAATTCATACTGGCCTCCGCTCATCGTCATCAGCCTTCGGTTTGCACGGATTAGAATGCGGTCAAAATATGCCATCTGGACATACGTTTCCAGCTCAACCTTCTGCTTGTCCTTTAACTTGCCGTTTGCCGTGTCGGAAAGCGCGTTCATCCAGATATATTTCCGCTCCACTTCCACAATGGTATCCTGCTTTGTTTTTACAGCCCGGCAGATATTGCTGTTTGTGGTAAAAGCGGTATTGATTTCATCCCGTCTGGCAGAAAGCATATCCCGTTCCTGCTGCCATGTTTCCTTCCGCGCCAGCACTTCTTCCTCCTGCAAAAGCCCTGCCTCCCCGGCTGCTGCCAGCTGGCTCTCTAATGTCTCAACGGCTGCAGCCAGCCGCTCTGTTTTGGTCTGGCATTCTGTATAGGTCTGCTTTGCCGCTTCCAGTGAAGCCTCCAACGCAGCTGCGCGTTCTTTTAAAATGCGGATATTCTTCTGTAACGCCTCTGCGCTTTCTGTTCCAAGCTGGTTTGACAGATTTTGAATCTGCTCCTTTCGGGCGTCGCAGCCTGTTTTCTGTTTTGTCTGTATTACTTCGGACTTCTGTATCGCTTCTGTAAGCGTTTTTCTTTCCGCTTCTTTTACCGGGAGCTTTTGCTCCAGTTCCTGCTTTCGCAAAAGCCTGGCATGATTTTTCTGCAATTCTGCTGTAAGAACAGCGATTGTTTCCTTTAATTCTGTTTCTCTGTCAAAAGCTGCGGCAATCAGCGTTTCTTCCGGCATTGCGCAGTCTGTGTCCATAGCTGCCGCATTCAGGCATTCCAGCAGCTGCCTGTTCTTTTCACGGCGGCGGCTTTCGATTCCCTCCGCCTGTTTTTCCAGCGTATGTAATAGATTCTGGCTATTGGAAAGCTGTTCTGCTTTTTGCTGCTCCATTTCTTTCAGGCGGGTGCGCTCGGCAATCTGCGCTTTTATTTCTGCGATCTGCTCTGCCAGGCTATCGATTGCTTCTTTTATGGAAACCAGCAGTTCCTGCACCTGGGATGTATCCGCGCCAGTGTCTGCAGAATTTAGAAGATAATCCTGTGCCTTACTGCTGCTTATACTGCCTCCCACGGTAAAGGCGGCTGCGGCTGTTACAGGATAGCCCTGCGCCAGCAGGAGCGGCTTTATGTTTTCTATATCCCTGGCTGTCTGCTGCTTCAAGATTGTTTCCTGTCCTTTTAATACTGCTGTATGTTCCTGGGCTGCTGTGATTTCCTGCTTTAACTGCTGCAGCTGGCGTTCTGTTTCGGCAGTTTCCGCTTCCGATTTTTCCAGGCGTTTTCTTTGCTGCTCCGCCTGTTTCAGCTGATCTTTGCTTTCCTTGTAACGTTCCTTCAGTTTGGATTCCACATGCTCTGCATCTGACAGGCACTGGCGGCGCCATGTAGTAAATGAGAGTTCTGCAGCTGCGTCTTCTGTGTACACGGTCAGGCTGTCACATTCTCCGCCATTTACAGAACTGCTGTGACATGGGCGGTCGGCGGCTGTACCTGTTTTCCCTGTATATCCGGACGAGCTGCTGTATTCTCCGTCACTTACAAAAGAACTGTTGCCTGTGTGGCTGGCAGCTGCGGAGAGCTGCAGTGTCTGCCGTGTATGTTCCCACTGTTTCAGTTTTTCTTCCAGCTGCCCCTTACATACTGCATATTCCTGCCTGCTTTGCTGTAATTGTTCATTCTGCTTGTTCTGTCTGGCTTCTTCCCGTTTTATTTTCTGATCCAGTTCCTTCTGGCGGGCAATCTCTTTTTCACAGATTTTTATGTCTTCCGTATTACTTGCTGTTTCTGACTGGATTTGCTGCGCCTGTATGGCGATTTTGCGGTTCAGGCTGACAAAATCGTCTTCCGCCGCGCCAAAGAGCCTGCCTGCCGCTTCGCAAATCTCCTGCTTCCACTCCTGCTGGCGTTTTGACAGCTGGCCTGCCCCGGCGCTGAGGCGTTCTGTCTGTTCCTGCTGTATGGTAAGCTGCTCCTTTTCCCTTTCCAGTTCTTCTTTTGCCGGAACTGTCTCCTGTAATCCGGCTGGCGCCGGATGATGCACGGAACCGCAGACGGGACATGGCTCTCCCTCTTTTAAATCCCGTGCCAGTATCCCGGCCTGGGCGTCTAAAAACTGCTGTTCCATATGCTGGTATGCTGACTGCAGCTCTGTTTTAAGCTGAACGGCCTTTTGATACTGCTCCTGCGCAGACTGCAGCTCTGTTTGCCCCAGCGCAAACCGATCCAAACCGGCCTGCAATTGTCCCAGCTCCTGGCTGCGTGCCGCAAGTTCCTGTTTTTTCTGCTGTAAAAGAAGCAGACGGCCATCACGGTCTTTCAGCAGCTCCCATTCTTCCTTCATCTGATCCAGCTGCTTTTGCTCCTCTTTTGCCCTGATCTGCAGCGTTTCACAGGCTGTCCGCCTGTCCTCAGCTTCTTTTTTTGAGCTGCGCAGCCCTTCTATCTGCCTCTGAACCGTTTCTAACTGTTCTTTTGCGGCTTCGGCCTGATGGCGGCAGTTTAACGCGGTTTCTTTTGCGGCTTTTAGTGTTTCCTGTTCTGCGTTCTGCGCTTCGATTGTTTTCTGCAGTGTCTGTTCCTGTAAAAGCAGCTCTTTGCAGCGGCGCTCTTCCTTCTGTATCCTTTGTGTAATGGCTTTCTGCTCTGCTATCTCATTTTCTAAGATTGCTTCCTGCGCTTTGATCTGTTTTTTTGCTTCCTGCGCAGACAGCAGCATGGTATCCCGGTCTGCCAAAGCCTCCGCCTGCGCTTTGCAGCCGCGGATTTCTTCGGTAAGCTTTTGTAATGTATCCTGCTCTTTCGCTATCTGTTTCCGGTTCTCCCGCTGCTTTGCAAGTTCCTGTTTCAGCTCGTCCCTCTGCCTGCAGAGATTGTTTTTATCCCGCTGGGCGGTATTCTTTTTGTATTCCAGACGTTCCTTTTCTTCCCCGACAACAGAAAGCGTATTTAACTCTTCCTGATCTGTGCGCAGAGATTTTTCCAGCTCCTGCAGCTTTCGTCCCAGCTCTTTCTGCCGCTCTGTTTCCTGTAAAAGAGCCTGCTCTTCTGCTTCTAATCTGGCTTTTTCCCGTTTCAGCGTGTCAAACACAACCAGCCTGTCCTGCTGCTCTTTTATCTGCAAAGCGATTGCAGGGCATTCTCCGGCTTTTGCTTCCGCTTGTGTATAGCGGGCTTTTTCTTCTTCTAACCGGGGCAGCTGTTCCTGCAGCAGTGTCCTGTGTTCCAGAAGCTGTTCCCGCTGTTCTTTTACTTTATGAATATTTCCAATCAGCTGCGCTTCTTTCTGAATCAGAATATCCTTCTGTCTCATTTCCCCGTCTAAAACATGTAAGACCGCCTGATCTCTTTTGCAGAGTTCTTCTAACAGCTCGATGCCTTCCTTGATTCTGCTGTCAAATCCCTCTTTTTTTATTCCTTCTAATCTCAGGGAAAGCCCTTTTTGGTATCCTTCCATCCCCCGCGGCAGCTGTGGGAAAATAGACGCGTCTTCGATGCAGAGAATCCCATCCATATACTGCCGGATGCTGCGTCTGAGTTCATCATATTCTTTCCATTGCTTTTTTACCGATGCCTTTAACTGCTCCTGCAGGCTCTGGTATATCCCGGTTCCAAAAATCTGCCGGAAAATCGTGCTGCGCTCCTCCGTTCCTGCCAGCAGCAGCTTCTGGAAATCTCCCTGCGCAATCATGGCAATCTGCATAAACTGCCTGCGGTCAAGGCCAATCAGCTCCGTAACTGCTTTGGTTACGTCTGTCGATTTGGTCACAGGGCTGCGTCCATCTGGAAACGTCAGTGTGGCTTCCGCTTTCTGGGTTGTGTAACCAGAGCCCCGTTCCTTGGGCCGCAGGTATTCCGGATTTCTCCGCACGGTATACCGCTTTCCATGGTAATCAAATATGTATTCCACAAAGGTTGGGACATCCTTATCTGCGTATTTGCTGCGAAACATATCCGCCTCACGCACATCTCCGCTGGCTTTTCCATATAACGCAAAAATAACAGCGTCGAAAATTGTCGTTTTTCCCGCCCCGGTATCCCCGGTAATCAGGTAGATTCCCTGCCCGCCGAATCTGGTAAAATCAAGTTCTGTCTTCTTCGCATATGGCCCGAATGCGCTTATCGTAAGTTTTACTGGCTTCATAACATCCCTTCTATCATTTGCCTGACATATTCCGTCTGTTCCTCACTCATGGGCTGATTATTCTGCAGCTCATAAAATTCTTCAAATAATTCCAGTTCTGACTTCTGTTCCATATCCTCCGCCGCTTCCATCGCCCTGCTGTCCCTGGTCCGGCTGTTGTCATATTCCAGGCGCATCAGGTTGGGATAAATCAAACGCAGTTTCTGCATAGCGTCCGGAACGTCCTCTTCATCTGTCAGCGTAATCTTCAGATAGTCCTCTGTGTCCATGCCCTGATAAAAAGAACGCGCCGTCACTTCCAGATACGTCCCCCGGATCATACGCATATCGTGAAGCGGAACCAGCGGAACCATACGAAGCTCTACCTGTCCTTTTTCCCTGAAATCCACAACGGTAACCGATTTCTCCTGCCCGGCCTCCGAAAAGGAATACTTTAACGGCGTACCGCAGTAGCGGATGGTTTCCCGTCCTACAGACTGGGGGCTGTGGATATGTCCCAGCGCCACATAATCAAAAGCGTCAAATACCCAGGCATCCACATTGTCAATGCCTCCGACGGAAACCATGTGATCTGCGGAAGGATTGCCGGACAGTCCGGAGGGTATGGCATTAGAATCGCCGGAGGGCAGTTCCTTAGAGTTACCGGGAGGCATAGCTGAATACCCGGAGGGCAGTTCCTCGGAGTCGCAGCGTCCCGCCCCTGTTACAAACTGATGCGCCACAAGGATATTGCGTTCTGCCGGGTCCGCTTCCATCCGATCGATCGCCGCCTTTACTGCTTCATGGTAGCTTTCCGGCAAGTCTTTTGCCTGCTCCTGTTCGAGAACATGGCGCACAACTGCGGGTTTTATGAAGGGAAGCAGATAGAGGAAGAGTGAGCCGTATGTATCGGATAATTCAATTTTAGCCGCTGTGCCGTTATAGACCGGGGAAATATAGATTTCCCTGTCTTTCATTATCTGCGAGCCATATGCAATCCGTTCCGCAGAATCATGATTTCCACTGATCAGGAACACTTTTCTGTTCTGTCTGGCCAGTCCGGTCAGAAATCGGTCAAATATCTGCACTGCTTCAGCAGAAGGCGCAGCTTTATCGTAAATATCCCCCGCTATCATCACGCCTTCCGCCTGTTCTTCTTCTGCAATTGCAAGAATCCGGTTTAATATGTATTTTTGCTCTTCCACCATGGAAAATTCATTGACACGCTTTCCGATATGAAGATCTGAGATATGAAGAAATTTCATATTGCCTCCCTGATGTTCTGTCTGTTTCCGGCTCCTGGCAGCACGAAAATCAAACTGCCGGGGCATCCAATTTTTCAACCTGTTCTTTTCCGCTCCTGGCAGCTCAGCAGGTGAGCTGCCGGAGCATCAACTTTTTTCATTATATTACAGGTATATCCTGCTAGTCAAATAGTATCTCATCGACGGTTACGAACATATAGCCCTCGGCTGTCAGTTTGTCAATAATCTGAAATGCCGCGTTTACAGAAGATTCGGAAGCGTCGTGCAGCAGGATAATATCATCTGCTTTTACGTTCTTTAATACCCGTTTCACCACCCGATCCGTGTTTTCTGTTTTCCAGTCTAAAGGATCTACATCCCAGAGCACCTCGATCATTGTTGTTTCATAGTCCAGATTCTTCTTCCAGCTGCCAAAGGGCGGCCGAATATATTCCGGATATTCCCCCGTTACATTATAAATTGCCTCGTTTGTCTCATCGACCTGCGCAATCGCCGCTTCATCACTCAGCGCGCCCAGATTTACATGCTCATAAGAATGGTTTCCAATCAGATGACCGTCTTCATGCATCTGCTCTACAATTTCAGGCAGCCGATCCACTTCTTTTCCCAGCAAAAAGAACGTGGCGCATACACCACGTTCTTTTAAACCGGCTAAGAGCATTTCCGTATAATCAGCATTCGGACCGTCATCAAACGTCAGTGCAACTTTTTTCTTTACCAAATCCTGCGTGGTTTTATCAAACGATCTCTCCTTATGATCCTTCGATGGCAAAGAAACATCTCCATAAGGCTCAGAGAGATTCCTGTCGGGAGATTCCTTTGACACCACGTTCATAACCGGCTGGTTATCTGTATTCTCTATTCTGTTTATAAAATGTTTCACTCCATGTTCCGCTGCCATCCCCAGTACGATACACGCCAGCAGAACGTCCATTTTCCATAGAAAGCTGCGTATTTTATTCATGCCGTCACTGCTTTATATTCTCTTAGGATACTATATGCGGGAATGTTTGCAACTATTCAGCCTCGGTCTTTGCGCTTGCTGCATTTTGCCATTTACTTCATATTATTTAAAGTTTTCGGGGATTCTTTTTTTATGGAGAAGTAAACCGTTTGGGCCAGGCTGCCGCTGTTCCTCCTTGTTTATCCACTTGCATATGAAGTGGGCAGCTGCACACGCCAACACGGAGAGGGTAAAAGCAGATAGGATTTTAGCATCCGAACCCAGAAGCATCTTAACCTTAACTACGTGTTTTATATGTATTCCCTCTTGATCTACGTATTTTATACATGCATAATAATAATATCATATAATAGTGGAAGGAGAATAAAACAATGGCTAAATATGTATATCCCGCAGTTTTTACACCAGAAGAAAATAGTTTTTCCATCCATTTCCCTGACATTGAAGGCTGCTATACCTGTGGAGATTCCTTCGAAGACGGAATGGAAATGGCTAAAGATGCCCTTGCCCTTATGCTCACACATTTGGAAGATGAAAAGTCCACAATTCCAGCCGCATCCCCTATTCATGCAATTCGTTTGGACGGTGATTCTTTTGCTGCTTATATTTCCTGTGACACCACTGTGTACCGTTGTCTTATGAATAACACAAGTGAAATAAGAAGGTTAGGAACAGAAGCCCTTATAAACGCATTAGGCCCTATTGGCATGGCCAGATACCTTGAAAAATATGACAATGGGGGACAGGGTGATTATACAAAAGAAAAATACGAAATGCCGGATGAAATTTTTCCCAGGCGCTGCAGGACGCCCTGAAAGAACAGCTGTATCTGGTATAGACAGCAAAACATCCAGATACCTATGGAAACAGGGTATCTGGATGAAAAGAAAAACAGTTGATAAAGGGGCTGTCCATTTCCCGGCAGCCCCTTATTATCAGGGTTATTTCCTGGTTTTTACAGTTTTGGCTTTTGACCATGCGGATTCGTATTTTTTGCCTTTTACGGTTTGATAGGTTCTAAGCCGGATGTAATAGATTTTATTTGGTTTTAATTTTCCGCTGCTCCATTTCGTGGCGGATTTTTTCTTTATTGTTTTTGTTACAGTTGCTTTTTTTGCAAACTTTTTGCTGGTGGAATACTGCAGCTGGTAGCCTGTGATGGACTTCTGCTTTTTCCACGATACGGTAAAGCCCTTGGATTTCGCTTTGACTTTGCCGGAAATCGAGGTTCCTTTGGGGACGATTTTAAAGGTCTTTGTAAGGGTGCCTGTGTATTCTCCGATTCCTGTGATGATTACAGATGCGGTTCCGACTTTTTTGTTATTTTTGTAGGTCAGTTTGTAATCTTTGTCTTTTGTCAGTTTTTTGGAACCGAGTTTTACCGTTACGCTTGGTTTTTGGGCTTTTCCGTTGTAAACGCAGGAAGTTTTTTTCAGTGTGGCAGTTGCTTTTGTAAGGCTGATCTGGGAAGGTGTGCCGGCAGGATTCTTTACATTTAGTTCGCAGACTGCCGTTTGGCCTGTTGATGCTTTGCCTGTGATTGTTGTCGTTCCCTCTGTATAAGGTGTGACGGTGATGGACAGGGAGGCGGAACGGCTGTCGGGGGATTTGGCTGCGCTGATGTTTGTCACCTGTGCAACTTTGGGATTGTTGCTCGTCCATGTAATGGCGTCAATCTCCTGCTGCAGGATGGTAGGGGATGTTTCCGCCTGTGCTGACAACTCCAGAGAGCCGGAGATAATGACAGGCGCCTCGGTTGTAATGGAGGCGGAAGGAGTGAGGCGGAAGCTGCTGATGCGATCTTCGTTCGTGCCGCCGTTTCCTCCTTCGCCGCTGCTTCCATCGTCCGCAGTAGACCAGAGATCAGAGGACAGATTAATATGCAAAGCTGGCACACACGCGCGAAGGCTATCGTCGACATGGCCGCCATTCCGGTCGACATTGCCAAAGCTGATGACACGCGCGGCGAGAAGTGTATCGCCGCCCGGCGACCGCAGCCACCACCAGCAGTTGCCTGCATAAGTATCCCCTGTAGCAGCGTAAGCTCCCCTTGCATGTGCGTAATCGCTTAACTCCATCCAGCGACTGGCAGAATATGCATCCCCATCTTCACAGAACCCATACTCTGGATTTAACACCTCACCAATAGAAAGTAGAAAAACGTTATCACTGGTATCATTCCCACCTTCTGTACCATAATAAGGGTTATCCTCATTCACAATGTTCTGCCTGACTATCGCCCCCTGTTCATCACTGCTGAACGCCATACCGTAGAACTCGTTGTTCAGCCAGCTTCTCAGGGTGCAGTTTTCCCATGTGATGGACGTGTACTCTTCATTGTAGTCTTTGCAGTCCAGCCCTTTATCCGCCACAACAAACAGTGTACTGCCATCATTTTTTAACACGCGCCATTTGATGCGCTCCCATTTGAAATAACGGTAGTCGCTTGTAATCGCCTCTGTCGGCTCATCCCCTGTAACGACGGCATTCCTGCTGATCCTGCGATACTTTGTGCCGTTTACCCAGG
Source organism: uncultured Lachnospiraceae bacterium (assembly GCA_910588565.1). Classification (GTDB taxonomy): domain Bacteria; phylum Bacillota; class Clostridia; order Lachnospirales; family Lachnospiraceae; genus Roseburia_B. The sequence goes on from CAJUPF010000007.1 coordinate 55,975, forward strand.
CATCCCCGTCCGCATTATAAGACGCCCCTGTAATTGCCTCTGTCGGCTCATCTCCTGTAACGACGACCTCTGTCTGGGGATAGCTGCCGAAATATACATAGCTCCAGTCCGTATTATCATCTTTTACACAGTGATGCACCGGATTTTTCGGTATACCTTCTCCTGGCTTTTCATTACTGCCTCCATCATCCACAGCAGACCAGAGATCAGAGGACAGATTAATATGCAAAGCTGGCACACACGCGCAGGAATCATAGGAGACATTGATGCCACCCCGGTAGACATAGCCATGGTAGAAGACAAACGCGGCATAACCTGTATAGCTGCCCGGCGACCGCAGCCACCACCAGCAGTTGCCTGCATAAGTATCCCCTGTAGCAGCGTAAGCTCCCCTTGCATGTGCGTAATCGCTTAACTCCATCCAGCGACTGGCAGAATATGCATCCCCATCTTCACAGAACCCATACTCTGGATTTAACACCTCACCAATAGAAAGTAGAAAAACGTTATCACTGGTATCATTCCCACCTTCTGTACCATAATAAGGGTTATCCTCATTCACAATGTTCTGCCTGACTATCGCCCCCTGTTCATCACTGCTGAACGCCATACCGTAGAACTCGTTGTTCAGCCAGCTTCTCAGGGTGCAGTTTTCCCATGTGATGGACGTGTACTCTTCATTGTAGTCTTTGCAGTCCAGCCCTTTATCCGCCACAACAAACAGTGTACTGCCATCATTTTTTAACACGCGCCATTTGATGCGCTCCCATTTGAAATAACGGTAGTCGCTGTCTCCAAAATATCCATCATAATTCGTGTCATTCTTACTGATCCTGCGGTACTTTATGTCGTCCACCCAGGCGTCCCCGTCTGTATTATAAGACGCCCCTGTAATTGCCGCCGTCAGCGCATCCCCTGTGACCTCTGTCTGGGGATAGCTACCGAAATATACATAGCCCCAATCCGTATTATCATCTTTTACACAGTGATGCACCGGATTTTTCGGCTCCTCCCGCCCTGTAATTTCCACTGTATCACCGTATGGCACGCATGTCTCAGAGTCGATTTCCAGCGTATCATTCCCTACTGTCTCCGCCAGCACAGGGATCCCCTGTATGGCCAGAAGCATCACTGCTGCCAGAAGCAGAGAGATGCATTTGTTTGTTCTGTTTTTCAGATTCTTTTTCATTCTATTCTCCATTTTTCTCATCAGGTTTCTTCTCCTTTGTCAATACAAAATCATGGAACACCTTTCGCTTCAATCTATAGGTATGCCCATGCTTTAAGTGCCCCTTATAGCTTGCAACACTCCGGGAGATTTCTTCAAATGTAATCTCATCCTCCCGGTACTGCCGCTCCATCTTTTTCAGCCGCCGCTTCCATCTGCGCTTGCTGCTGGTTCTTAATCTGCGTATCACTTTCCCGGTATCTGTCAGATAAAAATGAAACCCCAGATAGTCCACGCCGTTTTTGATTGTAGTCAGCTGCGTTTTCTCATTAAATTTTAACAATAGTTCTTCTTCCACATAAGACTTCATCGCTGACAGGCACTGCTTCAGATATTCCTTATCCCTGCACAGAATAATGCAGTCGTCCATATACCGTGTGTAATATTTCATCCGGTACTTCTCTTTTGCCACCCGATCCAGGCCATCCAGATAATACAGCGCAAACCACTGGCTTGTCTGGTTCCCCATAGGCAGACCCTTCCCAGGCGTTTTCTCATAACTGTCTATGATCTGTAATAAGAGCTGATATACTGCTTCCTCTTTTACCACACGATGCAGCCTTGTCTTTAAAACTTTATGGTCTGGTGCGTCCCTTTTCCCTTACGGCAGGCGCTGTTGTCATAAATCAAATGGCGTTCCATCAAAGGGCTTGCGATATTGTCACACAAATTGTGCTGCACAATCCTGTCCCGGAAGGGCAGCGCCTGGATCTCCCTCTTCTTCGGATCATAAACCGTAAATTTGTAATAATCCCCGATCCGATAGGTTTTCTCTTTCAATTCCCTCTGCAGCTTTACCAGTTCCTCTGACAGATTCAATTCAAACTGTATCACCTCCGTTTTCTGCAATTTTCCTCTTCTGCATTTTTTCCAGGCTTCATAGAGCCTGTCAAACTCGTACATCATTTCATCATACATCATTCTGTCCTTTTCTGATGCCGCCGGAAGGAGCCCCGCTCCTCATTGATTGGAAAAATAACCATGCGGCATATGTTTCCGCTCCCGGCGGCAGTTCTTTTTCCACAGGGCTTTATCCCCTGTGAAAGGGAATACGGTTCCTTTGCCCCCGCGCACGGACTGCTTTTGCTTAAAAGCAGTTTCTGGCCCAGGGATTGCTGACGGGGCAAATCTGGCACACACGCGCGATTGTTATTGTTGACATTGTTGCCATTCCTGTTGACATTGCCATTGTTGTTGACATTCGCGGCGTTATTTGTATTGCTGCCCGGCGACCGCAGCCACCACCAGATAACCTTATCCCCACAGGCGTTTTTTATCACTCAGCATCCATGCCCACAGCATTTTCCTGCATTCGCTTAGCTGCACGGCAATCTGTTCCTGCTGCTTTGGCAGGATGCATTCCTGTTCCCTTGCGATCATGGACATATAGCCCAGAAGTTTTAACTCAATCATAGCTTCCCTCTGGCAATTCAGCCGTTTCTGATAGCTTTCTGTCTGGGATTTGTCCTTAATATAGTATTCATTGGCGCGAATCAGCTGCTCCATCGCATTCAGCGCACCGTTCTGCAGTTTCGCGGTAATTGTAAACCGGAACTTTTTTGGAGACTTTTCTGTTATGGTAAAGATGTATTCCGTCAGCCTGCGGCTCTTTACCAGAATACTAAACTCATTTTCCTGTTTCATATCCCCTCCTTACAGCTATCTCTATGCCTTAAGATCATTTGGAGCGCAGTTCTCCTGCAAAAGAAAACTGCGGTACACGAAATAAACCGCAGTCTCCCAAACTCCGATTTCTCACCGGGCTGCCGCACGGCAGCTCTCGCTATGGGCAGTCCTTGTGAGAAACCAGAAACGGGGTGTAAAGTATGCGTCCACACTTCCACCCCGTGATCTATAAGGCGTGACAGATCCGCCGCCCACACGCGCCTATCTTTCGGTTGTAATTCACATACAATTCCGATATAATGAATATGCGTGTATCGCAGATTTGATCTGTACTGTGTGGTAGCTATGATACCATCCCTTGCCCGACGCTGCTGCAACAGCGCCGGGTGGTACACCGTTAATCCGTTCCTGATTTCTACATTTTTATTCTAACACACCGAGCCGTACAGTACAAGCTAAAAATCGACATGAACCCATAAGCAGATTTCTTAGTCTATGCCATACCCGGCTACATTTGGAAGGGATGTATTTGATTATGATGAACCAGACTATGACAATCATTATTATAACGAGTGAAATAAGAAAATCAGGAGCAGAAGCCCATATAAGCAGAAAGGAGCGCCGCTATGACTGACAACCTTGCATACCAGGAGGAACCCTGGGAAGAAAAACTAAACGGGCAGATTTTCCTGATGTCGCCGCGTCCGTCGGTGAACCATAACCGGGCAGCAGGAAATATCTATCATATTTTCCGGAACTATTTAAAAGGGAAACCATGTGAAGCATTTGGCGGCGGCGTAGATGTCTTTATTACCGAAGAAGATACTGTAATCCCTGATGCAATGATTATCTGCAGCAAAGATATCATCAAACCGGACGGCATTCATGGTACACCCGATTTAATCGTAGAAGCCCTATCCCCCAGCACTGCCAAAAATGACCGGGGCTACAAAAAAGATCTGTATGAAAGAACCGGGGTAAAAGAATACTGGATCGCCGATCCGATGATGCGTTCCATAGAAGCCTATATTCTGTCTGACGGCAAATATACCCTTGACGGGTTCTACGGCATATTCCCGGACTTTCCCGGGATCACAGAACAAGAACGGCAGGAAAGCAAAAAAGAGATACCGGTATCGCTTTATGATAATTTCCGTATCCCTCTGGATGAAATCTTTTATAACCTGTTTTAAAGAATTTTAGCCGCGAAAAAAGTATATCAGCCAGCTATACACATACAATCCCCGCAAAAACAGGACGCACCATCCGTTATCGTGCGCCCTGTTTTTTATCTGGCATATATAAAACCATTATTCCACCTTTTCTTTACCGCTTCTGACCTCCGCCGCAAGCGCATCCTCTTTTACAGCAATCCAAATCGTATCGCCGCCCTGCACTTTATCCGCTAAAATCAGTTTGGCCGACAGCGTTTCCACATGTTTCTGCAAAAACCGCTTTCATGTCCTTGCGCCAAATACCGGATCGTAGCCGTGCTCTACAATATAAGTTTCTTATTTTACTTTAGTCTGACCGTTACGGTTTTTGAATATGTCCCGTATACTTTCTTTTTCTTTACAAGCTTATAGGGACGTATTTTAATATATACCTTTTTCTTCGCATTTTTCACTTGAAGTACCAGTTTGGCCGAAGATGCTTTTTTCAGTGTTTTTACCGCTTTAAATTTCTTATTATTGGCGGACTGGTAAACCGTATATCCGGAAGCTCCTTTCACTTTTTTCCAGGACAGTTTCACTTTTTTGCCCTTCATGCTGACTGCCTTTAAAACAGGCCGTTTCAGTACATACAATTCTGCATATTTGCGGCTGAGCCTGCTGTTATAAGACGCGCTGCTGCCCTGTACCAGAATTTTATAATAGTATTTCTTCCCTGGCTTCACTTTTTTATCCGTGTACTTCCGTTTGGAAGCGGATACGGCTGCAATCTTTTTGTATCCGCTGCCCGCCTTTCCGGAACGGTATATCACATAGCCTTTTGCGCCGCTGACTGCTCCCCAGCTGATAACCGCGCTGGCATTTTTCGCATTCTGCACTGCTTTTATTGTCTTAATCTCAGACATCTGCTGCGGCTTGCCACTCCCCTGCGCAGAATCAGAATCCCCGTTTTGATCCTGATCCGGATTCGCCCCAGGCTCCGGGGACGGCGCTTTTTTCTCCTGCAGTCCTTCTACTGCTGCCGTAAGCTGCGCCATTGCCTTTGTGAGCTCCTCTGTTCCTGGATTTCCTTTCAGCAGTTCTTCTGCCGCCTGTATTGCCGCCTGCAGCGCTTCATAGCTTTCTTCTGTATAGTTGCCTTTTTCAATTGTTTTTGCATCGGCTATTTTTTCCGCCAGCTGTGTTCTGGCTGCTTCCACTTCCGGATTTGGCTCCGGGGAAGGTGTTTTCTCCCGAAGTCCTTCTATCGCTGCCGCAAGCTTCGCCGCCGCCTCTTCAAGCTCCTTTATTCCCGGACTTCCTTTCAGCAATGCTTCTGCCGCCTGTATTGCCTTTTGCAATGTTTCATAGCTTTCATCCGTATAATTTCCTTTTTCAATGGCTTTTGCCGCAGTCATTTTTTCTGTCAGCTGCGTTTTGGCCGCTTCTGTTTCCGGATCAGGAGCTGGGGACGGCACCTCTTCCTCCTGCAGACCTTCTATCGCTGCCGCAATCCGCGCAATCGCTTCTTCGAGATCCTCTGTATTCGGATTTTTGTTCAAAAGTTCCTCTGCCGCCTGTATTGCCGCCTGCAGCGCTTCATAGCTCTCCTTGGTATAATTCCCCTTTTCAATCGCTCTTGCCGCTTTCACCTGCTCTGCATAAGGACGGAGTTCCTCAATCCTTTGAATTTCTTTTTCTGTCAGCGCTGTATCATAAACCGTATAATCCGACAGCAGACCCTGATAGTATTCTCCTGCTCCCCAATTTGCCCTTCCAATCTGAAAAATACTGTGTTCCTGCAGAATCGATTTTAACGGAGCGTTATTTTGAGCCATGGTTCTAAATATTCCGTCTATATACAGTTTTGTGGATGTAGCGTCCATAACAACGACAACATGTTTCCACACGTCCGTTCCATCCGAAGCCGCCGTCGGATTTCCTTCCCGCCCATTCCGGAAACGTTCTGCTTTTATCTGATCTGTTCCGTCGCTGACTGCAAGATAATTCTCCTGCTGATATACCTGCGCCTGGCTGTTTGGAGCAGCATAAAATGCCCAATTTTCTTCCCTACGCTCTACTTTGCTGTAATAGGAAACTGTCAATTCTTCAACATCCGTCAACAGGCTTTCGCCATCTGCAGCCTTCACCTTTAGATAACTGCTGCCATCCAGGGAAAGTACGCTCCCACGCTGTGCGTCTTTGGCAAAGGTAAGCGTACCCACCGGGGACGCCACTGCATTTTGCCCATTCAGTCCCGCATCCGCGTTTTCCAGACTAAACTCTGCAATCTTACCGACTTTCAGACGCCTAAACTCCGCCGTAAAAATCTGATCCTCATGAATATCCGTATCGAAACGCTGTGCCTGTGTTTTTCCATCGCTCCACCGTACAAATTCATAGCCTTCCTTCGCTTCTGCGGTTACTGCTTCTGTACTTCCGTTGGATTTTACCGCCTGCACCGCTTTCCCGGTTATGCTTCCGCCCCGTCCGGCTATATAGCTGACCTGATAACTGCTTTCCAGTTCCTCGCCTCTTTCAAGTTTTGCCACGTCTTCTTCCGTCAGCGCATAATTGTAAATTGAATACTCATCCAAAAGCCCTTTGTAATATTCACCGCTTCCCCAATTTGCCTTTCCAATCTGCAAAATGCTGTTTTCCTGCAGGATATTTGTCACCGGGACATTATTTTCTGCCAGATCTTTGAGCTCACCGTTTACATACAATTTCGTGGACTCAGAATCTGCCACAACAACAATATGCTTCCACACATCCATTCCATCCGAAGCCGCCGTCGGATTTCCTTCTCTGCCGTTCCAGAAACGCTCTGCTTCTATCCTGTCCGTCCTGTCGCTTACCGCAAGGTAATTCTCCTTCATGTATTTCTGTTCCTTGCTGTTTTTAGCTGCGTAAAATGCCCAGTTTGCTTCTGTACGCCCTGCTTTGCTGTAGAAGGATACGGTAAACTCATCCTGTCCGGTTAAAACGCCTGTACCGTCCGCTTTGACAACATTCAGATAACAGCTTCCGGTTCCATCCAGGGAAAGTACGGCTCCTCTTTCCTGATCTTCCACCAAAACGGTATCCGCCAGATGTTCCGCTGTTCCAACCAGCTCTGCTTTCGCGCCGTTTCCGGACAGTCCTGTGTCGGCATCGTCAAATGTAAAGCTTCCGATGCACCGCTTGCTCCGGGGGACAAATTCTGCTGTAATTGTCTTTGCTTCGGTAATATTGGTATCTTTTCTGGATGCCGTTTTTATACCGTCGCTCCATTTGCTGAACCGGTATTGTGAATTTCCGACTGCCGTAACCCGTTCGGCATCCTGTTCCCGTTCCACAAGCTGTTCGGACATTCCACGGATGCTTCCGCCTTCCTGGGCTTTATAAGTCACCTGAAACTTCTCACTTGGCCGAAATTGCGCTGTAATGGTTGTAGATTCCAATACATTATAATCGTAACGCTCCGGATCTTTTTTGCCGTCGCTCCATTGCACAAAGACATTTCCCTCATTCGGAACTGCCCTGACTGGCTCTGTGCTTCCGCTCTTAGAAACAGTTTGGACTGCCTTTCCTTCAATCGTTCCATTTCCGGATGTATCGTAAGTCACCGTTACACGTTCTATTTTCTTAAACTGTGCGGTAATTGTCCGTGAAGACTGTACATTTTTATCACTTCTGGCCGGATCATAGCTTCCATCGCTCCATTTCCAGAATTTATAGCCCTCTGCGGCCACTGCGGTAACCTCATCTGTATCCGCTCCCCAAAGAACTGCCTGGACAGTTTTTCCCTGGATGCTTCCGCCCTCAGCCGCCGCATAGGTGATAACAGAAAGTCCGTCTGAACCATCCGTTAAGTTTGCAATTTCCTCTTCTGACAATGCATAATTATAAATACTGTATTCATCCAGCAGTCCTTTGTAATATTGTCCGGCTCCCTTATTCGCCTTACCAATCTGAAGAATCCCGCTATTTCCGAGAACCGCATGGACGGCTTGCGTATTTGCTGTTGTCTGTGAAAGAATCCCATTGATATAAACCTTTATCGTATCCGCCCCATAGACAACGGCAACATGTTTCCAGCCGCCCTCATCCGCCACGGCGCCAGCCGATTCATTGAGCCCCTGATTATGGAGTTCCGCACGGACTCCGGCGCTGCTGTCTGAAATTCCCAGATATACTGGAGAAGCTCCCTGCGTCTTATCATCCGGCGCTGCGTAGAAACTCCAGTTTGCATCGCCTCCATCTGTCTTGCTGTAATAAGCGATGGTCAGTTCATCAAGATCCTTTAGAAGGCTGCTTCCGTTTAAGGAAACCGCTTTCAGCCATCCTGTCCCGCTGCCATCCAGGGAAAGCGCCTGATTTTTCACACCCTCTGTAAAAGTAAGACTGCCCTGTCCGTCCGCTTTTGCACCGCTTCCCTGCAGGCCGTCTGTTTCGTTGTCAAAGGAAAAATAAGCAATTCTTCCTTTTCCCACAGCCCGGATCTCTTCTTCCGTCATCGCATAATTGTAGATACAGAACTCATCCAGCAGCCCCTGATAATATTCTGCCGCTCCATTGCCCGATCTTCCAATCCACAGTGTGCTGCCGCTTCCCAGGATTTCGGACAGACTGCCCGTATTCTTTACAGACGTTTTTCGTACCCCGTCTACATAAATACTTACCGTATCTGAATCCAGTACAACCGCCACATGCTTCCATTCCCCGGAAGAGGCCGTATCTGCTGCATTTCCGCTTCCATTTAATTTGCGGAAAGCTGTAATGTTATCGCTTCCGTCAGAAATTCCGATATAAGAATTCGCCTTCTTTGCCGTTCCATACAGCGCCCAGTTCAACCCGCTGCGCCCGGCTTTGCTGTAATACGTCATGGTTACAGCTTCCAGATCGTCTAACAGGCTTTCTTCGTCTTCTCCGACTGCCTGAATAAACTGGCCGTTTCCATTCAGGGCAAGCGCTTTGCCCCTGACCGCATCTTCTGTAAAAGACGGATTGCCGGATAGTATTCCCTTTGCGCCCTTTCCTGACAGTCCTTTTGTTTCATCATCAAAGCTAAAATAAGCAATCTGTTCTTTCTTTCTGAATTTCGCCCGATAATACTGATCCGCCGTAACACGGCTCTCTTTCCTGCGCTCTGTCTTTTGGCCGTCGCTCCAGCCTGCAAACTCATATCCTTTTAGAGGGACGGCTGTCACTTCGCTGCCGTCCGCGCCTGTTTCTATCTGCTGTACGGAGCTGCCTTTGATTTTTCCTCCTTTCCCTGCTTCATAAGAAACAATATGCGTTTCCTTTTCTTCAATTTCCGGCTGCTCCAGGCTTAATACCTGCTCTTCCGTCATGGCATAATTGTAAACAGTATACTCGTCCAGCAGTCCCTGGTAATATTCTCCGCTCCCCCAATTTGCCTTTCCAATCAGGAAAATGCTGTTTTCACCCAAAATCTGTTTTAAGCTTTCCGCATTGGAGGCTCTGTTTTGAAATATGCCGTTTACATATATTCTAATTGTTTCTGCCTGGAATACGGCCACCACATGCTTCCAATCGCCGCTGCTGCCTGCCGTCCCTGTCGCTTTCCGTCCATTGTTATGCCGCTCCACCGTAAGGTTCGCCGTATTATCAATAATACCCAGATACGTAGGATTTCCTCCCTGCGTATTTGCATTCGGCGCCGCATAAAACGGCCAGTTCGCTCCGTTCCTTCCAGGCTTGCTGTAATAAGAAACTGTCAACTCCTCCGCGCCGGTTAACAGGCTGCTGCCGTCCACCGCCGTTACTTCCAGATAACCGCCGCCGCTTCCGTCAAAGGAAAGCACCGTTCCCCTGGCCGCATCTTCCACAAAAGAAACCGTTCCTTTCACGGCTGCTTTCGCGCCGCTGCCTGCCAGTCCGTCCGTTTTATTATCAAAACGAAAAGAAGCGATTTTTTCTTTTACAGCCTTTACAGTATGTTCCCGGACAGCTTCCGCATCCCATGCGTAATTATAAACAGCCAGATCATCCAATACCGCTGTCAGATATGTCTGTTCTCCTGCATCGTTCCATCCTGTCCCAATCCGGCAGCCGTTCTCCGAAGGCCTGTTCCGGTTTTTATCGCCCCGCAGCAGCGCAAGGCTTTCTCCGTTCCGATAAACGGTCGGCCGGCCGTTTTCCAGCGTTACGGTAATCTGTACCCAGTCTCCCGCCGGAAAAGCTTCCTCTGCGGACAACGCTGTATAGTATGGCTTCGCGCCGGTCTCTCCCCGTGCAATATAAGTAATCCGAAGCGCTCGCTTTCCGCTTCCGTCATCTGCCGCGGCGGATACTTCCAGGCTGCTTTCCGTATCGTCCGGCGCAAATGTGAGAACTCCCTGTTCTTCTGTTATGCCGCCTGCCTGAGCATTCAGCCAGAAGGAAACTGTCATGGAATCCTTCACAAGCGCATTCCCCTGTTCTGTGACAATACTGCTTTTGCTGCCTGATTTATTCAGACGAATCGCCTTTCCCGCGTTTCCATATCCGGTCGGATACGAAACCCTGCCGTCCTCCTGATGCACAAAAGAAGCCTGCCTGTTGTATCCGGAACCATCTTTTAAATTCTCCTTTTCAAAACTCAGGAAATATTCCAGCTTCTTTTCTTCAGACGTTTCCACATACTGTTCTGTTTCCTCTCCCGCAAAACGGCGTTTCACCCGATCACTGTCCAGTACGCAGTCGAATACCTTGAAAGATTTTACAGTTCCGGTAAATGCCGGATCATGGGGATACAGAGATTTTCCGATAAATCCGCAAACTCCGCCTGTCGCCCCGTTTTTCAGGATATCCCGTATCGAATATCCGGTGGATTTTCGGGCAATTTCTTCTCCATCCAGATACAGGCATATCATTCCCTGATCAAAGGTCAGGGTTAACGTATGGTACCCTTTGGAAAGAGCGGCTGTCCCCTCTGTTACACGATATTCGGACGTCTTATCTTTTACTGCCGCCAGCATGTTCCCATTGGGGTCCATTGGATTCACAAACAGATAGTTTGCCCCGTCCACAATGTTTCCTATCGTATAGAGCCAGTGATTTGCTTTTGTCGTCGTTTCAAAAACAGTCTCAATGGAAAATGTCTCATCTTCTCCAAGCAGGCCTTCCGGAAGCTCCACATATTTGCCGGCATCCCCGGTAAATTTCATTCCTTCCGATGTCCCGTCACTGCCAAAATCTTCGCTTGTCATATTTACTAGCTTTGCGTCCAGCCTTCCGGATAAGGAAGCTCTGTTTTTCAATACGCCGTCCGGCGTATATGCCATTTCATAATCCGCCGTCAGTCCTCTGGACGCTGTGATTTTGATCTGTTCAAACTTAGCGGAAACAGAAATACTGTTTGTTACATTTATATCCGTCCGTTCAGCCGTTTTGTTTCCATCACTCCAGGAAACAAACCGATAGCCTTCTTTCGCTTCCGCAGTGACTTTGCTTCCGCTTTCTCCTGATACAACACTCTGGGAAGTTTCCCCTGTAATGCTTCCCCCTGTTTCTGCGGTATACGTAAGGGTCAGTTCTCTTTTCTCTGTCCCTGCCGCTTCTTCATCTGTCATTGCATAATTATAAATACTTACATTATCATAATATCCTGCAAAATATTCATCCGCTCCAAAGAAGGATTTTCCGAGATACGCCTTTATCTGCGTACCCAGATCACTGATATTCAAATCTCCGCCTGTCTTTTCTTCCAGAAGCGTTCCGTCCAGATACAGACGCATACCTGTTTCATCCAGCACAACTGTAACCGTAACCCAGGTATCTTTTATAGTTCGGTTTGCGGGAGAAGTCATGCCAAATTCATTCTGCCAGGAACCTACCGTAATCGCACTTCGGATCGAATCCTGATTTGTCTTCAGCATATAATACATCTGGTCATTCTGGCCAACTCCCATAACCCAATAATTTTTACGGGAATCTGCCTTGACAGGCTTTACATCCATGCGAATCGTCACTGCCTGCTGATTATCCAGCAATCCCTGCGGCAGCTCTGCATAAGTATCGCTGCTTCCATCCAGATACAGTACTGTGGAATTTCTCTCTGTATCCGTCTGCAGTCTGGCTGCCCCAAATAACTCCAGATATCTTCCGTTGCCTGTCACATCACGCACTGTGTTCCCGGCGGATTCTTCAAAATCATAGCTGGCAATTGCAGAATGTTCCGCCGCTTTTCTTTCAAACCTTGCATACAGGGTCAAATCTTTTGTCAGGTATTTATCCTGACGAACCAGACTGACGTTTCCGTCGCTCCAGCCCACAAACGTATAGCCGTCATACGGAGACAGAGTAATGGGAGATGTATGCCCCGCATATTTCACCGTCTGCGTCGTTTCTCCTCTGACACTGGCTCCGTCGCCAATGATATAGGTAACCGTCACATCCTCGCCGCTGTCGTCAATCTGATCTCCTGGCATCGCGTAATTATATACTTTTATATTATCAAATGAGCCTTGGAACCATGAATCCCAAAGCCAGAACGATTTGCCAAGGTAAAAGCGCAGATCGCTGCCGCAGTCTGAAAGCTTCAAAGAAACATCCCCGGCTCCTGCAAACACATCATTCACATAAAGGGTTACTTTATTTTTCTCATAGACCGCCTTTACATTCATCCATTTTCCTGCGCAGTCTTCCATAGCCCCGTTGGCTCCCTGCTCCGCCCCGTTACTGTGCTTTGTGGTTCTTAACACAAGCTGTTCCCGCAATGTCTTTAAATAGCTGTAATTCGTAGTGTCCGTCCCGATTCCATATGTATAGAAATTTCCTTCTACCGTATCCGGTTTCACATCGAAGGATATGGTAAATTCATCACAGCCATTCAAAAGCCCCCGCGGCAGTTCGGCATAAGTATTAATGCTTCCGTCAAGCGTCAGTACTTTGGATTGTTTCCCGCTATCTTCCGTAACAGCCGCGTTCCGGTAATAGCGCGCGTGGTTCTGATGTCCTGAACTGTCCGGTATCCGGCCAAAGGACGCCGTTTCAAAATCATATTCCGCCAGTAAGCCCTGCAGATTCCGGAACGCATTGACATAATTCTGCGCGGCCTGCAATTGTTCCGACGCCGAAGCCTTCAGGAATGCTTCCTCACAAGATTGATAGCGCACATTTGAACTCTCTGTATATTCCGCTGTTTGGGGATAATATTTCTTACTGTACCAATCATGAAGCTCCTCTATGCTGCCGTATGGTTTTACCATAATATCTGTAACAGAAGCCAGCCCATTCTTTTGCATCGTCAGATAAATATGCTGTTCTTTTCCGCATTCACTGCTGACTGGCTTGATTGTCAGCGTACCGTTCGCACTGTCCGCCCTGCAGTTGTTCAAAGCGCTGTCCGCATAAAATACCGAGCCGCCCTCGCTGGAACGGATCTTAAATTCCGTATTTTTTCCTGCCGGAACCAGATACACAAGCTTTCCTTCTTCCGTATCCCGCACACATTCCGTATTGCAGGTAACAACTGCCTGTGGCGCTTCCTCTGAATCAAAATCCACATAGTCAAGATCTATACAGGCGGCGTCTCCAAGCGCTTTAAAATAGATAAAACTGCCGCTTCCATACGAGCTGCCCGCCGTATTGCAGGTAACCGTTATCCATTCTCCTTTGGTATCCGGGATCTGAAAAACAGCTTTTGGCGCATTGGTCTTCCGATCTCTTCTCACCTCAATCTTTGCCGCACCGTCCGAGCGGACCCTAAGCCCCATGCCGCCTTCTTTCGGCCAGCCAAAGCTGCAGACAACCTCAGCTCCGGGAGCCATCTGTACATAATTGATATCCCCTTCTGTTTTGATCTGGGGATGGCCGCTGATATCTCCGGTAAAATTCTCGATTTCCTTCCGATATGTACTCTCTGCATACCATGTTCCCTTTGTATAATTATCCTTTGCCTCACTTGGCGTATACAACAGGGTCGCAGCCAGAGGAAAATCATCCGAACTAATTGCTTCCGGCATATACCGCTCATAAGCTCTGGCAATATCCTTATATTTATCCTCTGTCATATCCTGATTCTCAATATAACGGTAATAATTATATAAAATGCCAAGACAGGGATTGATCCTTCCTCTCCAGGAAGCCTCGCTAGGCTCCCGGTACCAGCCTCTGCTCGAATCCGCGGTAATCCACTCGTCGTCATAGCCCAGATTATACCGCAGCGCCGTAGTCACGCCTTTTAACAGCCGGTCATCCAGGAAATTAAAAGGATTTACCGCATTTTTTCCATTCGATATTTCTCCTGTTTCGGGATCTACCAGCGTCCCCTGCACATAAATAGACTGCGCCAGTGTACTCAGGCCGCTTGCCGTAGCCCAGGCATGTCCCTGATCTCTGCCGGATTCAATCAGCTGGACTGTCTGGCGTTCTTTGGGAATTGCTTCCCCGCTTTCTTCATTCACTGTCATCAGACGGCACTGGTATTTGATGGAACCATTGTTGCCGCCTGTCATCCCATACCGATTGACCGTAGTCTGCTCCACGCCGACCGCATAGAGTTCAAAATTGTCCTGGAAAACCCCAGTAGCCAAAATACCCATATTCGCAAAGCTCTGCTGGTTCATCCAAAACCAGGCAGTATAGCGGCTGGGTCCCAAAGCACAGTTTAAAAACCGGTTAAAGTTATCCGTATCGTCTTCTGTCCAGCGGCAATCCTCCGTTTCACAATCAGAATAGCGCATAATTTCCGCTGCAAATGCCAGCTGGTATGCTGTAATTCCCCAGCGGAAATCTTTTTCCGGCGTAATCGCCTGAATTCTGGACCAGCAGCGGATAATATTCATACAATTCCTGCGGTAAATATCATTTCCGGTAATGTACCACATCACTGCCTGGCTGACGGCTGTCGACGCGTCTTTATTCCCACGGATGGTGACATACTCTTTTCGTTTGCTGTCCGTCCATACATTCGGCACCCAGACAAAATCATCGTTCCATTCATAGTAAATCCTGGGATTGACATTGCACTTATTGCTGCCGGCATAGGCATAAAAAGCAGAGGTCCAGGGTTCATCCCCCGCCCTCACATGATCCCGCATATTGTCCAGTTCCGTTTTTGTCATCCCGACGCCCGGATGGGTAATCGTAACCGTTACTTCTTCCCCTTTGGAGTTTGTTACGGTTCCTTTTACACGGGTCTCTTTTACCTGGGGTTTATAATCCGTAACCTGCGGCGGCGCTGCCGCATCTGTCCTGACAGAAGCCAGAAACAATACTGCCGTAAAAAACAGGCATCCCAGAAACAGCCCCGCTCCCTTGGCACATTTTTTTAACAAACCACTCATTCCTTCTCGTCCTTTCTTCTTTTACAAAAAAATGATCTCTATTCAATTATAAATTATTCAACCCGAAAATTGTTTTGAAAAAGGAGATAAAAATCAACAATTTCAGCATTTTTCCTTAATAACAAGAATTTCATAATACTCTAATATATTTTTTCCAAATCGGTTTCTATCCCGTATTTTTGCTGAAAAGAAAGCAATTCGGCATGATTTCTGATAAAGCATTCTTCTTTGAACTGCCCGGTGTGGATATTCCAAAAACCTGCTACCTGCTCGCCGTTGCAGATACTGCATTTTAATACGGGTTTCCAGTTTTCTTTGTCATAGTCCTCAGGTTGAGGCTTCTTATTTTTCCAAAACAGCATACATACTCCTTTCCTATTTATTGCCGTATGGCATCGAGGGATACCCGGTGGGTATTTCTTATTTATCGCCGTATGGC
>CAJUPF010000008.1 GCA_910588565.1 uncultured Lachnospiraceae bacterium
GCTGAAACCCTTGATTTTACTGGTTTTCTTTACCCAAAGTTTTCATCGTCGGGAAGCACAAAACATCGCGAATCGCAGCCGAGTCCGTCATCATCATTACCATCCGGTCGATTCCAAATCCAATGCCTCCTGTCGGCGGCATTCCGATACAGAGTGCGTTTAAAAAGTCCTCATCTGTATGATTCGCTTCTTCGTCTCCAGCCGCAAGCAATTTCTCCTGTGCTTCAAACCGTTCTCTCTGATCGATCGGATCATTCAGCTCGGAATAGGCATTTGCCATTTCCCAGCCATTCATAAAGAACTCAAACCGCTCCACATACTCCGGATTCTCCGGTTTCTTCTTGGTCAGGGGTGAAATTTCAATCGGATGGTCTATGATAAATATCGGCTGAATCAAATGCTCTTCTACATATTCCTCAAAGAACAGGTTCAAAATATCACCCTTTTCATGCCGATCTTCATATTCGATATGATGCTCATCCGCTAACTTTTTCGCTTCCTCTGTACTGTGAATTTCATTAAAATCCACATTTGCATACTTCTTCACCGCATCCACCATGGTAATGCGCTCAAACGGCTTTGACAAATCCATCGTATGCTCTCCATACGTAATAATCTCAGAACCGGTCACTTCCTTTGCTACATAACGGTACAGATTCTCAGTCAGATCCATCATGCCATGGTAATCAGTATATGCCTGATACAATTCCATTAATGTAAACTCAGGATTGTGCCGCGTATCCAAACCTTCATTGCGGAATACACGCCCAATCTCATACACACGCTCTAATCCGCCCACAATCAAACGCTTCAGGTAAAGCTCCAGTGAAATTCTCAGCTTAAAATCCTCGTTTAACGCGTTAAAATGCGTCTCAAACGGCCTTGCCGCAGCGCCGCCCGCGTTGGATACCAGCATTGGCGTCTCGACTTCCATAAAGCCCTGTTCATCCAGGTATCTGCGGATACTGCTTAGCACTTTGGAACGTTTGATAAACGTCTCTTTTACTTCCTGGTTCATAATCAAATCCACATACCGCTGGCGGTAACGGGTATCCGTATCCGTCAGGCCGTGGAATTTCTCCGGCAAAATCTGCAGGCTCTTGGAAAGCAGCGCAACAGAAGATGCATGTACCGAAATCTCGCCTGTTTTGGTCTTAAACACTTCGCCTGCAATACCTAAAATATCTCCGACATCGTATTTTTTAAAATCTTTATAAGAGTCCTCTCCAATGCTGTCCCGTGCCACATATACCTGGATATTTCCCTTTAAATCCTGGATATTGCAAAAAGAAGCCTTACCCATTACACGCTTAAACATCATTCGTCCTGCGACTGCAACGGACTTTCCCTCTAATGCCTCAAAATCCTCCTTGATATCCATGCTGTGATGCGTCACGTCGTATTTTGTAATCGCAAACGGGTCCTTGCCGCTTTCCTGCAGCTCCTGTAATTTCTCCCTGCGCACCTTTAAAAGCTGGTTCACATCCTGCGCCTGTCCATTCTTCTGTTCTGCCATGTTTACCTCCCGTACAATATCTCTTCCCTACAGAGAACGCTGAATCTCCAGCACCTTATATTCCAAATCTCCGACCTGTGTTTCAACCCGGACTGTATCTCCGACTTTTGCGCCAATCAATGCACGTCCCACCGGCGATTCATTGGAAATCTTTCCTTTTAAACTGTTTGCTTCGGTAGAGCCGACGATTTTATATTCCAATTCCTCGTTATATTCACAATCCAGAATATGAACGGTACATCCAATGCTGATTTTGTCCAGTTCTACCTCTTCTTCTACGACGACTTCCGCATTTTTCAGAATCTTTTCAATATCTTCAATCCGTGTCTCGATGTCGCGCTGTTCATCTTTGGCTGCATCATACTCCGCATTCTCGGACAGGTCACCCTGCTCTCTTGCCTCTTTGATCTTCTGCGCAACTTCTTTTCGTTTGACTACCTTCAGATTCTGCAGTTCATCTTCAAGCTTTTTCAATCCCTGATACGTTAAGATATTTTTCTTATCCATCCTGTTCTACCCTTCTTTTCTATTTATTATCATAAAATGCCCGTTCAAACTTATCAAAACAGGGCTGTTTTTTTGTCGTTTTTATGCCTCTGACAATCATAGTATTATACCCGATAGGTACCGCAATGTCAAGATTTCCAGAGCTTTCCCATGGCTTTTTCCATATAGGAATATACACCTTCCCGCCAAACGGAACTGCCGGAAAACGCTTTTCCTTTTCTTCAAAATCCAGAATCACATTTCCTTCCAGCGTATCTGCAGACAAGTCTGCCAGTTTCTGTCTGCTCTTTGGAAAAATCTCTACAATCAATCCCTGTTCCTCATACATATTGTCCGCATACCGTTCAAAATATGCAGGCTGATCCGTAACGATAACCAATCGGTTCAAATCCGGGCTCAGCAGTTCTGCTGCCAGCAAAGTTGACTCAGAGTCGCTCCCGTCAATAATAATCGGAGCAAAATTCTCATAGAAAATCTTCTTTTCATTTAAAATATACTCCATAATCTCACGCAGCTGCATCAGATATGGATTCCCCTCTTCCTCCTCCACTGGTAAATCCGCTGCCTCTTCATCCGTTTTAGCAGACATAATCCGCAGCAGAACATGTCTCATACGCTCCAGAATCACCGAAAAACCCCCTACTGCCATTCCATACACCTTCTTACTATACCCATTTCCATTACAGTCCCGCCCCAATACCCGTAAATAATATAAATACCTATCCCCAACCTATCTCCTCAAACCAGCATCAGTATCCCAGAAAAACAGCCTTTTCCCCAGCATACCGCTCTAAGCAAACGCCAGCCTCTCCCTGACGGCCGCTCAGCCATTCCCCCCATAATCCTGCAATCGATTACCAGCGTGCCTCTTCCATTCCCCTGTAATCGAACCCAAAATTCTAATATATCAGCGCCAGCCATAACGTCTACACTAAATATATGAAAGCGCCTCCTCAAATAATGCACAAAGTTCCTGATAACTCTCCACTTCATTTATTTTTCCCCGAATCTTAGAAGCATTGCGATACCCCCCTGTATACCACGCTGCATGTTTACGCATCTCCCGGATTCCAGTATAATCCCCTTTATACTCAATCAGCATTTTCGCATGGCGCAGCATCATCCGGACCATCTCTTCCATAGAAGGCTTTGGCAGCTCTTTTCCCGTCTCCAGATAAAAAAGCATCTGTTTAAAAATCCAGGGATTCCCCTGCGCCCCCCTTCCTACCATAAACCCGTCGCAGCCTGTCTGCCGCTCCATTTTTTTTACATCTTCTCCGGTAAATAAATCCCCGTTCCCAATCACAGGAATGTTCACTGCTTCCTTCACCTGACGGATAATCTCCCAGTCCGCCCCGCCGGAATAATACTGCTCCCTGGTCCGGCCGTGAACAGCGACCGCCGCCGCACCGCATTCTTCTGCAATATGGGCCAGCTCCACAGCATTGACATGAGCTTCATCAAATCCTTTTCTGATTTTAACCGTCAGCGGTTTTTGAATGGCTTTTGCTGTTTTTTCAATAATTTTTCCTGCCAAAAGCGGCTGTTTCATTAATGCGCTGCCATCCCCGTTATTTACAACCTTCGGCACAGGGCAGCCCATATTGATATCCAGAATATCAAACGGAAGCTCCTCAATCTGTCTGGCAATTTCACTGATAATCTCCGGATCAGAACCAAACAGCTGCAGCGATACCGGATGCTCCCGTTTATCAATGGTAAGCAGCTCTTTTGTATTTTTATTTTTATACAAAATCGCCTTGGCGCTGACCATTTCCATGCAGCTAAGCCCTGCGCCCTGCTCTTTGCAGAGAATACGAAATGGCAGGTCTGTTACGCCTGCCATCGGTGCCAAAATCAAATTGTTTTCTAATGTAACATTTCCTATCCGCAGTGTTTTCATTTCATCCAGCTTTCTACAATTTCACAAAATAATTCAAATTACTGTAACAATACACCCGGCTTGCCGTGCCAAACGCTGCCTGCGCCCGTGACTGCTTTGTGATTTATTTTTGTTTTTCAAAAATCAATCTGAGCCCGGTTAAGGTAAGGTTGGGATCATAAACGTCAATGCAGTCCGTTTCACTGGCAATCAGCCTGCCAAGACCACCGGTCGCGACAACTTTTACATTTTCATAGCCGGATTCCGCAATCATGCCCCGGACGATATATTCCGTCTGCCCAATCTGGCCATAAACCAGTCCCGCCTGCATACTGCTGATCGTTTCCTGCGCCAGAATGCTTGAAGGCTTATGGATTTCGATTTCCGGAAGTTTCGCCGCATCCTGCCACAAAGCCTTGGCGCTGATACGAATTCCAGGCGCTGTCACGCCTGCCACAAAAGCGCCGGAAGCATCTACCAGATCGTATGTGGTCGCAGTCCCAAAATCCAGCACCAGAACCGGGCCGCCATACAGAGAATACGCTCCTGCCGCATCCACAATCCGATCCGCACCTATCTGCTTGGGATTCTCCGTTACAACACGGATTCCCGTTTTGATCCCAGGCCCTACAATAATTGGTGTAATATGAAAATACTTGATAATCGCGCTGTTTAACGAATGCATCACATTCGGCACAACAGATGCCGTAATCACATGGGTTATATCAGTCCTTGAAATCTGATTCCGCTCTAACAGTTCAATAATCCCCACGCCATATTCATCGGATGTCCGAAGCTGCTTTGTCGTCATCCGAAACGTAGTCACCAGTGTTTTTCCGTCAAAAATACCAAATGTAATATTGGTATTTCCTACATCCATTACTAATAGCATGTTTTTCCTCCTAAATCTCTCCCATAAAAACATTGTAAAACATCTGTAATGATTCCAGCAAATCTGCTTTCGTCCTTTGCAGTTCCTTTACCTTGAGTGCGCTTCCGATCTCATCATACAGATAATCCCCCTCATCTGCCGTCGTGCGAAATTCCAGCTCGCCCTCGCCGTTATACACAAGTTCCAGAATTCCGCCTACATCCTCTGTAAAAAGCACGCACATAATCTTTAATTCATCCCGGATACTCTGCGGCAGCCCGGTAAAATCCTCATTCAGATAAAATTTCCGCTCATATGCGCTGGCAGCGCACAATACGATCTCCTCGTCCATCGTTTCCTCCATTTAACGCACTTGCTGCTTCATCCGGGCAAATAAAATTGCATCGTCCGCCCTATACATATCCATATATCCCCCGGACAGAGACTTCGCCGGAAGATACCAGCCTGATTCCGGTTTCTGTTTCCACCATAAGCTCCCCTGTCTTAGTAATTCCTCTGGCGATGCCGTTAAAAGGCTCCTTTGGGTCTAAGATCCGTACCTGCCTGTCCTTATTTACAAGGAACGAATCATATTCCGCTTTCATACCGGACAGGCTCCTTTCCCTGCAAAAGCTGTCATAGTACGCTTCAAACTGCTCCCAGACTGCCTCAATCAGCTTTGCCCGATGAATTTTTGTGCCGCCTTCCAAAGCCAGGGAGGTTGCAATAGAAGCTGCTTCTTTGTCAAATTTCTGATTGGACACATTAATTCCAATACCCACAACCACATAATTGATTGTCTCAATTTCTGTATTCATCTCTGTCAAAATTCCACAGATTTTCTTTCCATTTAACACAATGTCATTGGGCCATTTAATTTCTGCAGAAAGGCCTAAGGCTGCCCTTATGGCTTTTGCAACTGCCATTGCCGCTACCAGTGTCAGCATGGAAGCTTCCCTGGGCCTGACTTCCGGCCGCAGCAGAATTGTCATAAATATACCGTCGTGCTCCGGCGATTCCCAGGAGCGGCCTCTGCGTCCCTTGCCTGCCACCTGCCGTCCGGCAACAACAAGCGTGCCATGGGGCGCGCCTTCCTCTCCCAGACGCTTTGCCTGAATATTGGTAGAATCCGTCACATCATAATAAACAATCTCTTTTCCCGCCCAAGCCGTATTCCGGAAACTTTTCAATTCCTCCGCATTTAACAAATCTGGCGATTCCACAAGACGGTATCCTTTATTGGACACCGCCTCAATCTGATATCCGTCTGCTTTTAATTTGTTCATTCCTTTCCAGACAGCGGTTCGGGAAACTCCCAGGCTTTCGCACAGTTCCTGTCCGGAAACATAGTCCTCTGCATTCCGCAGCGCCGCTAACAGTTCCGCTTTCAATTTATGATTCTCCCAAAGTAGCCAGCATAACCGCTTTTATCGTATGCATACGGTTTTCGGCTTCATCAAATACAACAGACCGGCTTCCTTCAAACACCTCATCCGTCACTTCAAGTTCCGCTATTCCAAATTTCTCATAAACTTTTCTGCCAACTTCTGTCTTTAAATCGTGATATGCCGGCAGACAATGCATAAAGACTGCCTGCTCCCCTGCCAGTTCCATAACCCTCTGGTTTACCTGATAGGGCAAAAGCTCCTGAATCCGCTCTTCCCAGACTTCTTCCGGCTCTCCCATAGATACCCAAACGTCCGTATAGATAACATCCGCGCCTTTGGCTGCCGTTTCCACATCCTCGCTCAGGGTAACCGTTCCTCCGGTTTCCTTTGCCAGTTTTTCACAATAGGACACCAATTCTGCCTCCGGAAAATAGTTTTTGGATGTACAGGCTGTAAAATGCATACCCAGCTTGGCGCAGGTAACCATCAGGGAATTTCCCATATTGTAGCGGGCGTCTCCCATATACACCAGTTTCACGCCTTTTAATCTGCCCAGATGTTCCTGAATCGTCAGCATATCTGCTAACATCTGCGTCGGATGAAATTCATTCGTAAGGCCGTTCCATACCGGAACACCCGCATATTTTGCAAGCTCTTCCACAATTTCCTGTTCAAATCCCCGGTACTCAATGCCATCAAACATTCTTCCAAGCACTCTGGCAGTATCCGCGATGCTCTCCTTTTTGCCAATCTGGGAAGCAGACGGCGCAAGGTACGTTGTATGCATACCCAGATCGTGTGCGGCTACTTCAAATGAGCAGCGGGTTCTGGTACTTGTTTTTTCAAAAATCAGGGCAATGTTTTTTCCCTGCAGCTTCGCAAGCTGGGACACTCCCTGTTTTTTCTCCTGTTTTAATTTAGCCGCCAGATCGATCAGATATAAGATCTCCTCCGGCGTATAATCCATCAGCTTTAAAAAATGACGTCCTGTTAATTTCATCTTTCTATCCTCCTGTATAAAAAGTGTACATTGCAGCGCACACTTGAACCAAAAGACGGGCTGTCCGCCTGCCGCTGACACCCCATTCTTTTTCCCTGTTACTTCATTCTCACTTTCACGCACGTTATCATAACATCCTGCTCATGAAATGCTGTCTTAAGTACCATTTATTTTTCTTCCTTCACAACTTCCGTCAAAGCCTTTGCAAACCCTGCGATGCCCTGAATCTCGGAAGGGATAATAATCTTGGTCGCTTTGCCGTCCGCCGCCTTGGCAAATGCTTCCAGGCTCTTTAACTGCAGTACGCCGGAATCCGGTTCGGCTTCTTTTAAGAAACGGATACCGTCCGCATTGGCCTGCTGAATCTTCAGAATGGCTTCCGCCTGCCCTTCTGCTTCCCGAATCGTAGCTTCTTTGTGGGCTTCCGCACGTAAAATCGCTGCCTGTTTTTCAGCTTCCGCATCCAAAATGGCAGATTCTTTTTTTCCTTCCGCCACAAGAATCGTGGATTTCTTTTCGCCTTCTGCCTTTAAAATGGCCTCTCGTCGCTCGCGTTCTGCTTTCATCTGCTTTTCCATAGCGTCCTGTATTGCGGAAGGCGGAATAATATTTTTCAGCTCTACACGGTTTACTTTAATGCCCCAGGGGTCTGTTGCCACATCTAAAGATGCCCGCATCTTGGTGTTGATCGTCTCGCGGGAAGTCAGTGTCTCATCCAGTTCCAGATCACCGATAATATTACGAAGCGTCGTCGCTGTCAGATTCTCGATTGCCATAATCGGATTCTCTACGCCATAGGCAAACAGTTTGGGATCTGTAATCTGGAAAAATACAACCGTGTCAATCTGCATGGTTACATTATCCTTGGTAATAACTGGCTGCGGCGGGAAATCTACTACCTGTTCTTTTAGATTAATCCGTTTGGCAACGCGGTCGATAAAGGGGCGTTTGAAATGAATCCCTACATTCCATGTCACACGGTATGCTCCCAGGCACTCTACAATGGAAGCGTGAGCCTGCGGCACGATCTTGATACAGCTAAGTACTGTCAGCAGTATTATAATAAATATAACAGTTAAAACAATTACACCCATATACTCCATGTGCATACCTCCATTTTTAAAATCGGCACAGTTTTCCTGTACGATTAACATACTACTATAATCTGCGAAATATTACAATAAAAAATTCATTGCTGTCCGTATTTTCCGGATGGACAAATGGAAATCTCATACGCCCTGTATTCGTGGCTGAAATGATACCCCAATTTTTCTGCTAATGCCAGCGAAGCCTTATTGTGGGCGTCCCAACTTGGATATAAGCCTCTCTTTAAGCATTCCAAAATCAGTTCTGCGCCGCATATATAAGCAAATCCTTTTCGCCTGTATGCTTCTTTTGTGTCAATCTCTATCTCAATTCCCTCCTTATAACGGGAATAGGAAGACGCGCCGGAGACTGGCTTTCCATTTTTTACAATTACAACACCCAGGCCTAACGCTTTATACTCATTATAATCCTTATACTGCGATACCAAATCGGAACTCCATGGTTCTGACCGGCACAGCTGATATAGCCTCTCGTCGATAAAGCAGAGGGAATACTCGCCGGATAATGCAGAAACTGCCTGCCGCAATGTTTTCCGATCAAATATTCCCCGCTCCTTTTTTACCGCGTATCGCGATATCGCCTTTGCTTTATTCCCATACGTTTGCTCAATCAGCGGCTCCCAGCCTTTATGCTGCGGCACCATAATCGCAAAATCCGGCTTTTGCCAGCCCTGTTTCCAGGATACCAGCTCTTCGTCCGGTTCTCCTGCATAAAAAATAAAATCTCCAAGCACTGCCATTGCCGAACCGGGTTTGTCTGTATCCGTGACATAGATTTTACCCATAATCCCCTGCAGGCACGACCAGATAAACGTTTTATCCCAATTTCCCAATATATGCTGAACAGTTTCCGTATGCTTCACTTCAAAGAGCATTGTATTCCTCCTGTAAATCCTGACTGTTCCCCTATAACATTATCCTGAAAAAAGCGGCCAATCCGCTCCCAGTCAAATTACAAATCCAACTCTTCCCACTCAATAGAATCCACTGTCTCTGTATCCTGGAAAAAATCCAGAAATAACTGCTCCGCCGCTGCTCTTGACAAGATCTGATTTTGCTTCACTTTTACATGGTTTCCGGCAATGATCACATCTCCCTCTTTATCCTCATGCTTCATGCCAAAATACCCCGCTTTCGTATGCGTATACGATAGGGCGTCCGTATACATTCGCTTTTCTACAGTAAAGGCGTCCCCATACCCGCCTGCCTGAATATAATTTCCAATCAGATCTGTTACATACAGATAACTGCGTTTTTTCACAGTCATACGATGCAACTTCTCGCGTATCCCATCAAACTGATCGAGTTCTACAGAACGAAACCATTCTCCCTCTAAAAGCATGGGGCAGCGGCTGTCAAACAGAACCGGCACACTGTTATCATCACTGGGATTAAAAAATCCAACTCCTGCAAAATAAGCCGCCCGCTTGATAACAGTAAAAGCATACTCTGATACGGAATACGCACAGGAAAGGTAAATCATCCCCTCTGTTATATAATAATCGCAAAGATATTCTTCCATTTCCGGATGTTCCGATAAGGCATTATCATCCGGTGCAAACGGGCCGTTCATAGGCGGAAAAACTTGCCGGACAAAATGGAAAAAAGCTTGCAGTTTTTCAGACACACAGGAAATATCCTGCTCAGTTCCATATTCCATATTCTGAATATACCAGTCCAGAAACTCTGATTTGCCCGTTGGCGCAGTTCCTTTTTCAAATACCATCAAATCATAACTCATCGCCAATCCCCCTCAAACTCTGCTTTTTACGGCCGGAACTGATTTACGAATCCCATCCAATGTAAAATTCCTTTTCAAAGCCCTTTCAACCGGAAATATAGCTCCAACCAAAACCGCACACTGAACGGTACACAAAACCGCCCCCACAATTCCAATTACACTCTCCGAACCGCTGCGAAACGGAATATGTATCAAAAACGAAGGAATCAGCATCATCCATCCAATTTTCCACCACAGGCGTCCGCAATACTCATTTGCAAACTTCCACGTATCTGCATTTTTCATAGAACGTGCTGTCCGGTATCCAACCATCCTATTGATTTTTTCCGGCGAATGCTTCCACATCAAATACCCCACGGCAATCATAACAATCGGAATCAGCAGATCACAGACCAGCATAAACCACCAAAACCACATTTTATATCTCCCTTCTCTAAAAAATTTTCTTCTATCTCCAGTAACATTCTACCAAACCAAACCGCCATGTCAATCATTTTTACCAAAACTCCATCTTCACTGTTACCCCTGGTTACAGTTCACGGCCTAACCCGGCCGCAAACTGTAACACATCCAGCCCCCATTCCCGTTATGTTTCATCGGCAGCAAGAATCCCCCACACCCTTTCTATATATCAGCATATTTCAACAATCAGCTCACAGACCGGCTCTGAGCGTCCCATTTGAAAACCCAAACCATATCACAAAAAAACCCATCCGATATCCTCAGATGGGTTCTTGTCAATCTTACATCTATATTCAATTTTAGAAAAATACATTTCCTCCAATTACAGTTCCCTGTGCTCCGGAAGACGCGCTGCGGAAAGACAATGCTCCATTTGTATTATCCCTTCCATTAATCGCCTCCTGTGCCGCTGAAATACATGCGCCTCTTACGCCGCTGGCAAGAACGCTTGCCACACTGCCGTTTAATGCCGGCGTAAACTGTCCGCCCTGGTAAACGACGCCGGAGATACTTCCCGGATATCCGCCGCTTCTGACACGGTTCATAACAACCGCCCCAACAGCAACCATACCTTCGTAAGAACTGCCGCCTGCTTCACACTGAATCAGTGCGCCAAGCAATGTCACTTCGTCTGTGCTTGCTGCAACTGCAGATTTCTTGGTTTCTGCAGATTTTGCCTCCTCTGCTGCTTTTGCCGCTTCTGCTTCTCTTGCTTCTTTTGCAGCTACTTCCTCACTGTTTAATGCCGTACCAAGATTTAATGTAACATCTACATAATCTGCACTGACATATGCGGTTTCATCTGCTGTATAAACAGCAACCCAGCCGTCTGCTGCTTCTGCAGCTTTATCAACTTTTAACTTATCGCCATTTGCTGCTGTCGTCACAACGCCCCCTTCTTCGTGGGGCTCGCTTCTGAGTCTCAGTCCGTCTGCTTCTACTGTCGCATACATACTGCAGACCTCATTGGCAAGGGCTCCTGCTTCTTCGCCATAGACCAGATACTCATTTTTTACATATCCGGTTGCATTCCCGGAAGTGATCTGTGTCCATTCGCCTTCAACAGAAACAACTTCTGCCACATCGCCACGATAAAATTTACCAGCCAATTCTGAATTTTCATCAGGAGCAGTCCGAATATTCATATCTTCCTGCACATTTGCCATAACCCGGTTAGACCATTCGCCTGCTTCTGCTGCCTGTGCTTCCGCCTGCTCTGCGTCTGCCGCATCCGGCTGCTGCACATCTTCTGCCGTCTGTGCTTCCGCCTGCTCTGCGTCTGGCTGCTGCACATCTTCTGCTGCCTGTGCTTCCGCCTGCTCTGCGTCTGCCGTGTCTGGCTGCTGTGTACCTTCTGCTGCCTGCGCCGCTGCTTTCTGGGCATCTGCCAGCTCTTCCGGCTGCTGTGTACCTTCTGCTGCCTGGACATCTGCCAGCGTTTCCGCCTGCCCTGCATCCAATACTGCTTCATCGGGCTGTTCTGCTTCTGCCAAAACAGCTTCCGCTTCATTCTGTTCTGCTACGTCTGATACTGCTTCCGTTTCAGCTGCAGGAGATAGCTCCTCTGCATTTTCTGACGCAGTCTCTGTCGTCCGGGAAACTTCTTCTGCTACCCGCCCGCCCAATTCTGCCACACCGCAGGCAGAACGGAGTTCTGTGTCCGCATTGTCTCCGCTTTCAGAAACAATATCTTTGCTGGATTTCTCAATGCTTGCGATTGTCAGATCGACATTGTTGAGGGGAACCGCATCAATATTGTGCAGATCCAGCATAATCCCTGCCGTACCGTTTTTGCTTAATGCAACACTTCTGGTTACATCGCCTGTCCTGTCTTCTGTGGAACCTCCCAATGCGGTGATCGTAGTCATAACCAATAATGCTGAAACAACTGTCATGCTATCAATCACTTTTTTGTTTCGATTCATCATAAACCTCCAAGTTTCGTAATATCTTTTCAAAATGCGCACAACTTTTTATCGAATTGTTCTCATTTCTATTCAGAAATATTACATTTATTACAAAAATGTTACAATCAGATAATAGCATACTCCTTATCCCTTGTCAACCCCAATGGCAAAAAAAGAGGGAAATCAACGATTTCCCCCTGTTTCTTCCTATTATTTTACTATCACAATCTCTTTAATAATTCTTCTCTCTGTGCTTCATATCCGGGTTTTCCAAGTAATGCAAACATATTCTTCTTGTAACTTTCCACGCCTGGCTGATTAAATGGATTTACTCCCAGGATATATCCGCTGACGCCAACTGCAAACTCGAAAAAGTAGAATAACTCACCCAGATAAAACTCATTCTGCTCTGGAATCTTCACCAGCAAATTCGGTACGTTGCCGTCTGTATGCGCCAGAATGGTTCCGTTCATCGCATTTTTATTGACAAAATCCATATCTTTTCCTGCCAGATAATTTAGCCCGTCCAAATCCACAGGCTCCTCCTCGATCCGGACATCGCCCCGTGCATGTTCTACGCTCATTACCGTTTCAAACATAATCCGTGCGCCATCCTGGATAAACTGTCCCATGGAATGCAGATCTGTGGTCAAATCTACTGCTGCCGGGAAAATTCCCTTCTGGTCTTTTCCTTCACTCTCTCCGTATAACTGTTTCCACCATTCGGATACATAATGAAGGCTTGGCTCATAATTGGCCAGAACTTCCACAGATTTGCCTTTTCTCAGTAAAATATTGCGGACTGCCGCATACAGCATAGCGTCATTTTCTTCAAACTTCTGCTCTAATGCCAGCTTTCTGCCTTCTGCAGCGCCTGCCATCAGCTGATCCAAATCCGCTCCGCTTACCGCAATCGGAAGCAGGCCTACCGCAGTCAGAACCGAGAAACGGCCGCCTACATCATCCGGAACTACAAATGTCTCATAACCTTCTTCTGTAGCAAGCTTTTTCAGCGCTCCTCTTGCCTGATCCGTTGTTGCGTAGATACGCTTTGCAGCTTCTTCTTTGCCATACTTCTCTTCGAGTTTCTTCTTGAAAATACGAAATGCAATCGCCGGTTCTGTCGTCGTACCGGATTTGGAAATCACATTTACAGAAAAATCGCGATCCCCGATGACATCCAGAAGGCCTTCCAGATACGCGCCGCTGATACTGTTGCCGGCATAATAAATCTCCGGCGCCTTCCGAATCTCTTTTGGAACATTGTTATAAAATCCATGTCTCAAAAATTCAATCGCTGCTCTTGCTCCCAGATACGATCCGCCGATTCCAATTACGACTAATACTTCTGAATCAGACTGAATCTTCTCCGCCGCTTTCTTAATCCTTGCAAACTCTTCTTTGTCATACTCTACCGGAAGATCAATCCAGCCGACAAAATCATTCCCCGCGCCGCTTTTAGAAACAAGCTGTGCTTTCGCATCCTCTGCCAGTTTGCTCATATACCCCAGTTCTTCTTCACTGATAAATCCGGCAGCTTTTGAATAGTCCAATGTAACTTTGCTCATAACATGTACTCCTTTACTGTATACTTTTGTTAATTACCACTGCTGTATAGTTCCTATTTTATCAGACATACACGCATTCTTCAACCAAAAACACCAGACCGGCTCAAAAAACTTCTGATATTACATCCATCAAAAGCTTGGCGTCCTCCGCCTTTTTTCGGTCCTCCTGCTGCTTTTGTTCTTCCGATGTCTTGTATACCGGCGGAAGCGGTGCCTCCTCTTCTGTCTCTTTACTTACAATTTCCTCTTCCTGCGTATCCTCCGCCAATATTACTTCAAAATACTTCCGTATTTTTTTACAAATCTTATGTACTTCCCGTCTCGTCCTCGTCACCTGAATCCACACTACAAACAGCAGAAGAAATCCTATGCCCGCTGCCGCCATGCGAATCATCATCCAGTTTTCTCTTATGTATAAAAGAACTTGTTCCTGCAGCATATAAATGCCTCCTTTTCTTTTATAATCCTCTCGGACACACTCCATGCACTGCCAATGCCAGGGCTTGTCCTGATAACTATTATAAAAAAAATCCGAAAACAAAAAAAGAGTTTCATTCCATCTTTTCGCCGCAAGTTTTGACAGCAAATGACAGCTCCTCCTCAGCATTCAGCCCAAAACAGCCACACAGCCAGCTTTCCTCGCTAAAAATCCTCTTTGGGAATAATATACCCTGCAAAGCAGCAGCCCTGCCCTCTGTCTACTGACAGAAATCTTCCATTATGCGCTGACATCACAATATCACTCACTACTCCCGCCGATGTAATATCATGTTTTCCGCATATCCAGTAAACCCTGTCCTCTGAAGAGGACATCTCTAAAATCTGATGATTCCAGTCCTCTCCCCTGCCGCAATTTGGGACACAGACACCCCGAATCCTGAGCCTTACTCTCCAAAAGCGCGTGATAATCTCCGAAACATACCGATTCAGATTCACATTTCCCAGCATCAGCATACCAAATCTCATCTCTTCCACACCTTTTCCCTTATGATGCTGCATAACATCATGATCTTTCCGGTAGGTACACCCTATCATACACGCACCGGTTCCATTCCTCTCATATCGTGCGCAGATCTCACAACGTTCTTTCCTGCTAAATTCTTTTTCGGTCATCAAACTGTCATTTTCACTGGGAAACGCATATAACGGCCCTTCAAACATAATCACACTCGTGATCGGGACATTTCCAAACTTCCGCATATAATTCTGCGCCAATCTGCCAAGATGCGCCGTATAATCTTCCTGAATATTTTCAGACAATTCACAGATATTCTCATCATTGCTGAAATAGTCCAGGATAAATCCGGAAATACTCTGCATATCAAGCCCGTACATACCAAAATAGAACAGCCATCCATTCTCTACAATATATCCTGCCCGCACAACCGGAACAAAATAACCTTCCATTTTCCAAATCAGCCGCCGCAGTTCATCATCTATCACTTCAAAATGAAATCCCTGCTCTAATTCCTCCGGCTCCCGGTCGATAGCTTCTCCGTTTCCATATAAAAAATAAACATTTTCCACACCAAACTTTTTCAGAAACTTATACGGATCCTGCAGGAAACTGATAAAATGCCTGCCTCCCTGGCTGCCGCTTTTGGCCTCTTCCTCCAGCATCAGCCTCTGAATCGGAGCCAGATATGGCAGTATCAGAGTTTCAATCTCATGCTCTTTTACAATATCAATCAGCCTGTTTACATATTTTACTGTATAACAGCCCAAAACCAGAATATCTATCTGATATGAAATCACATCTTCCTCTATATACCTTAAAGGATTTTCTGAAAAACCGGATAAATGGGTCATTCGAAAGGAATAACTGCCAGGCTTCTGCTCCTTCTTCACATTCCTGCAATACCCTCCCACCATGTAGATATAATTTGTGCTCTTCTTCTCTTCTTTATCATAGATATTGCCTGTATGGAACAAGCCGCCATCCAGATTTTCATACAAATAACGAAAATATTTACCACGCATATTCCTGCGTCTCTCCTCCTAAGGTCTGCCTGCAAAACACACCAATCCAAGTGAACAGTTAACCTATATTTTAATGTATCTTTTTGTTTTTACAAGTACTTTTATTGACTTTTCTTCCAAAGGCGCTAATAATATAGAGTATAATAACCGCTCCCCTTTCGGCGCTTACTGTGACAAAAGCTGTCCGTAGAGAGCGAAGCCATTATGAATGAAAAAGAAAGGAACCAGGTATTTTTATGAAAAAAATCGTTTTAACCGGAGGCGGTACTGCCGGTCACGTGACCCCAAATATTGCCCTGCTCCCACGGCTTTCTGAACTTTCTTACCATATCAGTTATATCGGGTCCTATCATGGAATCGAAAAGGAACTGATCGAAGCACAGAACATTCCCTATTATGGAATCTCCTCCGGCAAACTGCGCCGCTACCTTGATCTCAAAAACATCTCCGATCCGTTCAAAGTATTAAAAGGCCTGGGGCAATCTGTCCGTCTTTTGCATAAGTTAAAACCGGATCTTGTATTTTCCAAAGGCGGTTTTGTCTCTGTTCCGGTCGTTCTGGCGGCAAAGCTCTGCCATATTCCGGTCATTATCCATGAATCCGACATTACACCCGGACTTGCAAATAAACTGGCGATCCCCGCTGCCAAAAAAGTCTGCTGCAATTTCCCGGAAACCCTGCAGTATCTTCCAAAAGAAAAAGCCGTACTGACCGGTTCTCCGATCCGCCAGGAACTTTTGGCCGGAACCCCGGAATTTGCCCGCTCCTACTGCCACTTTACCAATGAAAAACCTGTTCTTT
This sequence comes from uncultured Lachnospiraceae bacterium, assembly GCA_910588565.1. GTDB lineage: Bacteria > Bacillota > Clostridia > Lachnospirales > Lachnospiraceae > Roseburia_B. Next base: position 16,730 of record CAJUPF010000008.1, read on the forward strand.
TAATTATTGGCGGAAGCAGCGGCTCCAAAGCAATCAACGATGCCATCCGGGCGCAGCTGCCTGCGCTTTTGAAAAAGTTTCAGATTATACATCTCTGCGGCAAAGGCAACCTCGACAACAGCCAGCTCGATACAGCCGGATATGCGCAATATGAATATGTCAGCGGACAGCTGAAAGATATGTTCGCACTGGCGGATATTGTGATCTCCCGCGCAGGCGCCAATGCCATCTGCGAACTGTTAGCGCTGCACAAGCCCAATATCCTGATTCCGTTATCTGCAGCAGCAAGCCGGGGAGATCAGATTTTAAATGCAAAATCCTTTGAAAAACAGGGGTTCTCTTATGTCATAGAAGAAGAAAAACTGACAGCCCAGACACTGCAGGCTGCCATTGATACAGTTTCAAAACAAAAGTCTTCCTATATTTCCGCTATGAAACAGAGCGGCCAAATGGATTCCATCGAAACCATTATCGGCCTAATCGAAGCCGAATCGTAGCTCAAAAGCTATCGGAGCGCATACAAAAAGAGCCCGGTTTAACCCAGGCTCTTTTTAATGGATTCACAAATCTCTTTTTTCTCGTCTTCGGTAAATGTCTCATGATTCCACATCAGAATATCATCATTCTTCATACCCTTATAACGCGGTATCAGATGCAGATGAAAATGGAACACGGTCTGTCCCGCCACTTCCCCATTGTTCTGCACCAGATTAAACCCGTCGCACTGCAATGCATCCGTCATATGGACTGCAAGCTTCTTCGCAAGCTTCATCGCTTCCCCGGCAGTTTCCGTTTCAATCTCATACAAATCTGCGTAATGCTCTTTGGGAATAATCAGCGCGTGGCCCCTTGAAGCCGGTGCGGCATCCAGAATCACCCGAAACAGCTCGTCCTCATAAATCGTATCTGTCGGGATCTCCCCGGACGCCAGTTTACAAAAAATACAATTACTGTTTTTCATCATATCATTCTCCTTTTCTGTCGAATTTTGTATCATGGTTTTTATTGAAAAGCATTTTCCGACATGCTAAACTAATTGCGGCAAAATTAAGAACAGGAAACGACAGGAGGTTTTTCTATGACAATCAAAGATTATCAGCTTATTTTTCACGAAATCAAAAATAATATTGCATTTATCAGCAGTTCCCTGCAATTAGTGGAAAAAGCGCATCCTGAAATCAAGGAATTTCCTTACTGGAAGGACTCTATGGAAGAAGTCTCCGCCCTGAAACGAATGCTTGTGGAACTCTCCTCTGCCCGCCTGATTGATGATTTAAATCAACAGGACACATCTTTAGATATGTTTTTGTCGGATTTTGCCGCTTCCTGTACGGCGGCTTTTGATTCCAGTATGTTTCACATTCAAATCAGTCTTGAGACATCTCTGCCGGATATCTCAATTGATTCTGATCGTCTCAAACGCGCCCTTTTTAACCTCGTTAAAAATTCCTATGAAGCCATGGATGGCTCCGGAACTGTCCGCCTGACCGGAAGCAGGGAAGATACCTGTATCCGCCTCGATCTCAGTGATAACGGCGGCGGTATCCCGGCAGATTATCTGCCCAGGCTCTTCACCCCCTTTACCACTACCAAACCGGGCGGCTCCGGACTTGGACTGTTAATCACAAGACAGATTATAGAAGCCCACGGAGGCCGCATTACCGTTGAGTCCGTACCTGGGGAAGGCTGTACCTTCTCCGTTTATCTCCCCATTCTAAACAGCGCTTATCCAAAATGAAACAGTGTGTCTAACATGCGAAGCGTTTTAAAATTGCCCTTCGCTGTCATAATACCTGTCATAAATGCCCGCTGGAATGTCATTCTTCCATTTACAATACTGCTCATGGCGTCATCGCTCAGTTTGGCATACACGTCGATATTCTCCGCATTTCCATAATAACAAGCCATAGCCTCTTCCTGGATATCTAAAAGCAGAGGCTGCTCTTTGCCGTCTATCATAAAAAGATAGGTCGCTTTAAACCCGTCCACCGGTACGAAACGGCTCTCAAAATCCTGCACATACATCTGATCATCCGACACATTGCTCTTGCCCAGAATATCCTTAAACATCGAAGCCAGTTCTTCAATATCCTCTTTCTGCTTCTTCACATAAGAATCATCCGCCACATACTTAGAAAGCTGCTCGCTCTCCTGCGGCGTCAGCTCCATAGACTGCGTCCGAAGCACCGTCTGCTTAATTGCCTGATTGCTGCTGGGCAGCGCTTTTACCTTCTGGGAAATCGCACGGTAAAGATTTTCTGCTTTTTTCTCAATAATCTCCGTATATTCTTGGTTCATTTCAAACGACGCCAGATCCTCTACATAACCGCAAAGCCCGCTGCAGGGCTGTCCGCCCAGAATCACCCAGGCATTCTCAAGCGTCACGGTCGCGTCGCGCTCCCCATACGTAGTAGACATTACAATTGGCTGCATATAAAGAGAGCTGATCCGCTCTTTGTCCCCGTACAGCCAGCAGGAATCCAGAAACTGCTGCATAAATCCGCCAATCCCAAGCCATTCCACCGTAGTCGCCAGTATAATGCCGTCTGCGTCCTTTAACGTATTGGGCAGCGTGGAAATTTCGTGCTTATGCTCAAAAATATTATAACGCTCCACCGTAACGCGCAGCTCTTTCAGCACATCCTCCATCTTGTTCAATACATAGAGAGTCGGATCATCCAGCACTCCTCTTCCGCCGTAGTATATATTAATCTTCATCGCATCCTCCATATCTGATTTACAGTCTCAAATCGTATCGCCAAGGCGTACAAAAACATACCCTACTCTATAGTATATGAATTTTTCTCCCTAAAATCAATATGTTTCCGCATTTTTGATTCCAGGGAAAAAATGCAGCCTAAAACAAATCCTCCGACTAAACCGCCGATATGCCCCAGATTATCCACACCTCCCGATGTAAACCCAAAATAAAGGCTGAGCGCCGCCATCCCAAACAATCCCTTTGTCGTAAGGCCTTCCACCTTTCCTTTGTGCAGCACGGCCCACGCAAGCAGTCCTCCAATCACACCAAATACTGCTCCTGATGCCCCTGCTGAAACAGATATCACCGAATCTGCGCTCCTGATATCCCCGGCCAGAGAAAGCAGGCTGCCGCACACCCCGGAGAGCAGATATAAAATCCCAAAACGGACGCTTCCCATTGTGAATTCCAGCCGGATTCCCGTCAGTCCCAGAATCAGCATATTATTCATCAGATGCTCTGCTCCAAAGTGGAGGAACATACAGCTGACCAGCCTCCAGTATTCTCCCTCCTCCACGATAAGCGGCATATAAGCCGCTCCATGTTCCATCATATAAAGCCCGTCTTCCGTATCCCCCAGCAGTTCCAGAACCAGCCAGATCATAATATTCAGGGCTATCATACACACTGTTACAAATGGTAGTCTTCTTTGAACTTCATCTTCCATAGCATCACCTGTTTTTTGTTTTTATTATAAAGGATGCCGTAATTTTTTGCAAATTTAAACAAACCGATACTTCTCTTTTGCAAATATAACCCTGTCATTCTTTTCAAGCTGTACTCTTTCCCGATAATTCAGCAGCTCGCCGTTCCGATACGTGCCATTTGTGGAATTCATGTCTTCCAGATAAAAACAGTCCCCCTCTTTTGTAATCCGAGCATGAATCCTGCTGATTGTGTCTTCCAAAATTACTCCATCCACTTCTCCCTTCTGGCTTCCAATCAAAAACACATGGCCTGTAATCGGCAGATTCCGCCCGCTTCCTTCTCCTTCATATTTTAATTCTCCAATTATCTGCGTTGTCTCACTGCCCAAAAACACTGTAGGCGTCACGGATTTGCTCTGGTATTCTTCCGGTTCAAACGCATACTCCTGCGCAAACGTCTTCTTCTTTTTATGTAGAAGCATGTCCTTCCATGCCATTCCCGAAAATCCCCGTCTTTTTTTCTCCTCTCCGTTCTCCCGCTTTATAACATCTCCAGGAAATTTTTTTCTCTTTTTCTCCTGCCCTGCTTCTCGCTCCGGCATATCCCATGTCTCCTCACAGCGTTCTTCCTCCTGTAAATATTCCGCTTCTGTTTCCGTTCCATAGAAGAGCTTCAGCAAATCCTCCATCGTATGCTCCTGCTGGCATTTTTCATATACCGCATAGCATTTCTGCGTTCCCTCCCTGCTGCCATGCTCCATATGGGACAGATAATACTCCATCAGCCCACGCAGCGATTCTTTAAAATCCTTTTTTTCATAAGGCATATAGCAAAAAGCAATTTCTTTTTCCTCTGCATCTACAAAAATCCGATCCGGTTCTAAGGAAATTCCATCTTCATGCAGCAGATATTCTCCGGCCTGTTCCATCGCCTCTGCCAATGCCGTTATCAGTTTTTCCAGGAAATTACAGCCGGGCTTTTTGAGTTTTACCCAGTCCTCGAAAGCCTGCCTTCCACTGATATCATACCAAAACTGCACACTTTCATCTGCATTTGTAATCTGCAGGGGCAGCAGCCTTATGATCCGGTTTTTTGTCAGCATAGGGTATTCATATCCTGCTGCAACTGCCTCTCCCTTCCATATCATATAGCTTTTTCCCTGGTACCTCCTGTATTCTGTCATTTCAATTCCTCCAAAATATCTCCTGCCAGTTTTATATTCCGTACTTTCTTTTCTGCACAAAATGTGTTATCCCAACCGCTGACAGATACCTGCTCCGTCTGGCTGTACAGCGCATATCCGGTATAGACGGGCGCAAACAGTACAAACAGCACAACTGGCAGAAGCAATGACAGCTCCACCGTATAAGATGCTTCCGATTTCATTTGTTCCTCCTTCGTTCTCACATTGCAGCCTTCCTAATTCTGTCACAAAGCGTGTGCCGCATCCAGCGGGGTTAATGCCCCTGCCTGCCCGGACTGCCGCCGCCTGCTTTTGCCTTACCCAAATAGCATCCCCATATATCCCAGAAACAGAAACGGTATCAAAGGAAGCCTGTCATTCTGTTTACAGCGTCCTGTCGCCAGCATCAGAAACCCCCAGATACCAGCCATGGTAAAGGACAAAAGCATCAGCATAATATTCTCCAGAACGCCAAGATAAAATCCCGTCAGCATAAAGACAATACCGTCTCCGGCTCCTATCTGCCCATGCGTTATTCTGCCGAGAGCCAGCACCAAAATGCCTGGAACCATCCCAAAAAGCATTGCAAAAATACTCTGATTCTGAAACAGAAGATGCAGCAGGATTCCCACAATTCCGCTGAACAGCGTCACTGTCACTGTAATTTTCCTCTCTCTGATGTCCTCAATACTATGCACCCCTAACGTGCCAAGCAACACATAAGACTGTATCATAAACTACCCCTTTCCACATTTACTGCACGCGTTTCTCGATCCCGCCTGCGACAGCCGGATTGCCAGTATACTCCGTTTGATTCCACTGCAGTCCCGCTTCCTGTGATAACGGTTCCCGTATGTTGTAATGTATACCGTCATCATGTCCGTTTTTTTCTTCTTCATACATGATTCACAGGGATAATATTTCTCCCCGCTCAAATTGCGCAGTCCAAAAACACTGCTCCCCGAAACGCCTCTGACTGAAGGATTTAAATAACTGCAGTCCCGCTTCCGATGATAGACGCTTCCTTTGGGAGTGATATATACAATCTTCTCCTGCTCCTCTGCGCCGTCCCCGCTGCTTCGCCCTGTCCATTTCCTGCATGTTAGCTTTTGCGTCACCTTAATATCCCGCTTCCCAAACAGGCCAATCGGAAGCCGCAGTTTATAATCCGCCTGCAGATGAATGTAATTTCCCGAAAAATCCGATCCAGCCAATGCAATCCCAGCTCTGCCGCCTCTGACAAACTGTTCTGCAGCCTGGTTCCCCTTCAGATGCTTTATCGTCAGCGCTTTCGCGGACAGTATCCCGCCTCCGTTTCCAAGATCCGCTTCGCAGGCGAGCACAGACAGCTCCCTTCCCGCTGCAAGCAGTGCGTTTCCCACCTCCTGCTGAACCATAAGCGCCTGAAAAAAGAATAGCAAAGCCACCATAAATCCGGTAAAAAACGGAAGCGCCACAGCTAATTCCGCCATATAAGAAGCTTCCATACGGATACAGGGCGGCGCCTCTTTCTGTATTTTTCGCAGCATAATTTTCACAATATTGGTTACAGGCAGAGAGATTTTGTCATTTAACGCGAAAGAAGAGGCACCTTCCTGTATCCGTATTTCCTTTTCTCCCTGTATCTGGCATACATATCCTGTCTTCCCACATTCTGCTCCACACAGCCCGATGCCTTTATAGCGCTTATTCTCCATATGCATACTCTGTCTTCTCCAAAAAATGATAACCTCCTGCCGGATCTTCTCCAAATATTCCCAGAAACAGCGTATCCGCTTCCAGTTCTACTTCCGCCCTGATCCCCACAATCATTTCATCCAATCTGCATTTTGCGTATTCATTTCTTTTCTGCATACTTTTTTCCATTAAATCCATGGTACGGTATGCCGCCTGTTTCACCGTTTTTCCGTATAACAGCGCGTCGAGATAGTTTTCATAGGTAAGCCCCCTTGTTTCTCCTCCATATTCCGCCTGTACGGATTCGACTAATTTCGACAAATCTGTTTTCCAGGATGCGGCGTCCTTGACCAGCGGGACTTTTCCGCCGGAAAGCAGCGCTTTTATATCACAGATGCTTTCCACATAAGCCCAGGCTGCCAAAATTCCCTGCTGTATCAGAGGAACCGCTGCCGGGTTGGCTGCAATCCCGGCAAACACTGTCGCGGCTGTCATCGCCTCCGCCTGCTTTGCCTTATCACTCTGCAGATACACAAAATTGGCTCCCTCCCTTAGCAGCAGAAGTCTGTTTACCGTTCCTTTCAGGTTTTCTTCATCACTGCCTTTTCCGCAGATAACATATTCCAGCCCATAGGAAAGCACGCCTTTTTCATTTGGCGATACCGCGTTTCCGGCAAATGATTTGATAAATTCCTGCATCAGAATCCGTTCATACCAGCCCGGGCTTTTTGCCTGTTTATAGTTCCCTTTCCGGCAGTTTCGTTTTGTCATGCAGTTATCCACAGAAATTGTTTTTGCGGAGACAGTTTTCCCCTTGGGAAGCGTCAATGCGAGGATTCCCTGGCTGCGGATGGTTTTTATGGTATCCAGCGGATTTTCTTTTACCTCTGTTTTTGGCAGCGTAATTTCTTGTGTATTTGTCTCTTGCGCATCTTGTGTCTGCCCTTCGGATTCCGTCTGGGCTGCATTGGCAAGTTCTTCCAATACTGTATTTGCATCCGCAATCGACTTCTCCGGATCGCCGCCTTCCGCCTCTTTTTTCTCTACATCTTTGATCTGCCCAAGCAGCTGTTCTGCCGCCTGCTTTCCAATCCTCTGCTTCATCGCCTCTGCTGCCTGCATCTCAAATACATTCCCCGCTTCGTCCGCTGCCAGCCTGTATCTGGTGATTTCCACATTTGATACGCCCATACGGTAAAAACAGCTCCCTTCGTTTGGGCCGGATGCGAGAACACTTTCATTGATCAACGCTTCCATTTCATCTTCTGCGGCAGCCAGATTCCAGCTGCCGCCTCCAAAATGCCCATCCAGAAAAAACATATCATATGTTTCAAACAGGAATGGCTGATACCCTGCAAACAGTGATTCTGTCGTCAGCTCCGCCCACTCTTTTGCATCCGTTCTCAGGCCATAAAACCGTGCGCCTTCCACAAGCCCTAAAATCAATACGGCCAGTATTGTAAGCGCAATACAAAGGGGAACCGTAACGGACGCCTCCTGCCGCTTAGCTGTTACTGCACAGCTTTTGCTTTTTTCTCCACTGAACTCATCAGATCGCTTACCAGCGCCTGCAGCTGTTTTCGGAAAATTACAACCGCTCCGATTAAAACTACAAGAATCAAAATAACCTCTACCACTCCGTTTGCCTCTTCTTCCATTAAAAATTCGTTCCATGTTTTCATTTTGTTCCTCCAATCAAACTATTGAAATGCTATACGCCATAAATCGACAAAAAGGCGGGTATTATGACAATTCCCATTACAATCACAAGCATCAGCATCATCGGTATCAGCAGCTTTGTGCCCGCTTCTTCTCCCAGCCGCCGCGCTGCGTTCCTGCGCTCTGAAAATACTCTGTCCGCTTCTTCATTTAACTGTTCCAACAGTTTCCGGTTGCCGACTTTCTGACCGGAAATCAGAAGCGACACCAGTTTTCGATATGGCTGCAGGTCGCAGCGTTCTGAAAATTTCTGGTACGCACGCAGTTCTCCCACTCCGTTATCCATTTCGCAAATCATCTGATGCAGCTCCTCATATACGGCATCTTCCCTGCCGCCCTGTGCCTTCCGCCGCTGGTACATCTCATTCATTTTCCGCAGCGCCCCGGATATCGTCATCCCCGCGCCAAGCAGCAGTGATAACTTACTTACAAATTCCGGATAGGCCAGAAAAAGACGGTTCTTTCGTTTCTGAAGCTTTTTCTCCTGCCGTTCCTTTGCCGAATATGCTGTAGCAAAAGCAGCCAGTATACCAAGCCCCAGAAATTCCAGGGACGGTGCAGCATCCACATTCCGCCATTCAATCCGTTCTCCGCCAGCCGTCTCCGGCAGTCTTACGACAGCTTCTGTCTCCTCCTGTAAGCCAATCTTTTTTTCAATTTCCCGGACGGTCTGTTCCCGCCTGCTTTTTTCTTTAGGCACAATCTGAAAAGAAAACCGATATTCTTCCTCGCTGTCCCCACACCTTAGAGTCACCGCCGCTTCCACTTCCTGCGCCTGTTCCCTCAACGCGTTTGGATCGATCTCACCCTCCATGGAAATAACCTCTCTGTCCGAAAACAGCCATTCCGCAGATACAGCCCCTTCCTGATAGCTGTCCAAAATCCGGGGATTTGTCACAATTTGTTCCAGGGAACTGTTTTGGCCGCAAAACGTCTGCTGAATCTCTTCCACTGCAGCGGCAAGCAGCGCCTGCTCCTCTGATTTCCGATATTTCCGTTCTGGTATGCCAAGCTGGATCGTGTATTCCGTATCCGACTGCTGCAGATACACAACCGCCTCTGTTTCCAGTTCCCCGCCGCCCGGTTCTTTTCTTTGGATCGTTCCTGCTTCCATTCCCCCGGAATCCGTTCCTGCCGCAAACTCCGCCAGAATACCAAGAGCCGCAAATGCCAGCAGCGTTATACAGGGGCTTCGTATTTTCTGCCAGACTGACCGCTTATACAAAAGGGCCATGCCCAAAACCAGAAATACGCATACTCCAATGCACCAAATCATTTCTACACCTCAATCTCCACAATTTTCATTCCCAAAAACCATGCCGCACCATACAGCAGCAATGCCGCCGACATAATCCCGATTCCCAGCAGGTTTCCATACAGCCTGCCGATAAACTCCGGCGAAGTCGCCCGGAAAAACAATAGGATTCCAAGCGGCACGGCACACATAATTTTTTGCTCAAGGGCTTTTTCCGCCATCACAGTATGGATTTCCTCTGACACTTCTATTTTGTCACAAATCCGGCTGATCGTCGTTGCGATGATATGGATAAAATCACCGCCGCCCCGTTTGGCATAACAGAAGATTTCCACAAAATTTTCTATATCCTCGCTTCCGCTTTTTTTTGCAAAATCACTTAAAATATGTTCGATCGGCTCCTTTATCCCCAGCCGCTGCTCCATTGCGTCAAGCTGCTCAGCAAGAAGCGAATCCTCCCCATACAGCTGCCGGATATCCTGCAGCCCCGTTACAAATGCCCGTTCTATGGAATAGCCCGCGCAAAGCGCACCGCTTACGGCATATATATAATCCTTAAATTCCAGATTCAGCCGCCCCAGCGTCTTCTTTTGCCGGTGTTTTTGTAAAACCGCACCGGTCAGATAAAAGCTTGCCGGAAGGCTGCACATCCCCCATGGGGAATTGTAAAACAGCCCCGCCACAGCCCCGCTTACCCCAAAGGACACTGCCGTCTGCAGCAGCAGAAATCTCAGTTTTAAAACCCTGCCGCCCGCCATTTTTCCCTGTGAAGCAGTTTGCCTGTTTTTTCCCATCTGCCCTGTATCTTCCCTCCCTGCTCTCCTGTCTCCACAAACCGATATAGTACGTTTAACCGGATTTCTCCATCCACAACGCCGTTAAGCTCTGCGATTTCCAACACTTTCCGGCTCTTATCCCGCAGCCTTCCAAGGTGAATAAACAAATCTATCCCGGATGCAATCTGCCCCCGGATAGCGGACACCGGCAGCTCCATCCCTGTCAGAACCATAGTTTCCAATCGGCAGATCATATCCCACGCACTGTTTGCATGTCCAGTCCCAAGACTGCCGGAATGACCCGTATTATTGGCGCTTAGGAGATCAATCGCTTCCGCCCCGCGGCATTCCCCGACGATCAGGCGGCTTGGCCGCATACGCAGCGCTGTTTTAATCAGATCCCGTATCTCAATTGATTTGACTCCCTCAAACCCCGCCGTTCTGGTTTCCAAACGCACCAGATTTTCAATCCCGTTTAACTGCAGCTCTGCGGAATCTTCAATTGTAATAACCCGTTCCTCCTTTGGGATAAACTCAGATAACGCATTCAGAAACGTCGTTTTGCCAGAGCCTGTTCCTCCGGAAACAAATATGTTATATCCTGCTTTAACCAGTTTTTCCAAAAAAGCAGCGATTTCCTCTGACAAGGAATCGTAGGCCAGCAGCCGTTCCATATTCATCGGTTCCCTCGAAAACTTCCGGATCGAAACAGACGAACCGTCCAGGGAAACCGGATGCAGCACAATATTGACACGGGAACCGTCAATTAGCCTGGTATCTACAATTGGAGACGCCTCATTTACCATGCGGTTTCCCCCGGCACAAATTGCCTGTATCAAATCCGCCAGCTCCTCTTCGCCGGAAAAAGTCTTGGAAAACAAATGCAGTTCTCCCGCCTTTTCATAGTAAATCCGAAACGGGCCGTTTACCAGAATCTCCGTTACTTCTTCATCCTCAATCAACTCCTGCAGTACTCCGAATTTCCGGAATGACGCAAACAAATCTTTTGAAATCTGCGCACGCATCGGAAAAGACATCCGCACGCTTTTATCCAGCCTTCCCAGTTCCCGCTCAATGCAGTCCTGCAATTCCTGATCGGAAAGCTCTCTGCTGTGATCGAGTTCCCGCAGTATAGCGTCTTTTACTGTAAAATAATAATCACTCTCCACTTGCTGCCCCTCCATACAGACATCTGCGGATATAGTCCCCCATTCCGCCATACAGGCTGTGCTCCAGAAGATTCCCGTCCGCTGCATAAGCTGCAGGCTCCGGCAGCAGCAGGCGGTTCATACGATCCGCCGTCTGCTCTCCCTCCCTGCCCAGATAATCCAAAAATTCTTCCATCCGGCAGCGGTTTAACATACCGTCTTTCCCCAGGCAGTAAAAACTGCCAAAAGCCGGGAGCATTTCCGCAAATCCCAGAAATACCATGCCAAAATCCACCATAACCACATCATATCCGCTGCGGTTTTTCAGCGCCATCAAAAGCTGTTCATACAGCGCCTTGGAAATTTCCGATAAATGCTCTGGATTGACTGCCGGAGGAATATAATCAAAATTCCGGAAACTCCGGCGGATACGGTGCAGTCCCGCTGCAAAATCGTGCCCGTTCTGCATCATGCCATAGAGCAGATCGCCGATATCTTCCGTACACTCTGTCTTTGTCAGCTGATAAAAACCGCTGTGCTCCATCAGATTGACATACAATACCTTCCTCGTTTCTCCTAAAATCTGTGCCATTGTCATACCAAACAGCACCTGATTCTCATGATGCACCGGAGAATAAATCCCGACAAGCTCCGCCGCATTCTCCTGGAACTGTATCTTCTCCTCCGCCTCTTCCTGCCAGAGCATCGCCGATATCCGGCTGAGCAATTTCTCCGCCGACTGATACTTTGCTACCTGCAGACATCCCGTTTCCGGCGCTTCCTCTGTTCCTTCACAGAACCATATTTTTTTCGCCTTCCCCGTATGCCCGTCCACTCTGTCCCAAAAAGGGGCTGTCATCACAACCGCGTTAAATTCCGCCCGCTCTTTGCAGGAAAGAAACGCCTCTGCCTTTGAAAACGTAAATACTTTAAAAAATACGTCCCGCTTTCGAATCAGATATGCTTTCAGCTGTTCTAAATACGCTCCTTCCTCGTCTAAAAATGCAATTTTTAACTGAATCAACTATACACCTCACTTTTTTCTTTCCAATGATTCCGCCTTTCACATCTACTATGCAAAATAAAGGTAACAGTGAAGCCGGAAGGCTGAACAGTTACAAATAAAGCGCCCAGATCGTTCCAACCAATACCGGAACAGAAAACGCATAAGAAAGCGCTTCCTCTTTATACGGCGGACAATACGGCTGCACGTTCCCGGTGCGCACAAAATCCCGAAAAAATTTCACACCATACCAAAGCCTCTGCCACCTTCTTTTATCGGCCGCCAAAAATAAAACCGCTCCTGCTCCTGCAGCCAGAAAACCATAAAACATGCATCGTAATAATTCCCAAATTGTAAGAAAACTGCCTATCATGGAAAATAATTTGATGTCGCCTGCCCCAAGGACACGCATTTGAAATAATAGATAAAAAAGAATCACAGGAACTGAAATGTTCCTAAGAAAATAGTACACGCCCCACATCTGGTATTCCAGTATCTGAATTGCAATCCCAATCATAAGACCTGCAGCAATCAGTCTGTTGGAAATCCTGCCAGACCGGACGTCCTGTACCGCCGCCATACTCAGCAAAGCAAACAGCAATACTAATCTGATACCTCCCACTTACCTGATCCATCACCTCTTCTCTGTCTTTGATGTTTTGCATTATATCCTCTGTTCTCTCATTTGTCCAGAGGTTTCTGACAACTTTTGTATTTTTGTGAAATTTTCACAGCATATGATAAAAAACAATCCCGTAAAGCAGCGCAAAGCCGCCTGTACCAAGGCTTCCGACTGTCAAAAGACTAAGCGGGTTAATGCCGACCATTCCCTCGATCCCCAGTTCCGCCAGAGTCAGGTTGACAAAAAAAATCGCCATAGCCCCTACAATTGTACGCACCAGAAAATTTAAAACAATTTCTGCTTTTCGTCTTAATATTCCAATGACAAGCACCAGCACACAGATTCCTGCCATAATCAGCATACTTGTTTTGGTATCCATACGTTTTTACAGTTCCTTTGAACCTTTCTTGATACAATATATACTTTTTTTTGATAAATATGCCTTTTTTTGTATACTCTGCCTGTCTTCTGACTATAATTTAAATAAACAGCATGTAACTATACGGCCCTTGGCTTTATAGTTACAACAACTATCGTTCCATAACTGCGGCTGCTATGGAATGGTAAGAAAGCGGGGATGCTATGAATCGGATTCTTGAAAACAGCATATTTGGCGACAAACGTTATGCACTGTTATTAGAGGATTTAGACCGGACCAAAGAGGATTTGGATTCTGCTTATATGAAACTCTCTAACGTCATTGAACCGGATTTGATCGACTGCTATATCTATGAGGTGCAGTCTGTACAAATGCGCTACAAGTTTCTTTTAAGCCGGGTAAAACAAATAGAGGATTCTTACGCGAAGAATCCTCTGGAAGTTTCCGGTTCCTGAAATGTCTCTGTCAAATTATGCTTGCCGTATGTAATACCTGCATATACCTGCTGGGTATTCTGCATTAAGGGGTTGGAACGATCCTGCATGGCGGCTTCCGAAAAAGCTGCCTGCAGGTTCACAAGAACCTCTTTTGCCCCTTTTAACTCATCCTGGCTCTTTTTCACAATAGCCTTCGCCATGGCTTCTTTTGCAAACACATACAGCGGATACAGTTCACCTGACACACTGTAGCTAAAGTCAAGCGTCTGTATCAGCCTGTCCACTCCGCGCTGCGCCCTGACGAGATTCTCGCGGAATCCCGTATAATCTGCAGACGCATACGCTGTTTCGGCATCTTCGATATAGGCAAGTATAATATCATATGTTACCACAACCAGCCCGCCCCGGTTGGACTGGCTGATTCTCCTGGTAAAATTCTGTATCTGTTCCTGTCTCATCGCTTCACCCGCCTCATGCGATTACTGTAATAACTGAAGCACGGACTGCGGAATATCATTTGCCTGTGCCAGTACGGAAGTTGCCGCCTGCTGCAGCACAGTATATTTTGTATATTCGGTCATTTCCGCTGCCATATCCGCATCCGAAATCCGTGAAATCGCCTGTGTCATATCCTCATTGGACGCATCCAGGCTTTCTACCGCGTATTCCAGACGGTTCTGGTACGCACCGACCGCCGAACGAACAGAGGAAACAATTTCAATCGACTTATCCAGCCTTGTAATCGCCTCATCTCCGCCTTTTACCTTTGTCACATCAATTTCATCCAGATACAGCGTCGCCGCGGAAACCTCCGGAATCCGTACATCCATGGTCTGATGCTCGTTCGCGCCGATCTGTAATGTCATCGTCCCGATATCTGTAACCTCAATCTCCATATCCCCGGTCTTTCCGGCCTCTATCATAAAGTTCATTTCAAATCCGCCGATATCTGTAATTCTGGCTTTATTCCCATCCATCACAAGCGTCGCCTGCGCTCCAAAAGAGGAACCATCCGATAAATCCAGTTCGACATCCGCATCGTCGCCGTTAAACTGGATGTTCATAACGTCCAGCCCAAGAAATGTCTTCAGATCATCGCTGCTGCACTGAATATCTATCATAGAGGAAGCGCCAAACTGATTGGATACAAACGCCAGGCTGTCCCCAAAATCAAATTCCTTTACAAGCCCCTCAAATCCTGCGGTAGTCGGATACTGGTCATAATCCTGTGGCGGCGGATTATTGACAATAAGCAGGCTTGCGTCCGCCTTCTCCGCGCCTTCGCGCAGCTTTTCAAATACGCTTTCCGCGCTCTCTCCCTGTGAAAACTTAATCTCAAATCCATTGATTACAACAGAGCCTTCCGGGATTGTGCCTGCAGTTGTCCTTGTCACAGCCGCGCCCTGTGTCGCAGCGCTGTTCACTGACAGTTTATAAGTTCCCGGTTTCACCGTATCGGAAATCGCCATTCTGGAAATCCCGTCGCTGTAAACACGGGTATCGGACGTCCCGTCTAATAATTTCTTGGTGTTATACTCGGTATCTCTTGAAATACGATCTACCTCTTCCGCCAGAGATTCAATCTCTTCCTGCATCGCTTCCCGATCCTCTAACTGATTCGTATCTGTCGCAGCCTGTACGGACAGCTCCCGCATACGCTGCAGCATGGCTGTAATTTCTCCCAGAGCCGTATCTGCAATCTGCAGGACGCTGATACCGTTCGACGCATTCTGGGAAGCCTGGGACAGGCCGTCAATCTGCGCCTGCATCTTATTGCTGATCGCCATCCCGGCCGGATCGTCCTTTGCGTGGTTAATCTTCAGCCCTGAAGATAACCGTTCCATTGCGGCTGAGAGGCTGTTTTCCGTCTTCAGCAGCTGGGCGTTCGTAATTGTCGCCGCCATATTGTGGTTTACTTTCATTCTCTGCACCTTCCTGTTCGTCTGCATCCATGCTATGCTGCTACATCCCTGTAAAAAATCTTTTCCTGCACTCTATATCGGTTTAAATTTCCAGTTTCTTAACATGTTCAATAAAGCTCTTTGCAATTTTATAAAGCCTTGCCGTCTGTACTTCGTACATCTCTGCATCGGTCTGCTCCGTGTCGTCTGTACGGCTGAAATTCTTGGAAAATCTGGAAAAGTTTATACTTTCCACATAAGCTACCTGTATATCACCCTCCGTTTTGCCAAATGGCACAGAGGTATGCCCGGAGCCCTCCTCTTCCCCAAATTCCCGGATAAACTCCGGCATATTGGATTCCAGCAGCTGCTTCATCCTGGGATCATCGACCGCTACAAGGCCGGAAATGCCATTTTCCCTGGCTTCTATGCTGGCTGCTACCTTTCCGGTTTTCGCCGTTTCAAACATCACTTCTACCATGCCTTTTTTCTTCACGCCGCGGACAATTTTCAAAGAGATATTGGTAACTTCATCCCCTACCAGTACCGGAATGGTATATTCCTCATCCTGCGCCAGTTTTCCCGCAATGGAAATCTGGGTATTCATCAGCTTTAATTCCCGGATATCCATACTGGTGATGTGCTCGTCGTCCGCAAGCATTGTTTTCATGACATTTTCAGCTGTTTCCGCCAGGACTTCCTGGGCAGCCGCCATTTCTTTCGGCGTCTTCAGCGCATTTGCAAAACGCCCCAGAATCTCCTCTTTAATGCCTTCAAAATCCACCTGTTCTCCGGAGAACACGTCGTCGCTGTTGAACACCTGGGAAAATACCTGGCTGCGTCTGTTGATAAAGCGGTTCACCG
Source organism: uncultured Lachnospiraceae bacterium (assembly GCA_910588565.1). GTDB lineage: Bacteria > Bacillota > Clostridia > Lachnospirales > Lachnospiraceae > Roseburia_B. The sequence goes on from CAJUPF010000008.1 coordinate 33,103, forward strand.
CCAGAATATTGCTCACGGTATTCGGAAGCTCGTAACGGGATAAAAACCGGTATACGTCTTCATCCGCAGCGGCAGCCTGTTTCAGTTCCTCTAACTGCTCTCTGGCATAAGCATCGTTCAGTTGATTCTCCTGCGCCGCCTCTTCTTTTGCATAATCCGCCAGCGCCTCTTTGAGCTGCTCCGGCGTATAGTTCTCCCAGTCAGGGCTTTCCAGAAGCTTTTGCATCGTAACCGGCGTCAATGTCTCCATAACATCCTTCATGCAGCCCGCCTGGTATGCCGTTTCAATCTGATCCGTAATGGATTTGGAATCACCCTGAACCGAATCCACACCTGCAAAATCATCGTCTACCGTATACTCCATTCCGCTCTTCTTTGCGCTCCGCACCGCCGTCAGCAGATTGCGCATGGTAAATTCCGCGCCCTGGCTGACAAGCGCACCAATAGCCGCGCCGTCTGTTTTTTCTATCTGATTCATCAGACGGTAGACACCGATAAATGATTCCCGCTCCTGCGGTGAAATCCCATGATTCTGATCCAGCTTCCAAAGATACTCGCTAAACCGCTCCGTATCGGTATCATGTACCGTTTCCCGGATAGCTTTTACCTGCTGGTTTAACTCCTCCAGATTCATATCCAAAGGATTGCTGCCCTGGCGGATCAGCTCCCGGACTGCTGCCGGAGTCAGATTGGAAAATGTCCGCTGCACCTGCTCATCCGCGGCTTTCATCGTCAGTATCGATTCTTCATTGATTTCCAGGCTGTTATATGCCAGAATCCGCACTGCACGCTGGTTTGCCTCACTCGTTTCCAAGTTCAGATCCCGTAAAATATCATCCACATTGGCAAATGCCTTCTGAATGGAATCCCCCAGCTCCCGCCGCGGCGCCGTCATCAGCGTTTCATAGCTTTCTCCGGCTTTCTCCATTGCACTCTTTAACGCGCTTCCTGCTTCATGCAGGCCGTTTACCGTATCCAGGCGGTACCCGCGCATACCAAGGACATACGCCGGCATCTGTTTTAAATCGGAAACTTTCTGCGTTGTCTCTTCAAACAGTTCCGCCATAGAAGAAGACGCCGCTTTTTCACTTTCTCCCAGCAATGCCTTATAGTAGCTGTTCTCCTGCTCTTTCAACTGCTCCACCAGTTCCTCTAACGGTTTGGTATCGATCGAAATCCCTCGCTTTAACAGAGCCCGGTTTGCCTCCGTTGTCATTGCAAGACGGGTTTCTTCCAGCACACGCTTTGCTGTCAGCAGAGCCAGATTTTCATCTGCAGCCACAGATGCCTGTTGTCCCGTGCCACGCCCCGCTGCCGAAACCTCTGCGGATTCTGCGGCTTTTTGTACGCCGCGCCCTTCTGACGGAATCTCTGCGGATTCTGCGGCTTTTTGCGCTCCCTGCCTGCGGAGAGCCGCCGCCTGCTCCAGGTTTTCTATTGTAAGCTCCATATGGTTAGAAACCAGATAAGCAAGATCTTCATCGGAAGCGCCCGTAACCACTTCAACCGCATGTTCCGCCTGGCCTTTTATCGTATATTCCGGCAGCAGCATAGCGTCCATCGGCCGCTCGCCTTCCGCAACCGCCTCCACAATCGCCGAAGCAATCTCGGCATCCTCCGCCGGCAGATTCAGCCCGGAAAGCTTCTGCATATAAGAAAAATTCTCCACGGTAAGCGCAATCCGGTTTCGGATCATCCATGCTCCATCCGACAAAGTCTGCTCATTCACCTGAGAACCCGCCGCTGCAATCACCTGTTCCACCTGGCCTTTTATCGCTTCAAATGCAATTTCTTCCTCCTCCGGCAAAACCGCATTTCCCGAAAACTCCGCAAGATAAAGGTTTGCAATACTGGGATTCAGATGATTGTCCAGCATATACTTAATCGCATTCTTAGACAAAGGCTGCAGCTCGCGCGCCTGCCCAAGAGCCTGAAATCCCTCGGTCATATTCTCTTCCGTCGCCGGAAGATCCGCGGCTTCAAAATAACGCTCCAGCTGGCTTGCCGCCGCAATGCTTCCGCTCAGTTCCTCCAACTGCTCCTTTGTCAGGCTGCCGCCCATATTGGAAACGTCCACTCCGGCCTTCGCCAGCTGCGCCTTAATCTCATCCGACACCGTGACAATCGTCTCGCTCCCTGTATTATGTATCGAAAATCCCTGCTCCTGCGCCTTTTTATAATCCTCCGGCGTCATCGTATTGGAGAGCACCGCCATCTGGTTCTTCCGGGCTGCGGCGTCCATCTGGCCGCCAAACTTCTCTTCCAGCTCCTCAAGCGCACTCCTTGCCATCAGCTCTTCTTTCCCATATCCCGTCTGCCCCACACGCGCAGACTTATCCAGTGCGTCAAACTTTGCCTTTGCACTCTTTTCAAACGATGCCGCTGCGGCAACGCCTGCCCTCGCAAACGGCTGCTCATTCTGTACCTTCCGCCCTAACACATTATTCTCAATCTTCATCTGTTCTACCTCGTCTTCCTGCTGTGCCTGTAACGCATTACTCATTATATACTATGTCGGCAATTTTGCAGGAATAATGAAGTTATCAGGGATTACTTTTCCTCCATGCAGTTATTCTCTGCAATATTGTCAAACGATGAGCTTCGTTTCCAATGACAAAAAAATATCTTCATGCATGTAGGAAAAGTTTTTTCCCGATATTTCTGGTAACGGCTTTAATTCCTGCCGACGTACTTTTTCAGCCCTTTCTTTAGCCTAACGGAAACCGGGCAAATCTCCCCGTTGTCCATATGCACCTCCAGCAGATCAAAATCAATTTCTGAAATATGATCCGTATTAATGATATACGATCTGTGGCATCTGTAAAAACGTTTGTCCAGCTGTTTTTCGATCTCTTTTAACTGCCCTGCAAATTCAAGAACCCGTTTCTGGGCATACAATATGATTTTATGGATATTATGGGAAGTTTCAAAAAAAATAATATCATTATAATCGAAAACAGTACGCCTGTCATTCTGATCAATCGTAAACGTCCGGCAGACAGCATTATGCAGCGACGTATATTTCTGCTCAATGTCCAGAAGGCATTCGTGTATTTTTGCTTTGACAAACTCCGGTTTACTTTTGATTATAAAATCCAGGGCTTCTACTTTATATTGGAATGTAAGAAAACTCATTTCCGAATGGGAAGTAATAAAAATAATAAAACAGCGCGGCTGTATCTGCCGAATCTGCTGTGCCAGGGACAAACCGTCCATATCCGATTTTAAATCAATATCCAGAAAGAACACCCCCGTATTCTCCGCGCCCGAAAGTGCATTCAGCAGCTCGTGCGGATCGGATACCGCCTGTGTGATTCTCATATCGAACCCTTCAATCATAACAGTATCTGAAATATACTTCTGAAACAGCTTTAATTGCTTCTGATCATCTTCACAAATATAGATATCAAGCATGTCGTATCACTCCTCATCTCTAAACTATGCAGTTATTCCCGCCTTACGCATTATCATGGACGTTGCAGTTATAACCCCTTATTATTATACAATAATTCCCTTTGCAGCATGAGAGAAAGAATAAGCGTCGCAATACAAAGAATAAACGTATCCGGCCTGACAAAAATTCATGAAAACCAGACGTTTATTCTAATTATTATAAAAATACTCCAAACCTGCTATGATAGGATCAGAACGCCACCAATACGTTTGAGACACACCCCGGTAAGGAGGCATGCGATATGGAAATGATTGCAACGAAACTTGTCAGCTATCTGGATACCGACAAAACAATGTGGAACGATATAGAACGGCTGCAAATGATTCTCGGAATGCAGGTTCTGCTTCATAATATAATTATGATGGGCACACTCCTGATAATTGCCAGACTAACCGGAATGTTCCAGGAAGCTGTCATTCTTCTGGCAGCATACGGCGTCTTAAAAATAGCCGCTGGCGGCATACATTTTAAAAGAAGCTTCGCCTGTTTGCTGGCAACCGAAACTTTTGTAACATCAGGCATCCTGATCTCCCGGCATCTGCATATGCGCCTAGCACATATCATTCTGATTTATATCGTATGCCTTGCCATACTTGCAGTCATTGGGCCACAGGGGACAGAAAATAATCCTATTTCGGAAGAAAACTTTGGAAAGCTGAAAAGGATGGCAATATGGATTATTTCTGTTTATCTCATTCTGACGATCGTTATGGCGATTTATATGAAGCACATCCCCTATTTACTGTTCATTGCCGTAGTCTTTGAAACCCTGTCACTTTTACCGTCATACCTGAAAAACAGGCGGCATTAACATGCCGCCCCTATTATTTGTAAGTCAGGCTGGAAGATCTGAAGCCGCTGCACAAAAGCGCCATCCCGGATCTCTGTATCCAAAAAAATGTAATTATATTTCTCAATTATTTTATGGACATTATACAGGCCAAGCCCCCTGTTCGGTCCTTTTGTAGATACATCCGGTTTGGCCAGCGACGCACAGGAAAGCCCCCTGTCAAGAAAGGAATTGGAGATAATAAAAATATATTGGCTATCCAGATGAATCAATGCAAACCGGATCGAAGGACTGGCACTTTCTATAGCAGCTTCAATTGCATTGTCCAGAAAATTTCCTATCATACGGGACAGATCGATCATGTCTACCGGAATATCCTCAACTTCATCCATCACTTCTATGCTTACATGAATATTCCGTTCCGCCGCATATAATAATTTTGATGAAACAATACTTTTCAGCTCCGCAGGCTTAATATTCATCAGCTGGTTAAAATGCGCTGTGGTTTTCGTAATATCCTGGCTCAATGGAAGAATTTCCCGTTCAAAATAATATTTCAGCCCTTCCATATCGCCCAATTCTATATAACCCGACATAGAGAGCATAATGTTGGAATAATCATGTTTAAACGATCGAAGCGAGGAATACATATCTTCAATCTGATTTGTATATTCCTGCAGTCTGTCATAAGAATCCTGGCGCATATCCATATTCAATTTTTCCATATGTATTTTGACAATATTTACAATTAAAATGCTGCTGACAGTAAAATAGCAGATAAGCAAAATACAATTAAACGCTACCACTTTACTGCTATACCCGACTTGCTCACCCATTACAATATTGAATATACAAACAAACAGGCAGGCTCCCAGACTGACTGCGATAAGCAGCAGAAGATGCCCGGAAACGCTGCTCTCTATCCTGCGCAGAACAGGGCGCAAAAAATGCCCGGTAATCAGGCATATGCAGAAAATGAGTAAACTATATGAAATAGCATATATCAAATAATTTAGCGGATTGGACAGAAAATCTGCAATCGGATTGAAAAACACATCCCATACAATAAAGTAAATATTATCCAATATTACAAAAAAAAGGTAAGATGCAATATAAATGCAGCTGTTGAACAACCAGTTAGAATCAATATAAGCTATGTAAATACATGTGCTTAGGAGCAAAAAAACAGCACCGACGTTACCAAACACAAACCCAATAAGCAGTATGCTGATAAACTGCATCAGAAACAGGCAGAATATCTGTCTGTTTTTTAATTGAACCGGCAAAAAGCAGCATACTGGAAGCAAATAAACAAAAGTACTTAAAAAGCATGAGAGTATCTGCATATCGATATCAAAATCCTTTCTATAATATATTATCTTCAAAAAAATCTTCAAAAAAATAATATATTCTTTAAAATGTACTATAATACAAAAATCACTTTAAATCAACACTTATTACAGAAAAAACGTCTCTTTTTGGCATAAAAAACACGTTTTTTCTTTTCAGAATGCCGTTTATTCAAAATCTGGAAGTTCAGATTCATTATGGAATATACTATCAATATCAATTGAGGAGGAGTTGCATGAAAGCCAGCTTGAAAAGAACCATTGGAAATTTTGCAATTTTTGCCGGAAAGCATGCAGTTGGAAAATCTGGATTTATTGGTATGTTTGATCCTAAAATCCCGGATGCTCTTAAAGCAGACAGCCGGAAAAAGCCAAAAGGATATCCATAGCCGCACAGCAGAATAGTTTAATTTCCAACTATAATGAGTAAATTGCATAATAAGTTTATGCTGCCAAATCCAATACGCATCAAAAATGGTGTGTCGTTGCCCCACATTGGAAGATAAATCGGAGTTATTCTTCCTGGATGCAGCTATATATGTGATTAGCCGTCCTTAAAAGATATAAAGAAAATGTTACGTTTAACGGCAATGCAGGAATCATAAAGCTACTGATTAAATTCACAGTTTCAATTAGGAATGTTGGCAGTACAATTAAAAAGATTACGAAGGCGAGGAGGATTAGAATGAAAAAAACTATTAGTTTAGTATTGGCTCTAGCTTTGGCTTTTGCCGGAAATATGAATGTGTATGCAGAAGAGAAACCAGAAAAAATTGTTACGGCGATGGATTCGTATTCGGGAGAAATCATTGAGAACAATGTTCCATTGAATATTTCTGAAGATAAAATCAGTTTTGTATATCAGGGACAGCCTTATGTGTTCCCTATAGAAGAAATCAATATCAACACGAATGATGGGCGCAATATTGAGGGTGCAAATTTTTATTCAGGCAATAATGGAGACCTTATATGTAATGTTGTAGAATATAATGGAAAATATTGCGTACAGGTGGTAAATACCAGCCAAAGTATCGCGGCAAGAAAAATTAATGAAAAGGATAATTTTACCATGATATGTGGAGACGCATCAGAAAAAACTACTAAAGCGGTTTCTAATACACTTAAATTGGAAAACAAAAAAATGAACCCAGCTGGTAAAGTGAGTACTGAGTTAGATACTTTAGCAGCAGGAAGCACATATAACTTATATGTATTTGTAAGTTGTAAAAGCTTTCCGTTTTTTATTTCGGGTGGATCTGCAGAAGGATCCGCTAAGTCAACAAAATCATCTGGCTCAAATTATAAAGTTACTGGTGTAAAATACTCGGTTACATATAACTGGCCTTCTGATGGTGTTTCCCTTTGGTATGATTACCAAAATAGCAAAGTGGCCTGTGAATCCCCTGCCTGGCCATCTGCCCAGACAACATCTATTCCAGGAACATGGACAATCAACGGAAACACCGGAGCATTCCAAGCAGAAGCGACAGGCAGTTTTTTAATTAAAAATATTCCTGTGATGAATACCCACTACAGTGTCTGCAATATGGACGGGACTTCCCGGTGAAAAATAAAATCTTTTACAAAGGCCTGATTACCGGAGTTATTCTTCTGGCAAATATTGTTCCTGGGCTGGCAAGGCAGATAACCCCATTATATGTTGGAATCCCATTCATTATTATAGGCGGATTACAGGTATTGTCTTCATTTGGATGCAGGAGATATAAGATTGTCTGGAAGATCCATATGGGCTGTTTTCTGGCAGAAATATTATATTATGTGATCGGGACTCTGTTTTTTACCATTATGCTAGTTGCCGGACGTCTCCTTGATACGGCAGATACGTATATACTATGGGTGATATCAATGGGATATTCTCTGGCATGGCTGATATTTGTACTAAGGGATCTGCGAAAAATGTGGGCCTAAGATCATAAATTGCTGTCTCTAACGCTGTCTGGAAGAAAACGGCACAGACACTGTTATACAGAAAACTTTTTTGTGAAGGGAAATGCAAAAGTTTACCTTGGCATTTATTCCCTAGTTAAAGAAATATCTGATGAAATCGACATATATAGATCATCGATTTATCTACAGCAGATAAAAAAGAATATCCCATGGAGGTTCATGTTTCAAAAAACACTGGATCTCCACGGGATATTTTCAGTTTAACGCATTCGCCTTAAAACCAGTATAAACTATAACTGCTCTATTTTAATACGAGAACCGGAACACCGCCACTCCATATGCCGGCAGCGGATATGCGATGGAATAATCCTGTCCGTCGCACTCCTTCTTCCGCGGTTTATAGCTTACCTTCTGGATCGCCCCGGAACCGCCATACCGTACATCATCGCTGTTAAATATCAGCCTGAAATTCTTATTTACAGGAACTCCGACACAGAAATCTTCCCGCGGCACCGGCGTAAAATTGCAGACAAACAGCAGGCAGTTCTTTCCGTCTTTACTCTTTCGGATAAATGTGAAAATACTCCGTTCTTCATCGTTTGCATTCACCCATTCAAACCCGTTCCAGCTATGGTCTAACTCGTGCATTGCCGGATACTTCTGGTACATATGCAGCAGATCCTTTACATATTCCTGAATATGTTTATGATCCGGATTGTCCAAAAGCCCCCATTCCAGCTCCACCTTCTCATTCCATTCATGAAGCTGTGCAAATTCCTGTCCCATAAACAGAAGCTTCTTGCCCGGATGCCCCATCATAAAAGCATAACCAACCTTTAAATTGGAGAATTTATCCTCCCCAACCCCCGGCATCTTATTGATCATGGAGCATTTTAAATGTACAACTTCATCATGGGAAAGCACCAGGATATACTTCTCACTGCCATTATAAGACATGGCAAATGTCATCTTATTGTGGTTGCCCTTCCGGAAATACGGGTCAAGTTTCATATAATCCAGGAAATCATGCATCCAGCCCATATTCCATTTCAGAGAAAAGTTCAATCCCCCGTCTATCGCCTGGCCTGTTACCATCGGCCATGCCGTCGATTCCTCCGCAATCATCACAGCGCCTTTATTCCGGCCTGTAACGACCGTATTAATATGGCGGAAAAATTCAATCGCTTCTAAATTCTTGTTATCCCCATACTTATTTGCCACCCACTGGCCGTCCTGTTTGCCATAATCGAGATAAAGCATGGACGCCACGGCGTCCACCCGAAGTCCGTCCAGATGGTAATGCTCCACCCACATCAGCGCACTTCCAATCAGGAAATTCTTCACCTGGTTGTTTCCATAATCAAATACTTTTGTCCCCCAGTCCGGATGCTCGCCTTTTCTGGGATCTGCGTATTCATACAATGCCTGTCCGTCAAATTCCGCAAGCCCGTGTGCGTCTCTTGGAAAATGCGCCGGTACCCAGTCCAGGATTACGCCGATATTGTTTTTGTGGAAATGGTTGATCATCCACGCAAAGTCCTCCGGCGTACCATACCGGGAAGTAGGCGCATAATATCCTGTCACCTGATACCCCCAGGAACCGTCAAACGGATACTCGGAAATCCCCATCAGCTCGATATGGGTATAGCCCATTTCTTTCACATAAGAGCACAGTGCTGTCGCCAGCTCCCGGTACGTATAATATCCCGTGTCTTCCTCGTAGCCTGGATGCCGCATCCAGGAACCCGGATGCACCTCATAGATACTCATGGGTATCTCATCTATATTTGATTCTGCGCGTTTTGTCATCCATGCATCATCCGACCATTTAAAGTGATCAATATCCACAATCCGGGATGCCGTTCCTGGCCGCATCTCACAGAAATTGGCAAACGGATCTGCTTTGTACAGCTTCCTGCCATCCGGCGTCAGAATCAGATACTTATAAAGGCTGCCTGTTCCAAGCCCCGGAACAAACAATTCATAAATTCCCGCTTCTTCCGGCTCTAAACGCTCCATCTCATGGGATGTTTCATCCCAGTCATTAAATTCACCAATCACAAAAACTTTCAATGCGTGAGGTGCATATACCGCAAAACAGATTCCTTTTTTCCGTTTGCAGGTCGCTGGATGCGCTCCCAGTTTCTTATAAATGTCATAATGCGTCGCCTGTCCGAACAAATAGATGTCCAGCTCTGAAAAATTACCCATAGTACCACCCTCCGGTTTTTTATATATTTCTTATAATTATTTCTACCTGTCTGCAGCGAGCGGTTTATGGCCGCTGCAGACAAATTGCTGCCTGTTCCATTGCAGTTTTGCCGCAGCAGTTCAGCCTTCCGGCTCCCCTGCGGTCTTTCCTACTCTTCAAAATCCTTCTCTCTGAGGATGACATAATCATCTTTTGTATATCTTCTGGAAGTAAGAATGGAAAATGCTTTCTTAATCGATTTTTTCTCCACTTTTCCAATTGCTTCATCTATAATCTCTTTTACCTCGGTTAGAGTCGTGGCCCGATCCAGCCTCTGGATATTGCTGATTCTGTTGTACAGCGCCAATACCCCCATTGTATCGATTTCATAATCCAGATCATGGGCATACGCTTTGCCAAACTCCACCAGCTCGTCGCTGGTAAAAACGGGAATGACCACCTTTTCTGTAAACTTTCTCGACAATCCGTCATCTCTGCCCAATGCCTGATTCAGGCCTGTCCTGGTATCTTCCATAATGACTAAAAGCCCGCTGCTGTCGTTATCTAAAAGCAGTGACAGCTTTACTGCTGTTTCCCGGCTGATCTCCCCTGCATGTTCGATCACCAGATAGCCACCCGCTACTTTTTTGAGCAGGCCGGACAAATCTTTTTTATTTAAAGATGCAGCGTCAATTTTGCCGACTTTACTTTTCGGACGTTTCACTTCTCTTCGCAGCGCTTTGATCAATGCGGTTGCAAATACGGTTTTACCGGATCTGACGCCGCCCTGAATCAGGATATGCCCGGTAGATGAAGACGTGCTGTTCTGAAAATGTTTTACCGTATTGGTCAGAACCCTGCAAATCTGATCCTCCATGCCCGCCACCGGGACAAAATAGGAAAAAATCGCTCTCTGCTCTTTGCTCAGCTTCGTAATCGCTTTGTCCTTTTCAGGAACGGATGCAGCCTTTTCTTTCTGTCCGGGCTTCACCGACTGTTCTTTTAGCGCTTCTTCAATTTCTTTCGTCTGAAACTCTCTTGTATCCTGTTTAACAGGAATGGCGGAGGGCACATCCTCATGGGATGTCTGCGGAACGCTTTGTTCTGCAGATATTCCATAAAATTCCGCTTCGGCAAGCCGCATCTCTTCTGCAAGGGCTTCCTCCTGCTCTTTGGTCGATTCCCCGGATGATTCATCATACGGTTGGATTTCTCCGGATTCTGCAGCTGTGCCGCTGATACCTGGATCTGCTTCTGCGATATCTGGATCGCCACTTTGAACCCGTTCGGTTTCTCCCGCTTCTGCGGTTATATCATCAGATTCATACTGCCCTGCCAGATTTATCTCTGCGGCTGCTTGAGCGGGTTTTGCCTGAACCGCTTCCACAGCAGGCTCTCCGATATCTGCGTATCTCTCCGGCTGGTCTGGTTCTTCATAAGCCCCCGCTTCCATTACATCCGCTGTTTCATCATCGCTTTTATACTGCCCGCCCGGCTCTTCCTCCGCAATCGGTTCCCCTTGCATATATGGATCTTCTGCGCCTGCCTCTGTAAAATATCTGGCTGTCGGATTTTCATTTTCTTCTGGAAAATATTCATCCTCATTTTTTAGAACTGCTTCGGATACAGATTCATCCACTTCTCTATATGGCTCTGCATGATCCGCATCTCCTGCTGTTTCTAAAGCTCTTGCATCCGGTTCTGACGCCCCGGCCTCTGCGGTGTTTTCGTCAAACCGTTCAATCTTCTCCGCTAATTCACCGTCTGCATCCGCCAAATACTCCGGCGTTCCTTCCGCGTCTTCCTGACGTATGCTTTCGCTCTGGATTTCGGGCTCCTCAGGCGCTGGCTCCGGCGTCTGCCTGTCTATGTATGCCTCCCGCCGTACCCAGCTCTTTTCCCTGAACTCTGGTTTTGCCCGCCTGATTTTACGGAGCAGCTCCGGTTCTCTTTCGTCTGTCTCTTCCTGAAGCCTCTCAATCTGCTGCTGCAGCATATCGTTCATGCCGGCCATATATCTGCCCGCACGCTCTTCATCGGAAATATCATCTGCTGCAAGATATTCATCCTGCATCAGCTGCCTTGGCGTAATCCCTGCGTCCAGTTTGGGGATCACCTCAATCAGCCTGTCCATAATTTCCCTGGTCTCATGCAGCGCCTTTGCTTTCACCGTTTCCAACTGCTTTTGCTCCGCCAGATACAATGCCGTCTGCGCTGCCCTGCTGGCCTTCTCCCAGCCGCTCAGCCCGTCTGAATCCGCCAAAAGGCTGTCGCTTTCTTCGTAAGCGCTGCGTATGGATTTTTCTATTGCCTCTTCTGCTTTTTTGTATTCTTCATCCACCTCAGTCTGTCCTTCTCTATGGTTGATCCTAAGATATGGAATATCTTCAACGATTTTTTTAATCGCATCCATAGTATCTTCTACCGTTTCTTTTTCCGTTGCATCCTTAATCAGCTGCATATTCTGTTCCAGCTGGCTCTGCAAATCCGCCGTATCAAACTTCTTTCCGCTTTCTTTTGCCACTGGAACCGCAGCCGGATAAACTTCTTTTACACCATCCCTGCGCCGCTTAAATGTTCGGTATTTGTCCTCCTGGGACTTGGTCAGCGGACGGTAAAACATCTTTAATTCCAACGCCCGCTCCACATAAATACCATCCCCAATCCACAAAATCAGTTCATCGCAGGTTTCAATACACTTCTTACTCTCACCTGCTTTATGATACAGATAGGCCAGTTCATATACCCACTCTTCCGACCATTCCCGCTCTTTTAACTCTTCCAGAATCGTAATTTGTGTCTGAATATCCGCCCCTTTTGCCCTGCTGATTTTATAACGCAGCACATACTTCAGACTGTCTTTCGGAGCAATTTCAACAAACTCATCATAATACTCTTCAGCCTCATCTATTCTCTGCATCAGCACTGCCAGTTCTGCAAGCCGGTATATCGTCATCCTGCCAATGGAAGATCGATCATACGCGATATGCAGAATCTCCCATGCTTCATCGTAACGCTTCAGTCTCATGTAAATATCCCCTGCCCGAATCAGCAGATTGACATTTCTTACTCTGTGCCAGTTAATCGAATCCGCAATCTCTGCAGCTGTTTCAAAATCTCCCTCTGCAGCCAGCGCTTTCATCTGATCTGTTCTTAATTTATATTCATATTTATCCACCAATTTGTGACACCTCTGAAAGCAGCGCAGTTACTGTAACCGTTCGGATGCTTTTACTGTTCCCAATTACTGCTGCTGTTTGTTTCTCTGATCTTTCTCTTTATAACGTATCTCGCCGGTCTGCACATCCACCGACTGCATCCGAATATATTCTTTTGTCTGTTCCGGCAGTTTACGCCCGCGCAAAATATAAGCTACCACTTCCCGTATCAGATAATAAATCACTGCAAATGTCGGTACGCCAAGCAGCATTCCCATAAATCCGAACAGTCCGCCGCCCACTAAAATCGCAAATACAACCCAGAATGCAGACAAGCCTGTAGAATCCCCCAGAAGTTTCGGCCCGATAATATTTCCGTCTACCTGCTGCAGTACCAGAATAAATATCAGGAAATGCAGCCCTTTCATCGGATCTGCCAGCGCAATCAGGATAAAACTTGGTACAGCGCCTACATAAGGCCCGAAGAACGGAATAACATTCGTCACACCTACGATTACTGCAACCAGCAGACTGTAAGGCATCGATAAAATCAAAAGTCCAAAATAACAAATCACCCCGATAATTGCAGAATCCAAAATCTTGCCGCGGATAAACCCACCGAACATCTCATTACTGATTCTGAGCATATGGAGCACATGGTTGCCGTACTTAGACGGCAATACGGCATAGACAATTTTCTTGCTCTGTCCGATAAATGTTTCCTTGCTGAGCAGAAAATAAATCGCAATTACAAGTCCAATCACGAAATTAAACAGTACCCTGACCGTACTGATCACGCCGGAAGTAATCGGCGCCAGATAGGTATTGATCTGGGGAAGTATCTGCTCCCGGAACAGCTGATCCAGATACCCTACAATCTCCTCCAGATCAAGTCCCATATACTCCATCAGCTCCGGATTCTTCGCCAGGAAATCTTTTGACTCTGCCGTAAACGCATTCAGTTCAGTGGGAAGCGTCACCATCACGTTGCGGATACTCTTAACCAGCTCTGGTATCATCATATTCAGCAGTATGAAAATAATCGCCAGAAGAAACAGCAGCGATCCCACAGTCCCCAGGGAACGGGCCGTCCGCTTCGCCTTTTTCTCCGATTTCATCCTGGTTTTTAAAAAATGAAACAGATGCTTTTCCAGAAACATCATAACCGGGTTTACCAGATATGCCACGATAAACCCAAAAATCACCGGCTGCAGCACGCCGACCAGCTTCTGCCAGTAGATGGTAAAGCCATGATAGCGGTAGAGAAAGAAGAAGAACAATATACAAAAGCAGACAACAGCCGCCGTAAGCGCTGCAATGCTGCTATATTTCTTTAAATCCCATGCCGGAGGTTCAGGTGCATCCTTCGCTTTTTTCCTGGGTTCTTCCACAACAGCACCTCCTCTAGCGTCTGTTATAATTAATCAGACAGCCTTTGAGGATAATGCTTCTTTCATCGTCTGTCATTTCATCCAACAGTAATGTAAATCCTTTTAATTCTCCGTCTTTTACCAGATATGCTTCAATTTCATGCGCTTTGTCCTCAACTGCCGCCCGGATATCCGGCAGGAAAATATAATCGCCGTTTGCAAACGGAAGCCCGCCTTTTTCGACTAACAGCGGCAGCATACCCCAGTTAATCAGGTTGGAACGATAACGTTTCGTCGCATATTCATTGGCAATATTCGCCCAGCCGCCCAGTACTTTCTGGCAGGACGCCGCCTGCTCCCTGGCAGAGCCGTCGCCTGGTTTCACTGCAAAAATTGTGCTTCCGACGCCAACCGTCTTCCTGCTGATATCATCGTATTTCGCCTTGATCGCATCCATAACCGGTTTTAATTCGGGAACCGCTTCACATGGGCAGGTATCCGCTTCAATCGCTTTCTGCGCCTTCTGGATCTCCTTTGCTCTGCCGACATAAGCCGGATCTTTTCTGGAAAGGGCAAACTCTGCCAGTCCAAGCGGATTGGAACGGTAAGACGATGTCTCCCCGGAAGGGATCAGTTCGTCCGTTGTCGTAACCGGATCGTGAATCTCAGAAACAACTTTCAAAATCATATGCTTTGGCAGCGGGCTCATCTTCGGCCAGTCTTTGATATTCGGGCCAAACTGAATTTCCGCGGATGAATCCGCCACGCCCTTGCTGTCAAAAACACGGTTTGCATATATCTTGCTGTCAAAAAAGTATTTTGGTTTGGAAAATTCCACATCCATATCGGTTGCCGCGGTCAGATAGCCTTGATTGGCCGCCGTTGCCGCAATAGAACGCGCATCCATCAGCGCAACGGACGCAATCTGCCCATTCTGCACCTTTGATCCCTCCCGGTTCGGGAAGTTCCGGGTAGAATGACGGATTGAAAATGCATTGTTCGCGGGCGTATCCCCGGCGCCAAAACACGGGCCGCAAAACGCAGTTTTCAAAATGGCTCCGGTCTGCATCAGAGTCGCCGCAGCGCCGTTGCGCACCAGTTCCATATAAATCGGCATACTTGCCGGATAAACGCTTAACGTAAACCCATCCTGTCCAATGGATGCGCCTTCCAGAATATCCGCCGCATCGCAGATGTTCTCAAAACCGCCTCCGGCACAGCCGGCGATAATTCCCTGATCAACGTACAATCTGCCGTTTTTCACCTTGCTCTTTAAGTCAAGGTCAACCGCGCCGTCAAAACTTACCTGGGCACGCTTTTCACAGTCGTCTAAAATATCCATTAAATTCGCGTTGAGTTCTTCAATCGTATAGGTATTACTGGGATGGAACGGCATTGCAATCATCGGACGGACAGTACTTAAGTCAATCTCAATCATACCGTCATAATATGCAGTTTCTCCCGGATTCAGTTCTTTATACTCTTCTGTCCTTCCATGAATCTCATAAAATTCCTTTACAGCCCCATCCGTTCTCCAGATCGAAGACAGGCAGGTCGTTTCTGTTGTCATAACATCTATTCCGATACGGTAATCCACACTTAAATTCGATACGCCAGGCCCTACAAATTCCATTACCTTATTCTTGACGTATCCATTCGCGAACACCTCGCCGATAATCGCCAGCGCAATATCCTGCGGGCCGACTCCTTTTACCGGAGCGCCTTTCAGATAAACGCCTACGACTTCCGGCATATTGATATCATACGTCTGGCTCAGCAGCTGTTTTACCAGCTCCGGGCCGCCCTCGCCCATCGCCATCGTTCCAAGCGCGCCATACCGGGTATGGGAATCGGACCCAAGAATCATCTTGCCGCCGCCCGCTAACATCTCCCTGGCAAACTGATGAATGACTGCCTGATGCGGCGGTACATAAATGCCGCCGTATTTCTTCGCGCAGGTAAGCCCATACATATGATCGTCTTCATTAATCGTCCCACCTACGGCGCACAGGCTGTTGTGGCAGTTGGTCAGCACATAGGGAATCGGGAATTTCTCAAGCCCTGACGCCCTTGCTGTCTGGATAATCCCCACAAAAGTAATATCATGGGAAGTCAGTTTGTCAAATTTTATCTGCAGCTTGTCCATGCTGCCGGATGTATTATGCTCTTTTAAAATTCCATAGGCAATTGTATTCTTTGCCGCTTCTTCTTTTGTGATCGCAACGCTGGCAGCATCTTCTGTCAGCCGGTTTCCATTTACAAGGAACACTCCGTTCTCATAAAGTTTCATCTGCTATTCTCCTTACTTCAATACTCAATCCATAGTTACTCAAATTATAAAGGCACTATCCTGAAAAGTCAATGTTTTACGGGTTTGAGTTTGTTACAAATCCATTCTCAGTTACAGTTCACGGCCTAACTCGGCCGCAAACTGTAACGCATCCAGCCCATTCCAAGTCGCCTTCGGCGAGGGGCTGGATGCTTGAAACCACTGCTTTATTGGCCGGATGCCCTGCAGCGGGGTGCGGGGCACCGTGAATAGTAACCATTCTCAGACATTACAATGCATGACCCAATGTTCACCATAGTGAGTTTTCGGCAATTTCAAATCTTCAAAAATACTGCCTGAACATGCCTGAAACCCATAAACTTTTTTACGGATTAATCACCGGAAATGTAATCGATGCGGTAAATAAATCCCCATCCAGCTGAATATCAAATGTTCCGCCCATCATATAGGCCAGGTTTCTGGCTATCGAAAGCCCCAATCCGCTGCCTTCCGTCCCTCTCGACTCATCTCCCCGCACAAAACGCTCGCTTAAATCCTGCGGCATTTTATGTATTTGATGCGCCGAAATGTCTTTGATGGAAAATTCCGCATTTCCGTCATTCTCTTTTAATTCCACATAAACCCTGGTATCCTTTAACGCATATTTTGCCACGTTATTATACAGATTCTGTACAATCCTCCAAATCCGGTTCCCGTCCGCTAAAATCATTACCGGTTCCTGGGGCAGTCTTGTAATAATCGTAAGCCCCATATCCTCAAAAATTTCATTAAATTCACCGCCCGTCTGGCAAATCAGTTCCACCATATTGATTGGCTGCATATCAAGGGTAATGTTTCCGCTGGAAATACGGGAAATTTCCACCAAATCTTCCGTCAGCTGTTTTAGGCGCTGTGATTTTTTCTCCAGAATTTCCACGTAATTTTCCAGTTTTTCATTCCGTGTCCCTTCCATTTTGATCAAGTCAATATAATTGATAATAGAAGTCAGAGGCGTTTTAATATCATGGGAAACATTGGTGATCAGTTCTGTTTTCAGCCGCTCATTCTTGAGATTTTCCTCTACCGCGTTGGAAAGCCCCTGTCCAATCCCGTTTATTTTATCTGCCAGCTCCCGGTAATCACCGCTAAATTCCACAAGGTCAAATTTATAGTCCAGATTGCCGCTGCCAATTTCCAGGATTCCTTCAATCAGTTTCTTTCTCTGGGCTGTCTGCTGCAGGAAGTAGAACAACAGATACACAAAAATAATCAAAATGCCTACCATTGCCCATGCATTGCCTTTTGCAAAAAATTCCCTGGTCAAAAACAGCTCTGCAGAACCGCAGATCATAAACTGCAGAATAATCCGGTTGCCCATGTAACGTTTATTCATACTCTTCTTCAGAATGCGCATTGCACGGGACGCCAGGCTGCAGCTGATAAAAATATCCGCCTTAATCTTTCTGACAACGCTCATGTACAGTGTCAGTAGAACCGCGTCCGAAAGAAACACCAAAGTCCCTGTCAGTATCAGCATACTGGAAATTCCAAACGTCTGGCTGCCAAGCTTTGCACGGAACGCAACCAGTCCTGTTACCAATACAATAAAAACCAGAAACTGCAGCTCCGCCGGAAGATAGTCGATCCGGTAAAGCCTTATACTGCTATCATCACCATTCCTTCCGGTAGCCAGGGTAATATAAATCATACACAGCACAAAGCCCATGGAAGCGAGAATCGCGACAAATACTCCCAGTTCCACCCATGGAAAATACGTCTCATATACATGCTTTGCTTCCGAAAAGATATCTTCTTTGGGTAAAGATTCATCTACCGCAACAATCAGTGCGCCGCCGGTCCCTCCACAGGAAAACAGCCGCAGAATCCCATAATTTAAATCTCTGTCGAGATGGCTGATGTTACCCTGAAAGCTGATGGCAACATCATCATAATAAAGATAGCTTCCCCATTTTTTTGCCTGCCTGACTGCCTCTTCTTTTGTATACTCCTGCTCTACATTGGTATAACATTCATTCCCCTGGAAATACCAATAATAGAAATTACTGCTGCCATCATCAAATTCCAGCTTGTACTGCTTATATTTTTCGCCTCTCATATCATCTGTCTTGCCGTATGGCATAGAGGTATACCCGGAGGGTGTTTCATCTGTTTTGCCGTATGGCATAGAAGTATACCCGGAGGGTGTTTCATCTATTTTGCCGGAGGGCATTTCCTCTTCAAACAGAGAGGCCTGCATTTTCTGAAGCTGAAGATAAGTTGTCAGTTCTTTGGTCTGCTGTACGACAATTCCTGTGTAATAGGTGGAATGAAAAAAGGAGTCATTGCCAATGTCATCAAAACCTGGCATACTCCTTTCAAATAAATTAGACAGCAGGGTACATATGACAATGACAACAATTAAAAATACCATCTGCAGAAAAATAGCAACTGTTTTAAATCCATTGTTGTACTTGTTATTATCCATATGTGTTTCCTACCCTTTATCAATTTTATAGCCAACTCCCCATACCACTTTAATATAACGCGGTTCTTTGGGGTTAATCTCTATTTTCTCCCTGATATGCCGGATATGAACGGCAACTGTATTGTCTGCACCTATGGCCTCAGCGTTCCAGATGCTCTCATAAATCTGGCTGATGGAAAATACTTTGCCCTGATTTTTCATCAGAAGCAGCAGAATATTATACTCAATCGGAGTCAGTTTCACCGGTTCATCGTCTACGGTTACTTCTTTTAAATCATCATTGATGACCAACCCTCCGGTCTGATAAATGGCCTGGTTATTCTCCGCAGCGTTTCCAAGCTTGGTATAACGGCGGAGCTGGGATTTTACCCTTGCTACAAGCTCTAAAGGATTAAAGGGTTTTGTCAGGTAATCGTCCGCGCCGATGTTTAAGCCCAGGATCTTATCCGAATCTTCCGATTTGGCGGATAAAATAATAATCGGTATACTGCTCTCTTCCCGTATCTTTAACGTAGCCCTGATTCCATCGAGTTTTGGCATCATAACATCGATAATCAGCAGATCCACCGCCTGCTTCTTTAAAATTTCCAAAACCTCCTCGCCGTCATAAGCCCTGACTACTTCATACCCCTCCTGCTGTAAATAAATTTCAATTGCTTCTACAATTTCCCTGTCATCATCACAGACGAGTATTTTATTCATTCGTTTGTCCCTCTTTCTTTCAACTTCCTGTTACAGGCATAATGATTAAGCTTTTCTTCCAAATGGAAAAATACCCTGCAGCTTTTCCCTGGGAGAAGATCCTTTATTATCGTCATATGGCGCAGGCGTTTCCAAATCTGCCTGGAAATCCCCTTCAAAATCACCAGCTGCCGCATTCTGCTTTTTTCGTTTTTCAAAATATTCCGGATTTATTTTAATCACTGGTTTCTCATACTGGATGGGTTCCTCACCGTCATCGCAGGAGGCCTTTCGATTCCAGGCGGGAAGTTCCTCTTCCTCCTGATGTTCCGGCAGCTCTGCCGATATCTCCTTCGCAATTCCTGCCACAATTTCCGCTGCAATTTCTTCGGATAAATCCTCTGGGGCATGCTCTTTTACTTCTGCGGAAATTTCTTTGACCTCGTCTTTTGCAGCTGCTTTCCGCTTATTCTTTGATTTCTTTTTGGAAGACGACTTGTTCCCATTTTTCGGCTTCTCCTTTTGCACAGCCGCCGTCTTTTCTTCCGTTTCGGTTCCAGGAATATCTTCCGGCGTATAGCCCGCTTTTTTAAAGTATTCCGGATTCACACGGATTTCGGGGCGGATCGGTGTGAATTTTTCTTCTGTATAGTCTTCCGCCGCCGCTTCCTGTTCCATATCACTGTCATTTGACGGAATCCGGCCATATTTTCTGGGTTTTAAATTCTCCGCCCGTTTCGCTTTTGCTTTCGCAATTTCACGGTTGCGATCTTCGATCAGGCGCATATATTTGGCCGTATCTTTTAAATCCTCCAGCTGTGTCAGAAGCTCATTCTGATTGCTGCGCACCCGCCGCCGTTCTTCTTCCATTTCCCGCCTCAGACGATCCAGCGTATTCTTGGACGCCTGCTCTGCTTCATCAATAATACTCTGGATTTTCCCAAGCGCATCCTCTGTATACAGCACTGAAGCCGCATAAATATCCTGCGCCTGATGATTCGCATTCCGGATAATTTGTTCCCCTTGCTTCTGGATCTCAAGCGCCCTGCGGTTCCGGCTCTCTTCCGTCACCTCATACTGATCCATCATCTCCTGCACGACATCCCGCAGGCAGCCAAGCTGCCGCTGCATCTCCTTTTTATGAACCAAAACATAATCGCTACCCCTTTTCGGTGCCTGCGCCTTGGAAACCATAACCAGCAAGTCCCGTAAACTCCGCTCCAATCTATCCTGTATGCTCATAGCTCCTCCTTATTGATTCATACAACATCCCCAAATATCTCCATGCTCCGCTCCAAAATACCATGCATTTTCGCAATCGCAGTCCCATAATTGGTCATCGGTATCCCCGCATCCTTTGCGCACTGAAGACGGTATTTCATCTCCCGCTCATTTAGCATACAGCCGCCGCAGTGTACAATCAATGCATAGCCTGACAAATCCTCCGGAAATTCCGTCCCGCTTGTAAACTGAAATTCCAGCTCTTTCCCGGAATATGACTGCAGCCACTTTGGCATCTTAACCGTACCGATATCCTCGCACTGCCTGTGATGCGTACAGCCCTCGGAAATCAGTACGGTATCGCCGTCCTTTAAGCTGTCGATCGCCGCTGCCCCCGCTGCCTGCTGCATCAGATCGCCTTTCCATCTGGCCATCAAAATAGAAAAAGACGTCAGATAGACATCCTCTGGCGTATCTTTTTCCACCCGTTCAAATGCCTGGCTGTCCGTAATCACAACCTTTGGCTTCTTAGCAAGAGCCTTAAGCGCCGCCGGCAGTTCCGTTTCCCTTGTCACTACAGGAATCGCCCCTGCTTCCAGACAGTCCCGGATCACCTGCTGCTGCGGCAAAATCAGCCTGCCCTTTGGCGCTGCGGAATCAACGGGAACTACAAGGACTGCAATATCTCCGTTCTGTAATAAATCCCTGACAAGCCTTTTCTGCGCATCCTCTGACGGGGCCAGCCTTGCTATGCATTCTTTCAGTTTTTCAATATACTGCCCGGTTTTTGCACTGACAAAAAGCAGGTTTGCTTCTTTTCCAAAAAAGTCCCTGATTTCTTTTTTCCGGCTCTCCGTCAGTTTCTCCGATTTATTAACGGCAATCACATACGGTATCTCTTTCCCGGAAATACGGTTTAGCAGCGGCTTTTCCACCCGCTCCAGTTCTTCTCTGCTTCCTGCGGCCATACCGTCGATAACAAGTACCGCAATATCTGTTTTATTTAATACCTGGAATCCTTTTGCCATGCGCTTTTCACCCAGCTCGCCTTCATCGTCCAGTCCCGGCGTATCAATCATAACCACCGGCCCCAGCGGTAAAAGCTCCATCGTTTTGCTGACCGGATCTGTGGTAGTCCCTTTGATATCAGAAACAATGGCCAGATTCTGTCCGGTAACTGCGTTTATCATACTGGATTTCCCTGCGTTCCGTCTGCCGAATATCCCTATATGCACCCGGTTCGCAGAAGGCGTTTCATTCATTCCCATCGTGATTCCCCCTTTCTTCTCCAAAGAGTATCCGCATCTTTTTCATACAAATATAATACGCCGGTATCAAAAACGCGTCTGCCAGCACCCATGCTGCCGGGCTTGCAAAACAAGCTGCGGTAAATCCAAACAGCGGTACAAATCCAAAGCCCACAACGCCGCGCCCGACCATCTCACATGCTCCGGCTAAAATGGCCAGCTTGCTAAAGCCCATTCCCTGAATACAAAACCGGACAATATTTACAATTGCAAGTAAAACATAAAACGCACTGATAATCACCAATAACAAATGCACCCTGTCAATAATCTGCGCTTCGCCCGCATCGACAAATAATAGCGCAATCTGTTTTCCAAACGCAGTCAGCACGCCAAACGCCGTAATTCCATAAATACTTCCAATGATAACCGCGGATTTAATCCCCTGATGAATCCGGTCTAATTTCTTCGCCCCGACATTCTGTCCGGCATAGGTTGCCATTGTCCCGCCCAGCGCATCAAACGGGCAGCTGAAAAAAACACTGATTTTAGAACCTGCAGTTGTTGCGGCCACTGCCATAGAGCCAAGCCCGTTTACCGCCGCCTGAAGTACGACGCCGCCAATCGCAGTTACGGAATACTGCAGGCCCATCGGTATCCCCATAGCGCAGAGGATTTTCATACATTGTCCGTCGTATGCCCATTCCTCCCGTTTGATATGCAGGATTTCAAATTTTTTAATCATATAAACCAGGCAGAGCAGTCCGGATACTCCCTGGGAAATTACAGTTGCCCAGGCAGGGCCTTCCACACCCATCCCAAACACGCCAATGGATATAATATCCAATACGATATTAATTCCGGAGGAAAGCAAAAGAAAATATACCGGTGTTCTGCTGTCTCCCAAAGCGCGGATAATACTGGCCAGCAAATTGTACAGATACGTGACCGGGATTCCCAGGAATATCACAAATATATATTGATACGCCTCATCTATAATGTCATCCGGAGTCCGCATCCATTCCAGAATATTCATACACAGCAGACAGACTGCCACCGTCATCACTACTGAAAATACAATGGAAGCCCACACACTGTTAGCGGTATATTTCCGCAGAGAATGATAATCCCCGGCTCCAAAACGCTGTGCCATGGGGATTGCAAAACCGCTGCAGACTCCAATGCAAAAGCCGATAATCATAAAGTTAATCGAACCCGTGGCGCCTACCGCAGCTAAAGACGTCACACCAAGCCATTTTCCTACAATGATAGTATCCACCATACTGTAAAACTGCTGAAATAAATATCCCAAAAGCATAGGAAGGGCAAACCCTAAAATCAGCTTTATCGGGCTCCCTTGTGTCATATCTTTGATACTGCTTTTTGCCATGGTAAATTCTCCTTTTATCTTTACAAAGTAATTACCTGAGGACAACAAATCAGTGTATCTGCATAAGCGCCAAACGGCCAGGTTATCTGCTCCTTATCAGAAGCGGAAATCCCGTTTTCCCAAATGTATCGTATCAATATACTCCGCCGCTTTCTTTTGGACAACCTGGTTGGGAATCTTTTTCAATTCTTCCGCAATCAGTTTTTCTCCAAGTTTCTTCGTACTTTCTGATGCATAGTCCTCAAGATATTCTTTTAATGTCATTAACGCATTCGGATGACAGCAGTTTATAATCTGCCGGCTCTTTAATAATGTCATAAAACGATCGCCCGTTCTGCCTTCTCGGTAACAGGCAGTACAAAAGCTGGGTACATAGCCCAGTTCCATCAGCCAGCGCACCACTTCATCTAACGTGCGGTTGTCGCTGATATCAAACTGGGCGGAATTGTCTTCCGGCGCTTCCTCTTTTGCATATCCGCCGACGCTGGTTCTCGAACCGCCGCTAATCTGGGAGATTCCAAGATGCAGTACGCGTTCTCTGCTCTTTTGGCTTTCCCTTGTAGAAACAATCATGCCCGTATATGGCACCGCGATACGCAGGCAGGCAACAATTTTGGCAAACGTATCGTCTGAAATACCATTGTCAAATACATCCGGATCGATATCGTCCGCCCGCCGTACACGGGGTACGCTGATAGTATGAGGGCCTACGCCGCCATATGCTTCCATATGCTCTGCATGCATAATAATCCCGGTAAAATCATAGCGGTAATTATTCAGGCCAAACAAAACGCCGATCCCCATATCATCAATGCCGGCTTCTCTTGCCCGATCCATCGCCTCCGTATGATACGCATAGTCACTCTTTGGCCCGGTCGGATGCAGCTCTTCGTAGGATTTTTTATTATAGGTTTCCTGAAATAAAATATAGGTCCCGATTCCGGCATCCTTTAATTTTTTATAATTTTCGACTGTAGTAGCCGCAATATTGACATTTACCCGGCGGATTGCGCCGTTTTTGTGTTTAATACTGTAGATGGTTTTTATGCTCTCTAAAATATATTCAATCGGATTGTTCTTTGGATCTTCCCCGGCTTCAAGGGCAAGGCGTTTGTGACCCATATCCTGCAGAGCCGTTACCTCTTCGATAATCTCTTCCTGAGTCAGCTTCTTTCTTGCAATATGCTTATTAGTAGAATGATAGGGGCAATATTTGCAGCCATTGATACAGTAGTTGGACAGATACAACGGTGCAAACATCACAATCCGGTTGCCGTAAAACTCCCGCTTGATTTCTTCTGCCAGCCGGTAGATTTTCTCATTTAAATCTTCGATTTCACAATCTAACAATACGATTGCTTCTTTATGGGAAATTCCTTTCATTTCTGAGGCTTTATTTAAAATCTCCTCGATCACTTCCCGGTTATTTTTATTCTGCTCTGCGTATGCAAGGCATTCTCTGATCTCTTCATCGCTGATAAATTCTTCCGCTTTGGGTGACATTACATTATACATTTGATTTTCCTCCTGATATGCGTTTCCATTTCCGTTATCGGCACAAAAAGCAGCTGTGCTTTTCAATATCTGCTATAGCTTTGCCGGATCGCCGCGTTCCACAGTCAGTTGATATCCGATGCGTTCCACACGCCGGTTTAAGCACATCCGGCATTCCGCGGCTTCTTCTCCGGTACAGATTTTATGATCGTATAACTCATATTTCTTCCGAACCCCAGTGGGAGAAAGATTTGGCATCACTACATTGGCTCCGGCCAGAATGCCTTTTTCTCTTCCTGCCGGATCGATCGTCCCCAATGCCGTTGTCGCTGGAAGCAGCAGATTAGGCTTTAACAGACGCAAAAGGCCAATCATATACAGCGTCAGCTCCACCGTTCCTGCATTCTCTTTTGCAAACGGCGTATCATGATGGGGCACAAACGGGCCAATCCCCACCATCTGCGGCTGCAGCTCTGTAATAAACAGCATATCCGCCGCCAAACGCGCCGCCGTCTGTCCCGGTGAGCCAACCATAAACCCACAACCCACCTGATACCCGATTTCTTTCAGGCTCAGAAGGCACCGCATTCTGTTTTCATAACTCATCTCTGCCGGATGCAGTGTTTGATAGTGTTCCCGGTCCGCCGTTTCATGACGCAGCAGGTATCGGTCTGCACCTGCGTCAAAAAATCTCTGATAGCTCTCTCTGGATTTTTCCCCAACGGATAATGTAATTGCACAATCCGGATAGGACGCTCTGATCCTGTAAACCAATTCTGCGATGCGCTCATCCGTATCATACGGATCTTCGCCGCCCTGCAGTACAAACGTGCGGAACCCAAGTCCATATCCCTCTTTACAGCAGCTTAAAATCTCCTCATCACTGAGGCGGTAACGCTCCGCATTCCGGTTATCCCTTCGGATACCGCAGTAATAACAGTTATTGTTACAGTAATTGGTAAATTCAATCAGGCCCCTGGTATAAATTTTATGCCCGTAATAGCGCTGCGATACCTCCCTTGCTTTCGCAAACAAATACTCGCTTTCGCTTCTATCTGT
>CAJUPF010000009.1 GCA_910588565.1 uncultured Lachnospiraceae bacterium
TCGGCGAGGGGCTGGATGCTTGAAATCACTGCTTTATTGGCCGGATGCCCTGCAGCGGGGTGCAGGGCACCGTGAATAGTAACCCTATGTGTAACCGTTCAGACACTTTTACTGTTACAGGCATCCAGCACATTTAAAGCCGCTTGCGACGAGCGGATAAATGCTTCCTTTATATCACACTCTAATGTCAATAGCTTAAGATTTTTCTGCAAGATTATGGAGAGCTGGCTAAGCGTCCGTTAGGGAGAGGCCAGGCAATTTGACCCAAACATCATGGCATTATTTGACAGGTCTGAAAAATAAATTACTCCTTGACTATATATCAGCTATCATTCAACAGCCAGAGAGAGACTGGCTCTGCGCGTCCCTTTTGATCAACAAATCTTTAGCTCAAGACTCCTCAAAATCGAGAACGAGTCTACGGACAGAGAGAGATACTCTGCACGCCCCTTGAAACACCCTTATAAGCATCCCTTTTCCCCTTAAGCATGAATTGTATACAATTTCTTATAAATCCCCCCTTTAGCCAACAACTCTTCATGGCTCCCTTCCTCTTCAATCCCACGTTCTGTCAGTACAAGAATCCTTCTGGCATTCTGGATCGTAGTCAGCCTGTGCGCAATCACAAACGTCGTCCTGTTTTTCGCCAGTTTCTCTAACGATTCCTGTACGACTTTCTCACTTTCATTATCAAGCGCAGACGTCGCCTCATCAAAAATCAATATCGGCGGATTTTTCAAAAACACCCTTGCAATTGAAAGCCTCTGCTTCTGGCCGCCAGAGAGCTTAATCCCCCGCTGGCCAATATCTGTTTCATACCCATTTGGAAGCGACATAATAAACTCATGGGCATTCGCCGATTTGGCCGCCTCGATCACTTCTTCCCTGGACGCGCCCGGTCTGCCGTAGCGGATATTGTCAAATACTGTCCCTACAAAAAGATACACATCCTGCTGTACAATACCTATCTGATCCCGCAGACTCTTCAACCGAATATCCCGGATATCTGTTCCGTCAATACGCACTGCGCCGCCAGTTACATCATAAAATCTGGGAATCAGACTGCACATGGTAGATTTTCCCATTCCGGAACCGCCCACCAGCGCCACATACTCACCCGCATCGACATGAAGGCTCACATGATTCAATACCTTCTGGCTATTCTCTTCATAACGGAACGAAACATTATCAAAATCAATTACGCCATTTACATTAGACAGCTCCTTGGCGCCTTCCCTGTCCATAATATCCGGCTCAATTGACATAATCTCCATAAACCGCTCAAATCCGGTATAACCGTTCTGAAACTGCTCTGTAAAATCAATCAGTGTCTTAATCGGTTCCGTCAGAACATTGATATAAAGCAAAAATGTAATCAAATCCGTTACCTCAATTCGGCCGGATGAAATAAAAATCGCCCCTGCAGCTAAAACTACAATTGTAATCAACAGGGAAAAAGAACTTAAACCAGCATGATAGCCGCCCATATAAAAATAACTGTTTTTCTTCGCAGCCAGAAAACCACCGTTGCCTTTTGCAAATTTTTCTTTTTCAATCGTTTCATTTGCAAAAGATTTCACAACCCGGATTCCGGAAAGATTGTCCTCGATCTGGCTGTTGATATCCGATATTCTCTCCCGGTTACGGCGAAATGCACGCTTCATTTTTCCATTGAAAAAATATGCATAGACAAACATCACCGGAACCAGCGCAAATGCTGCCAGAGTCAGCGCAGGACTGATACACATCATAATGACAAAAGCTCCGCAGATTTTTATTATGGAAATCACAATATTCTCCGGCCCGTGATGCATCAGTTCCGTAATATCAAACAAATCTGTCGTGATCCTCGCCATCAGCGCCCCCACCTTCTGATTATCATAAAAGGCAAAGGAAAGTTTCTGAAAATGTCCAAAAATCTCCGCACGCATATCGTATTCAATTTTAGCCCCCATAACATGGCCATAATTGCTGATAAAAAAATTGCAGTAACAGGATATGGCCACCAGCAGTACCATTCCCGCACTCAGCAGCAGCGTCTGGCGCAGAACCTCATCTTTCTCCAGATAGATAACGGAAGATGTTATATATCTGGCAATTAAAGGAATTGCCAGAGCAATCATGGACGCCAGTATAGCAAAAAACATATCCGCCAGAAATACGCCGCGGTACGGCTTATAATAGGAAATCATTTTTTTCAGGTTTTTACTCATCTTTGGCAGCCTCTTTTCCAGGTAGTTTTATTATCGTATCTTTCACTCGAGAACGCAGGGTTACTTTTCACACCTACGCCAGCCACTCCGCTGACTGGCGTAAGGCCGATGCGCAAAGCAAAAGATGGCAGCAGGCCATAGCGCCTGCTTTCTTGATTGATGAACCGTATCACTTCGGCAAAACCGGAGCCAGCACCTGTACAAGTTCCTCCCGTGCCTCATTATAATCATACGTCCTCGCAATTTCATCCGCAACATCCTCAGCCGTGTACTGATACACCTTTGTCCCTGTCTTATCACAAAACACATACGCGGCAAAAATCAAAACTGCAATCAGCATACGAACTTTAAAAAAGGAGAAGTCATCCGACGCTTCTCCTTTCGTGTCTGTCTCATATTGAAATTCATAATTCCTATCCGGCGCGTCAAACGACTGCCGGACTTTTTGTATGTAATCTTTCCGGGCATTTACCTCTTCCATCCGCATATCCTAACATCCCTCCTGTATTTTCTGTACAACTTTCTACATTCTATGAGAAACAAGGATATGCTATTCCACATTTTTTCCTTGTACTGACGCCTTGCTGTGTCAGCATGGCAGATTCCAGACTTTATCTCTGGGAAAGCTCCCGCATAATATCTTCCCAGGTAACGCCCCGCTCTACCATCAGCACCATCAGATGATACAGATAATCTGAAATCTCGTACTTGATCTCCTCTGGATTCGGATTCTTGGCCGCGATAATTGTCTCCGTATTCTCCTCACCCAGTTTTTTCAGAATTTTATCGATTCCCTTGTCAAACAGGTAATTCGTATAAGATCCTTCCTTCGGATGCTCTTTCCGGTCTGCAATCACAGCATAGACATCTTCAAACACCTTCAGCGGATTCTTTTCCCGATATTCCTTTTTGACAATCGGATGGAAAAAGCAGCTCGGACTGCCCGTATGACATGCGGCGCCAATCTGGGAAACCTTGGCTAATATCGTATCATAGTCACAATCCGCTGTCAGGGACTTCACATACTGGATATGGCCGGAAGTCTCTCCTTTCATCCAGATTTCCTGTCTGCTCCTGCTGTAATACGTCATTTTTCCGGAACTGATGGTTCGCGAAAATGCTTCTTCGTTCATATATGCCATCATCAGAACTTCATTCGTCCTGTAATCCTGCGCGATCACAGGCACCATACCGTCTGCGTTCAGCTTAAAATCAGACCATTTCAGGGAAGAGGAGAAATTTACCATACGCAGTCCATGCTTGGTGAGCTCTGTCTTTAAGGACATAATCTCCTGGCTTGACTCTGCTACAAATTTTCCGGTAATTCCACGCACGGAATCCCTCTTTAAAATATCAATCATATCGTCCATATCGCTGCCATCCATTACAACAACAGAGGGGATCGCTGTAATATTCTCAATCGCATCCAGCAGCTTTTTATCCGCTACAAGCATCTCATGAAAATTTTCTTCCATAGCTTCGCTGTTCTTAAAGATAAAGTCCACGTTATTCACAGATACTAAAACCCTGTCTTTTCCAAACCGCTTGCTGGCTTCCTGTGCCAGGGCAAAACTATCCGGTTTTGATCCGTTCAGCACAACCTGCTGACAGCCTGTATAGAACAATTTCTTGATATCTTCAAAACGGTTGATATTGCCTCCGGCGCAGACTTTAATCTCAAGATTCCGGTTCAGCTCCTTGATCATCTGCAGATTTTTCTCATGTTCTTCGTCATCATCAGACAGATCGAAAATTATAATCTTATCGATTCCGCAGTCGTTATAAATCTTCACCTCTTCGAGAATATCTCCGCATGGGGTAAAATCCTTCCGGCTCTTCACCGCTCTGCCGTCTTTTAAATAAATCGTCGCAACAATATTTTTATATTCCATTTCTACAAACTTCCTTTTGTCGATAAAATTCCGGAAATGCGCTTATCCGTTCCGGTTGCGTCGTCCAAAGCTCTTGCAAAAGCCTTAAACATCCCTTCAATTATATGATGATTATTCGTTCCTGACAAGACCTTAATGTGAAGATTCATCCCCGCACTATAAGAAATTGCATAGAAAAACTCTTTCACCATCTCCGTGTCCATATATCCAACCCGATCTGTCGTAAATTCAGCGTCAAACACCAGGTACGGCCGCCCGGAAAGATCAACGGCACAGAGTACCAGCGTCTCGTCCATCGGAAGAATACAGCTTCCAAATCTGCGGATGCCCTTCTTATCTCCCAGGGCTTTTTTAATCGCATCGCCCAGCACAATCCCGGTATCTTCAATTGTATGATGGCAGTCCACCGCCAGATCCCCGTTTACATTCAGGTTCATATTAAAAAATCCATGTTTGGCAAACCCTTCCAGCATATGGTCAAAAAAGCCGATTCCTGTGTCGATAACGGAAATCCCTCTGCCATCCAGTTCAAATTTTAACGAAATATTCGTTTCTTTTGTCTTTCTGTTTACTTTCGCTTCTCTTGGCATATTTCTAATCCTCCTCAAATCTTACCCGGATCGAATTGGCATGAGCGGTCAGCTTCTCACATTCCGCAAACTGCACAATATCCTGATATACCGGCGCAAGCGCTTCTCTGGAATAAGAAATAATGCTGGATTTTTTTATAAAATCATCTACGCCAAGCGGCGAGAAAAACTTCGCGGTTCCATTGGTCGGCAGCACATGGTTCGGCCCTGCGAAATAATCCCCCAAAGGCTCCGAGCTGTATTCCCCGATAAAAATTGCTCCGGCATTGCGGATTTTTGTCATAACTTCAAACGCATTTTCCGTTACAATTTCCAGATGTTCCGATGCAATATCATTGGCTGCTTCTATTGCTTCCTCCATCGTCTCCGCCACCAAAATATAACCGTACTGATCCAGCGATTTCTGAATAATCTCTTTTCTCGATAACTCCGCCGTAAAACGCGCCGCTTCCTCCGACACTTTTTCTGCAAGCGTTTCGCTTGTGGTAATCAGAATTGCAGAAGCCATCTCGTCATGCTCCGCCTGGGATAACAAATCAGCCGCCACAAACCGTGGATTGGCCGTATCATCAGCCAGTACCAGGATCTCGCTTGGCCCAGCAATGGAATCGATGCTGACATAGCCGAATACCGCTTTTTTGGCAAGCGCCACATAAATATTTCCTGGCCCTACAATTTTATCTACTTTAGGAATGCTCTCCGTACCAAACGCCATAGCCGCAACCGCCTGGGCTCCGCCGACTTTGTAAATTTCATCCACTCCGGCTTCTTTTGCTGCCACAAGCGTAGAAGCATAGACGGTTCCGTCTGCCGAAGGCGGCGTCGTCATAATAATGCGATTTACTCCTGCTGCTTTTGCCGGAATCACATTCATCAGAACAGAAGAAGGGTACACCGCTTTTCCACCTGGAACATAAACCCCGACCGTATGCAGCGGCGTCACTTTCTGACCCAGAATAATGCCGGAATCCTCGCTGTCAAACCAGCTGTACTGTTTCTGCTTCTCATGGTAAGTCCGGATATTGACTTTGGCTTTCCGGATCACCGCAAGGAGTTTTTCATCTACCAGACGGTATGCTTCTTGTATTTCCTCGTCTGTTACTCTGATATTCCCCGCGTGGATATCGGCTCCGTCAAACTGTCTGGTATAGGAAAAAACAGCTGCATCCCCCTGTTCTCTGACCGCTGTAATCATATCATTCACCCGGCTCTCAAATTCCCCATAGTTGTTCGGGCTTCGTTTTAGCAGATTATTTAAGATATCCTTTTTGGACTCACTGTCCAGCTTTAATCTCCTCATCTGTACCTCCTACTGCGCAATTACGGACTTTAACTCCGTAATCAGCTTTGCAATCCGTTCATGTTCCATCCGCATACTCACCTGGTTGACTACCATCCGCGCAGACAGCGGACAAACCTCTTCTAATACACCAAGGCCATTCTCCCGTAACGTAGAGCCTGTTTCCACAATATCGACAATCACTTCCGAAAGCCCTACAATAGGAGCCAGTTCAATCGAGCCGTTCAGCTTGATAATTTCCACTGTCTGATGCTTTTTATTATAAAAATAGTCCTTTGCAATCTTTGGATACTTTGTAGCAACCCGTATCAATTCATGATGCTGCAGCAGCTCCTTTGCGCTGCCTGGCCCGCAGACGCACATGCGGCAGGCGCCAAACCCCAGATCCAATACTTCGTAAAGATTTCTCCCTTCCTCTAATATCGTATCCTTTCCAACTACGCCAATATCCGCCGCCCCATATTCCACATACGTCGGCACATCCGGCCCCTTAGCCAGGAAAAACCGAAGTTTCAATTCTTCATTGACAAAAATCAGCTTCCTGGTGCTCTTGTCCTTCATTTCTTCACAGGTAACGCCGATTTTTTCAAAAAGCTCCAATGTCTGTTTTGCAAGCCTGCCCTTTCCAAGGGCAAACGTTAAATATCTGTTTTCACTCATCTTTTATCCCTGTTCCTACTCTAAGACTGTCACTTGTTCCCGCTTCACACGATCTTCTCTGTTTTTCCAGAAGTCCATTCCAATTAATTCGACACGCCCGCCTTTTTTGCGCATCTCCATTGCCAAAAGAACAGCATCCTTCAGCCGTTCCTTTTTATATACAATTATGTTTCCCTGACTTGGAATGTCAATAGCAATTTTCTGCCTGCTTAAAGCCGCCATAAGCTGATCTACCACAATGGCAAATCCAATAGAAGCCGCATGTTTCCCATAATAGCTCAGAAGCTTATCATACCGCCCGCCTTTTAAGATCTGCTCTCCGCTTCCATACGTATATCCGGCAAAAATAATCCCGGTATAATACTGATAATTGCTTATCATTCCCAGTTCATAAGAAACATATTTGCTGACTCCATACATCTCAAGAACCTTATTCAGTTCTTCCAGGCGGACAATCGCTGACAATATCTTCGGATAATCCGCCGCAAGCGATCGTGCCTTTGCCATCTCATCCTCTGAAAAATAAAAACTGCCCAGCATCGCAAACAATTCCCGCAGATTTCCATCCAGCTTTTTCCTTGTTACGGTTTCCTCCAATCCAAAATAATTCTTATTGGCAATCAGTTCCCGCAGCTCTTCCATCGTATCCTCATCAAAATCCGCCGCTTCCATCAGTCCCATAAAGAAATCCGAATGCCCCACATTCAGCTGAATCTCAGTCAGTCCCGCTTCTAAAAGGCATTCCACTGCCATAGAAATCATTTCCGCATCCGCTTCCACAGAATTATCCCCAATAAGCTCCGCCCCAAGCTGCGTATTCTCCTTCAGCCTTCCCTGGTAACTGGAATTATTAATAAACGTATTCCCCATATAATAAAGCCGCAAAGGCATATCCGTTTCTCCAAAATACATCGCAACAGCCCTTGCTATCGAAGGCGTAATATCCGGTCTAAGCACAAGCGTATTTCCCTCCCGGTCAAAAAACTTGTACAAATCCTTCGACGGCGTCGTCCCGATTTCTTTTCCAAAAATATCAAAATACTCAAACGTCGGCGTCTGGATAATCCGATACCCATAACATTCCATCGCCCGCTCAAGCTTCTCCTGAAGCGCCTGCTTCTTCTCACATTCCTCATTATAAATATCCCGTACACCCTCCGGCGTATGCAATAACTGCCTCTTCATATTCATCAGCCTTTCTCAAATTGTCCGCAACAGCCCAGACAAGCTGCCCTGTTCCAACGATTATAGAAATTCCCCAAACACTTTAGTATGCTACCATACTAAAATATCCTTGTCAATCCCTGACATCCAAATCCCTCTGCAGCCCTTCCAAATACGGCACCAAAAACCCTCCAGTATGTTTTAAAAAGAAAGCCGGATCCAGCTCCTCATACCGAAAGCTCTTGCGCCCCCCATCCTCTCTTCTCTGCCAGAACTTTTGCAGCAGCGAAAGCTGCAGATAATAAAATTCATCCCGTCTGGTAAAAAAAATCAAAAGAAAAGCTATCCCGCCCTGCTTTTCAAAATTTTCCATAAAAACCTTCTGATGCTCATGGACATTGCTCAACGGAAACGTATCCGTATGGCACTCCTTTGCGTCAAAACAGACAGGAATCCCCTGCACCGCCCCAATATAATCCACCGTACTCTTCTGATCAAAATACGCCAGCGTAATCTGCCTGTTTTCCTTGTCTATCGTTATGGGCGTAATCGGAGTCGGAATTTTTTGAATCAGCGCAAGCCCCTGTTCCTGATACTTCTCATTCGTCCGGTTAATAAAATCTTCAAACGCCGAACCCCGAAGCCCCCTGCTGTTCCAGGTTGCCATATGCTACTCCTCCTCAAACTCCGCTGCCGCCTTCAAAAAATCCTCCGGCAGCGGCGCCACAATTTCTGTTCCATTTCTCAGCCGGATACGAAACGCATGCAGCAGCGGCCGCCATATCCCGCTCCGCTTTGACGCCCCATATTTCACATCCCCCGCCACAGGATGCCCAATAGAAGCAAGATGAGCCCGAATCTGATGCGTCCGCCCCGTAATCAAATGCACCTCCAAAAGCGTCGCATTCGTAAATGCCCGTATCGGCATATATTCCGTTTCAATCCATTTATCCTCAGAAGATTCCCGCTGCGTGGAAATAAAAACCTTATTCGCGCCCCAATCCTTGCGCAGATACCCTTCGATCCGCTCCGGCGCAGTAAGCGTCCCCTCCACAATACACCGATAATATTTCTGCGTATCCCTTGATTTCAGCTCCTCAGCCATCTTCTGCAGTCCCGCAAGAGTCTTCCCGGCAATCAGAATCCCCGACGTATTCCTGTCCAGCCTGTTGCAGATCGAAGGCCGAAAAGTCTTCAATTCCCCTGCAGTCACCGCCCCTGCAGCCAAAAGATAAGACAAAATATATTCATTGGCGGATACATCCTCCTGCTTTGCCTTCTGTGAAAGCATCCCGGCAGGTTTATTAATCACCAAAATCTCCTCATCTTCATAAAGAACCCCAAACGGCAGCTCTCCCAAATCAATCTCCGGAAGACATGCCGCCTCTTCCGAAGCAGAAAACTTCAAAAACGTCTCCTCCGCCAGATACAGCTTAACAGTATCATACAACTGCAGTTTTTCCGAACCGCCCGCCTTTTTATCATTTAAAACAATATTCTTCTTCCGGAGCATCTTATAAATAAAACTATCCGGCGCATTCCATAAAAGCTTTTTTAGATACTTATCAAATCTCTGCCCAGCTTCATTTTTCTGAATCAAAAACTCACGCATATATCTCCTTATCTATCTGCCTGCAATATTCCCCTATCCATTCCAACCAGACTCACTATCCGCACCCAATCCCAAAACCTGAAGCTAATGCATAATCCTTAACTTACAGCATGGAATAACGTAGTCAGGAGCGGTTCCGTCCGCATTGAAAAACCTTCCTTAGACTGCTTAGAAGCTCTTAATCCTGAGCATCGGGACAAAATAAATTCCCTCCGCCCCGGCCTGTTCCCGACGGGCGCTTAGCCGCTCCCCCTCCTGTAACACAATAAAAATTCATTTCTTCTTATGATGCACATTTCGAATAACCCTTTTCTTCTGCCTTTTAGCCGCTACCCTTTCTCCCTTTCTAGGCCGAATCAGGCACCTTTTATCAAACCCAATCAAATCTTCCCTTCCCGCCTTCTGCAAAGCCTCCCTCACCAACTCATAATTCTTTGGATCACGATACTGAAGCAATGCCCGCTGCATCGCCTTTTCATGCGGATTGACAGCCGTATAGACCGGCCGCATTGTACGTGGGTCCAATCCGGTATAATACATACAGGTAGATATCGTAGAAGGCGTCGGATAAAAATCCTGTACCTGCTCCGGCATATAGCCTAAATCCCGCAGAAATTCCGCCAATTCCACCGCTTCTTTTAAAGTAGAACCCGGATGAGAAGACATCAAATAAGGAACCAGATACTGTTTTTTCCCCAATATTTCATTTGTCTTCCGATAAGCCTCTGTAAATCTCCGGTAAACCTCAAACCCCGGTTTTCCCATCTTTTCTAAAACCGCATTGCTGACATGTTCCGGTGCCACCTTCAGCTGTCCGCTGACATGAAACTCACACAATTCCTTCAAAAAACGCTGATCTTGATCATAAATCAAATAATCATACCGAACACCGGAACGAATAAATACCTTTTTCACCTTTGGCAGCTCTCTAAGTTTTTGCAGCAATCCCAGATAATCGTTGTGATCAATTTCCAGATTTTTACACGGTGCAGGAAACAGACACTGTTTCCCACTGCACACACCTTTTGACAGCTGCTTCTTGCAAGAAGGCGTCCTGAAATTAGCCGTCGGGCCGCCTACGTCATGAATATACCCTTTAAACTCCGGAATCTGTATCATTTGCTTCGCTTCATTTATAATAGACGCATGGCTTCTCGCCTGAATCCGCCTGCCCTGATGAAATGTCAGCGCACAAAAATTACAGCCTCCAAAACAGCCGCGGCTGGAAACCAGGCTAAACTGCACCTCTTTCATCGCCGGTATGCCCCCGGCTTCTTGATAGGACGGATGATACGTCCGCATATAGGGCAAATCATACACATCATCCATTTCACTCTCACTCAACGGCTCTGCAGCAGGATTTTGCACTACAAACAGTTTTTCATCATACGTTTCAAACAGCCGCTTCCCACTGATGGAATCCGTATTGCAGTACTGGATATAAAAACTTTTGGCATATGATTTTTTATCCCGCTTCACCTCTTCAAAATGCGGCAATTCAACCGCATCGTAAATATCTTCCCGCTTTCTTGTCTTATAAACGGTTCCATTGATAAAAGTAATATCTGCGACTGCAATTCCACTGTCCAAAGCTTCTGCAATCTCTACAATACTCCGCTCCCCCATCCCATAAGAAATCAAATCCGCGCCGGAATCGAGAAGAATTGACCGCTTCATTTTATCAGACCAGTAATCATAGTGCGCAAGCCGCCGCAAACTCGCTTCAATCCCGCCAATAATAATCGGCGTCCGTTTATATGTCCTGCGAATCAGATTACAGTAAACAATGGTAGCATAATCCGGCCGCTTCCCCATTACACCGCCAGGGGTAAACGCATCCGTATGCCGTCTTTTTTTGGATACGGTATAATGGTTGACCATGGAATCCATATTTCCGGCAGTTACCAGAAAGCCAAGCCTTGGTTCACCAAATACAGCGATACTCTTTTCTGTTCTCCAATCCGGCTGCGCAATTATCCCCACAGAAAAGCCATGCGCCTGCAGCACTCTGGAAATCACGGCATGGCCGAACGAAGGATGATCCACATAAGCATCCCCAATCACATATACAAAATCCGGCTGATTCACTCCCATGCCCTGCAGTTCTTCTTTTGTAATGGGTAAAAATCCATTCTGCGCCATCTATCTACCAACCTCAATCTCATCATAAGATTCTATGTAATAATCACAAAGTTCCTTCTTCTTCTCTCTCTGAGGCGCAGAATAAGCATCTTCTACGGCACAGACCCGCATACCGGCATTTTTCCCCGCTTCAATTCCTTTTACAATATCCTCAAACACAAGACATTCCTCGGGTAAAACCTCAAGCTGCCTTGCGGCCTCCAGATACACATCCGGAGCAGGCTTTCCCTTTTTTACCGAACAGGAAGTCACAATACAGGACATATATTTGTCAAAATGATACGCATCGTTTACCGCCTTGATCAGCTCTGTCGAATTGCTCGTAGCAATCCCCATTTTAATTCCTCTGGCCTTTAAGCCGTCTAAAAACCCCATAATCCCGGGTTTTAACTGCACTTCATACCGATACTTATCTTCCGCCATCCGATTCCAGATCGCCTTCAACTCCTCCACGGATTCCATAAGGTGATAATATTCCTTACAAAAAACAGCCGTTTCCGTAAAACTCATTCCCTCAATTTTTTCCTGCAGATCATCCTGGTATTCAATTCCCCGCTCCCCCAGGAATTCAATATCAATATCTCTCCATAACCCCATGGAATCCACCAGCGTTCCATCCAGGTCAAATATCACTGCCTTTATCTGATCTAACATCCAAAACTGCCTCCCAAACTATTCAAAAGAAAACCTCAGCTTCTTCCCCTCTAGTTCCTTCAAAAACGGGTATGGATTATAACTCTGCTCTTCCCCGTTTTCTCCATTCAAATAAATCCCCACATGCAGATGCACCGGGAAAAAACCTGTCGTACCTTCTGTTTCGCTATACCCTGTATCTCCCATAAATCCCAGAAGTTCCCCGGCCTTTACCTCATCACCAACTTCGAGATCCGGCGCATAATCACTTAGATGCGCATAATAAAAATAAACGCCATGCTCGCTCCGTATCCCAATCCGGTACCCACCCAGTTTCAGCCATCCCATTTTTTCCACAAGTCCGTCCGAAATACTTAAAACCGGATAATGCCCTCTCTCATTAACTCCCGCTATAATATCACAGCCTTCATGAGTTCGTTCACCACCGTATTTGCGGCTTTCCATCCAGCTGTCTGTAAAACTGACGCTGTACCGTTTGGTATCATAAGAAGACTCCGGTACGGGAAAATACCTCATATCTTCCCGTACCGCTTCAAGCACATCCTCTGTTTCCTGGTTCTGATATCCGTAAAAAGATAAGAACAGCCAGGCATCTGCAATGATAAGCGCAGTAAACAGTAAAAAAAGGAACGATAACTTCCGCACATATTCCAAACTTAGTTTATACTCCCCAGCAATTCTACAAGAAACCGATATACACGCTCTGCCGAAGAAATACTCAGCCGCTCGTTTGGCGTATGAATATCAAAATTGTCCGGCCCAAAAGAAACCGCGTCCAGTCCTGGTATTTTATCTGCGAACATCCCACATTCAAGACCTGCATGAATCGCTTCAAACACCGGCTCTTTCCCAAACATTCTGGTATAAACTTCCGCAATCTTCTCCCTTACCATAGAATCCGCACGATATTCCCAAGCCGGATAATCGCCCTCAACCGCAACCGTACCGCCTAAAAACTCTGCCAGATAGGTCAGTTTTTCCGTCAATTCTTCCTTCCGGCTTGAAACGCTGCTGCGTACAGAAGATACAATGTAAAAATCTTTTGTTCCAAGTTTCATAACCCCGGCATTTAAAGAAGTTTCCACCAGACCCGGCATATTTGTACTCATATGCATCACGCCGTTCGGCACGTTTCTAAGATAAAACAGCACTTTCTGCTGGGAAACCGGATCTAAAATCTCATATTCTTTTTCTTCTGACAGCTCTGCGGATACCGTAAGGCCCGGATCCTGCGCGGCATATTCTTTCTGTAAAATCTCTGTAATTTCAGAAAGGTATCTGCTAAATGCTTCCTCCTCACCTGCCGGAATTAACATTGTACAAACTGTTTCTCTTGGAATCGCATTGTCCTTTAATCCGCCTTCCAGAGAACTTATGCCGATCTGCATCCGGCTTTCCAGATATTTTAAGATTCTTCCCATCGTAATATTGGAATTTGCATGTTCCTTGTCAATTTCGCTGCCTGAATGTCCGCCCAAAAGCCCATGCAGCCGCAAAGACACAAATACGCCCGTTTCGTTCCGGTAAGACACTGGAATTCTTATCTGGGCAGAAAGCCCTCCAGCGCAGCTGGTCAAAAAATGCCCCTCCATATCAGAATCAATATTTAACAACAAATGTCCTTTTAACCTGGAAAGGTCAATCCCTTTCGCTCCAAGCAGCCCAACTTCTTCATCCGAGGTAATCACAACTTCAAGCCTTGGATGCACAAGGCTGTCATCATCTAAAATTGCCAGGGCATAAGCCACTGCAATCCCATCGTCTCCGCCTAATGTTGTTCCTCTTGCCTTTAAAAAATCTCCATCTACATAGAGATCAAGCCCCTCTGTTTCAAAATCAATCTCTCTGCCAGCCTCTTTTTCACAGACCATATCCATATGGCCCTGGATAATCACCGGTTCCGCCGCTTCCATTCCCACAGAGGCTTCTTTGATCAAAATCACATTGTTCATTTCATCCTGCTCATACGCAAGATTATGCTCTTTGGCAAAATTTACAAGATAATCGCTAATCTTTTTTGTATGCCAGGAACCACGGGGGATTTGGCTGATCTCCCTGAAATAACGGAATACATTCTTTGGCTGCAGATTTTCTAAACTATTCATAGCTTCCTCCTTTATATAATATATTGTAGTATGAAAAAAAATTATTTTATTTTAATCCTGTTACTGATGATTATATTGTTTATCCTGACACATCCGGCGGCGTCCATGGCTGCGGCGGCAAACGGGCTTCTGCTCTGGTATGAACAGCTTCTGCCTGCCCTGCTTCCTCTTGCCATCTTGTCAAACCTGATGGTGTATTCCAATTATATGCAGATAGTTACAAAATATTTGTATCCCCTGACCAGGCATATCATTCCCACAAGCCGGGAAGGCTGCTTTGCATTTTTGGGCGGTATGCTGTTCGGATTCCCAATGGGGAGCAAAATCAGCGCCGATCTGGTAAACAGGGGAAACATTTCAACAAAAGAGGGGGAAATTCTGGGGATTTGCTTTAACCAGCTAAGCCCGGTATTTGTCAGCGGCTATCTGCTCACTTCCATACTGGAAATGCCGGAACTGATACTGCCTGGTTACGCCGCCCTTTATCTCCCGCCGCTGCTGTATGCCCGTTTTCATCTGAAAAAACTGCGGCTAAAAGACACAAAAAACTCGGCATCTGATTCTCTCTTTAATTTTCGAATCATTGATGCCGGCATTATGAACGGATTTGAAGCGCTGACCAAATTAGGGGGATATATCATTCTGTTCTCCATTTTTGCAGCGCTGCTCCATACCTGGAATACAAAGGCTCCACTGATCAACCTGATCTGCACAGGGCTTGTAGAAGTCACCACAGGAGTCTCCTGCCTGAAAACCTCTGCGCTTCCCCGCGAATTTATCTATCCTCTGGCTCTGTTTTTTACTTCCTTCGGCGGATTGTGCGGATTTGCCCAGACCTGCTCCATTGCGGATGGCCTCTCCTTTTCCAGGCTCCGCTATCTGTCCTGCCGCCTGTGCTTTGCCATAATAAGCAGTGTCCTGGGATATCTGCTGTGTTTACTGCTCTGAATCTGCAGCAGCTTACATACCTTCCCCGTTCCCTGAATCTCCGGCAGTCCCGCCTTCTGCAGTCTCCATTGCCATAGCCTCCTCCTCATATGCGGGCTGCTGAGGGAAGAGTTCTGCCCGGTTTGACTGAACAATATTCAGATGCTCCTGCAGGGAAGTTACCAGTTCTTCTGATCGCGTCCGGGCTGCTTCCAGAGAATTAACCAGAACCTCCTCTGCGCTTTTCAGCAAATCATCCGTATAGACAAGCGCGTTCCGAATCAGCTCTTCTGCTTCTCTGTTGGCATTTCCCACAATTTCATCCGCCTGCTTCTCCGCAATGCTGACCACTTCCTGCGCCTGTTTATAGGCCACCTGCAGGACTTCCTGTTTACTGACCATTTCATCATTCTGAATCTGTGCCGCCGCAATAATCTCCTCTGCCTGTGCATTAGCCGCCGCAATAATCGCTTCTTTATTGCTGATAATCTTCTGATATTTCTTGATTTCCTCCGGCGATTTCAGGCGAAGCTCGGTAATCAGCTCATCAATCGTCTCTTTATTTACAATAATTCTGGTGCCGTTTGACAGCGGCTGAATTTTACAGCCCTCTATGTACTCTTCAATCTCTGCAATAATCTGTTCTATTTTGCTGTTCACTGTCAACACTCCTTACTTATTTATTTTACATCCTCTACAGTTGCGTCATCAGCTTCCAGCGACGCAGCAAGCGCACCTTGGCAGGCTGAAGTTAGATTAAATTTCTGATATATCCTGTCAACAAACTGCGGAGGGACAAATTTGCTGATATCACCGCCATATGCAGCGAATTCCCGTACGACAGAAGAACTAAGATAGGAATATTGAAGATTTGTGACTAAAAAAATCGTCTCTGCTTTCGGATATTCCACATGATTTGTCTGTGCAATCTGCAGTTCATATTCAAAATCCGTGACCGCCCTAAGACCGCGCACAATAATCGTCGCTCCGCTTTTTTTCATATAATCCACCAAAAGCCCGTCAAAGGAATCTACGGTTACATTTGGAATATCTTTTGTAAGTTCTTTTAACATACTAACACGCTCATTCACAGAAAACAACGAATTTTTTTCACTATTGTTTAACACACCTACAATTAACTCGTCCACAATTGCTGCAGAACGTTCGATCATATCCTGATGCCCAAAAGTAATGGGGTCAAAACTCCCCGGATAAATCGCCTTTTTCATATTTTCTCCTTTTAATAAACAAATGAACATTCGTCTTATATTTTTTCTCTTTTACCAACTCATATCCTGCTTCTTCCAGATAGGAAACATCCGTACCAAGCGCAGCTTCCGCAATAATCAGAGCATCTTCCTTCAGCAGGGAAGACCTTTTTAACCAGAGGAGCGCTTCTTTTTCCAGCTCCATTCCATAGGGCGGGTCCATAAAAATAATATCGAACTGGTATCTCCCTTCCAGCGAACGCAAAGCAGCAAACACATCCATCGTCAGCAGCCGGCATTCCTGTTCGGATTTGGTATGTTCGATATTGGCGCGGATACATTCTGCAGCCTTTTTGGACTGTTCCACAAAAACAGCGTATCTCGCCCCCCTGCTTACCGCCTCTAATCCAATCTGCCCGCTCCCGGCAAATAAGTCCAGAAAATAACTGCCCGGCACTTCATCCTGTATGATATTAAATAACGTTTCTTTGATCCGATCTGTCGTAGGTCTGATATCTTTTCCATCCAGCGTCTTCAAACGCAGTCTCCGTTTACTTCCGGCAATGATCCTCATTTCTGACTCCTCTGTGCATAATTTTGTTCGATTACTTTTATTACCAATTTTAAAGCCGCATGTACGGAAGCAGCCCGTATTTCCTGCCTGTTCCCACTAAACTGATGCCGTTCTGTAGTTACCTTAATCTTGCCGCATGGCATAGAGGGAGCACCATCCTCATAGGCACAGGCCAGATAGACCAGCCCCACCGGCTTGTCCTCCGTGCCGCCGTCCGGTCCTGCAATTCCAGTGGAAATCACAGAAATATCCGTACCTGCGGCTTGTTTCGCTCCTTTTGCCATTTCTTCTGCTGTCTGGCTGCTGACCGCCCCGTACTGTTCTAACGTTGCATGAGAAACGCCAAGCAGTTTCTCCTTTGCCTCGTTTGAATAGGTAATATATCCTTCGCCAAAGTATCCTGAAATCCCAGGCACATTGACAAGCGTCGCGGCAATCAGTCCGCCTGTACAGGATTCCGCAGTGGCTATACTCAGATTATATTTCTCCAGCAGTTCATAAATATTCTGTTCCATGTCTCTTACGGCTCCTTATTCCTGTATTTTGATACTATTTTTGTTCTTTTAATACCGATTTATTCTTAATAATATAGTCAATCAGGGAAATAATTGTCAAAGCCAGGGCAATATACGTAAGAACGATACCAAGCATCTGAAAAATCTGATTGTCAAAATCC
The DNA here is from genome assembly GCA_910588565.1 of uncultured Lachnospiraceae bacterium. Classification (GTDB taxonomy): domain Bacteria; phylum Bacillota; class Clostridia; order Lachnospirales; family Lachnospiraceae; genus Roseburia_B. The sequence goes on from CAJUPF010000009.1 coordinate 17,718, forward strand.
AGCACCAGTACAAGAATCATCAGCATCTGAAACGTCGTCTTAAATTTGCCCCAATAACTGGCCGCAATCACAATACCGTTGTCGGAAGCAATCAGCCGGAATCCACTGATAATAAATTCCCTGCTGATAATCACAATAACAATCCAGGCCGCCAGCTTTCCCGTTTCCACCAGGCAAATCATCGCTGCGCAGACCAGAAGCTTATCCGCAAGCGGGTCCATAAACTTTCCAAAATTCGTCACAAGATTGTACGTTCTTGCGATTTTTCCATCCGCGAAATCCGTCAGGCATGCTATTACAAAAATCGCGGCTGCAATATAATTGCTGTATGCCGTCAGCCCCGGATATAATAAGAATACTGCAAAAAACGGAATCAGCACTACCCGAAATACCGTTAATTTATTGGGTAAATTCATCGTATCATCTCTCCTGTCAAATCATATTCAAAAGCCCCGGTTACCCGTACCTTTACCAAATCCCCTGTCATAAGCGTCTCGTCCGTATTGATAAAAATATAGCCGTCTACTTCAGGCGCATCCCGGTAAGTCCGCCCGATATAGGCAGATTCATCCGCCACCTGCCCCTCAATAAACGCGACCAGCTCTAATCCCTTTAAATCCTCATTCAGATCAAACGAAATCTCCTGCTGCAGCTCCATCACTTCATCTTTCCAGTCCAGCTTCGTCTCCTCTTCTATCTGATCCGGAAATGTTTCTGCCGGAGTGCCTTCTTCCGGTGAATAGGGAAATACACCCAGACGGTCAAATTCCATTTCATTGATAAATTCCATCAGCTCTTCGTGCATCTGTTCTGTTTCTCCCGGAAATCCGCAGATAAAAGTCGTACGGATACAGATATCCGGAATCCGCTCCCGAAGCCTTTGTACAATCTGCCTGATATCATCCTGGTTTGTCTTTCTGCCCATCCGTTTTAAGATCGTATCTGATGCATGTTGAACCGGCATATCCAGATAATGGCATACCTTCTGATTGCGCAAAATCGCATCTATCAGTTCCTCATCGATTTCTTCCGGATAGCAGTACAAAATCCGAATCCAGTAAAGCCCAGAAATTTTATTTAACTCATCCAAAAGCCGGCCCAACGATTTCTTCCCATACAGATCCAAGCCATACAGCGTCGTCTCCTGCGCCACCAGAATCAGCTCTTTTACTCCCTGCGCCGCAAGCTCTTTCGCCTGCCGCGCCAATTCTTCTATCGGGACGCTTCGATAACTTCCACGGACTTTGGGGATAATACAATAGGTACAATGCTTATCACAGCCCTCTGCAATCTTCAGATAGGCATAATGGCCTCCTGTTGTAAGAACACGCTTTTTCTGCATAGGCTGCGGTTCTTCAAGTTCCCGGAACTTCCGGAAACGATCTCCGGCCAAAACGGTACGAATTGCCTCCACAATGCCATCATAGGAATTCGTGCCGAGAATGGCATCCGCTTCCGGTATTTCTTCTTCGATTTCCTTCTGGTAACGCTCTGCCAGACAACCGGTTACAATCAATGCTTTTAAACTGCCTGTTTCCTTGTATTCCGCCATTTCCAGAATAGTCTGAATACTCTCTTCTTTGGCATCTCCGATAAAACAGCAGGTATTGACAATAATAATATCCGCCTCTGCTTCATCATCTGTAAACGTAATCCCCTCCGGACATACATCTATCCCATGTTCGGAAAGCATACCCAGCATCATTTCCGAATCCACCAGATTCTTATCACATCCCAATGAAACAAAAAATAACTTCATCTATTCCTCCATCCCCTCCGGGTATCCCTTTTTGCCATTCGGCAATAATATGGTAACACCCTCCGGGTATCCCTTTTTGCCATTCGGCAATAATATGGTAACACCCTCCGGGTATACCTTTTTGCCATTCGGCAGTAATATGGTAAAAAGGATGTCAAAACTTGAAAATCCGCGTTTTGCACATCCTTTCCATACTATTCTTCTTCCGCCTCTTCAGTTTCTTCACTGAGAATCTTCACATCGCCAATATATAATTCCTCTACTGCAACAGAAAGCGGCTTCTTTCCTTTGGAATTAGGTACCATAGGCTCTGCTCCGCCGATAATCTGGCGGGCCCTCTTTGCTGCTGCAATTACAATGGAATAACGGCTGTTTACCACTGGTTCCTCTCCAATTGAAACATCGTTGTTCACAACTTTCATCAATTCTACATAAGACGGATGTATCATACTTTATTCTCCTTTCGAGAAGTCCTTTAACTCCTCTTTTATTCTGGTTATAAATTCCTGATTGCGTAATACCTTTCTGTGCTCGTTCCGGACAATGGAATGGAACTCTTCCACACATCGGTCTACCGTATCGTTAATCAACAGATAATCATAAGCCTCTACCAGAAACGCTTCTTCATAGGCTCTTGACAGCCTCGCTTCCACAACCTGAAGCTCTTCTGTACCCCGGCCTAACAGACGTTCTTTTAATGTCTGCGCATCCGGCGGCGCCACAAACATCAGAAGCGCATCGGGAAACATCTCTTTGACCTTTCCCGCTCCCTGCATTTCAATTTCAAGGATCACATCCTTGCCGGCGTCTAACTGCTCTTCTACATATGCTTTTGGCGTGCCGTAATAATTATCAACGTACAAAGCATACTCGATCAGCTCTTTTTTTTCAATCATTTTTTCAAATTCTTCTCTTGTTTTGAAAAAATATTCTCTTCCATCTTTTTCCGTCGCCCGCGGCAGTCTTGTAGTAGCGGAAACCGACAGAGAATAATATGACCTGTAACGGCTTATTAATTCTCTAACGATGGTTCCCTTGCCCGATCCGGAAAACCCGGAAAAAACAATTAAGATACCTCTTGCTTTTTCGCTCATCTATTCTTCCTCTTTGCTTCCTGCCTGAAAACGGCCTGCCAGTGTATCCGGCCCAAGAGCAGATAATACCACGGTATTCTGATCCATAACAAGGATACTTCTGGTCTTTCTTCCCTGGGTGGCATCTACTACCCGTTCTTCCTGTTTGGCCTGCTGTACCAGCCGCTTTGCGGGTGCGGAATCCGGTGTCACAATGACAAGAATCTTGTCCGTATGTACCAGATTGCCGAATCCAATGTTCATAAGTCCTGCCATAGCCATCCCCTACTCTATGTTCTGAATCTGCTCTCTGACTTTTTCGATGTCTGTCTTTAAATTAATTCCGATATCTGATATAGTCAGATCGGTTGTCTTAGATAAAATCGTATTCGCTTCCCGGTTCATCTCCTGCGCGATAAAATCCAGTTTTCTGCCGATGCTGCCGCCTTCCTGTAAAGCTGCTTTTGTCGATTCCACATGGCTGCGCAGACGCACAAGCTCTTCATCCACACAAATCTTATCCGCAAAAATCGTAACCTCCATGGCTATTCTGCTTTCATCCATCTGTTTATCGTCAAACAATTCTCTGACTTTCTCCTGCAGACGTTTCTTATATTCTGCCAGAATCGCCGGAGAACGTTTTTCAATTTCACTCACATAGCCTGACATGGTATTCAGTTTGTCCATCAGATCCGCTGCCAGACGTTCTCCCTCTGTAATCCTGCTTGCAACAAACTTCTCACAGGCTCCCCGGAGCGCTTTCTCCAAAAGCGTCCAGAGTTCCTTTTCGTCCACACTCTGCTCTTCCATGGTAAATACTTCCGGGCATCTTAAAAGCGTACTGACACGCACATCGTTCTCTAATCCAAACGTCCTTGCCATCTGGTTCAGATAATTCAAATATGCCGCCGCCATGTCTTCGTTGTAATTTAACGCAAAATTTTCTTCCGTATAATCTTCATATGAGACAAACACGTCTACCTTACCCCGCTGCACATATTCCTTCAATACGGTACGGATAGAGCCCTCAAAAAAACTCAGCTTCTTTGGCATCTTGATACCTGCATCCAGATACCGGTGATTTACGGATTTTAGCTCCACTGTAAACTTCCGGTCATGCTCCATCACTTCACAACGGCCAAATCCAGTCATGCTCTTAATCATGCCAGCCTCCCTCATCTGTTTTCCTGTTTTTCCATCTATCCCCATAATCGTTTTTATTATATAAGAAAACTTACCATTCGTCAAACAGTTTATGAAACCTCGATCGTGTAATCAGATTACAGGGGAAACGGCAAAGCGTCCGTCAGGGAGAGTCCGTGATTAGCAACGTTATACAAAAAAACCGACAGCAACATTGGCAAAAGACGCAATGATTTTATGCTGTCGGAACAAAAAATATGCAATTTCAATCAAATAACAGGTTCCTCACTGGCAATGCCAGCATTCTTCAACTATGCACGTATGGCTTTATCCACTGTCACCCTTATGGTAATTAACTCCAGTCAACAGTATATTTCCACTGTATGCCTCCAATGATTTCATATACTGCCGTTTCCTGAGCTGTACAATTGCGCCTTCGGCCGATTTATTATATTTAAGCTCAACTGCCTTTCATTTTTCGCTCCCCCTTTGCCAAAGAAGCTCTTTAAATCGGATACATTTCTTTTATCTTATCAAACAGCTCCATATCTTCCGCTGTCAGCTTCACATTGGCGGCAAGGCTTTGGCCATTGGATTTGGTGATTTTTACCTCAATAACAGTGCCTTCGTCCATGGACAACTGTGCCGCTGCCCGGAAAAAGGCCGGAAGCTTGGGATGGTTTGCGGTAAACTTATCCCACATGGATTTTACTTGAAACATAATCGTCGGATTTATCATAATCAGCATTCTCCTTATCTGTTTTTATCATACGGGCAAGTCTGTATCCTGCAAAACTCTGCGCTGTATTCTTTCATTGGCAGCAGTCCGCATCGCTGATGGAAACCAATATTGTCCAATGGAAAAGCAGCCAGGAGCATCTGTCAGGATATCACTGTGTCCGTATATCAGTTTACTACAGATTTCGGATTCTGCAAAGACAAAAATTCAGGATATCTATTTCCGGTACATAAAATCCAGGTAAGCCTGCATACTGTATTCGTAGTATGCTACGGCCTGCCGCTGTTTTAATATTGTCATGTCATGAATCGTGTTTTCAAACATATTAATAAAATTCTCTCTGTCATGCAGCCCCATAGAACCCATAGAAGGGCCATAGGGAAGCGACGTCAGGCCTCCATTTTTATCCACGCCCAGATGGGCTTCCAAAGCGTGCATTTCCACCAGGGTCGCATATTCGGGATTGATATCGTTGATATGTATGGTCTGCTCAAATTCCGCTCCGTTTTCATCTACGCCTTTGGCAATCACAGTTGGATCTTCCTCTGTAGAATCCGGCGCATATTTGATATAATAGGATAAACCAGAACCATTTCCGCCGGAATAGAGCATATCATCTGTTTGTAAATAGATCATATAAGTGTCTTTTGGCGCTTTTACAGCAGGCGCTGCCGGTTTGTTGATACGATCCGCCAGAAAATCTCTGGTATATCCTGTGCCTGCTGTTGTTTTGGCATGGGACAGCGCAGGATGCACAGAAGGCGCTGCCGCTTCCTTGTCAGAGGATACTTCCGGTTTTTGAAAAGCCGCCGCCCCGGTTCTGCCAGAGGATTTTGCCGTTTTCGCGGAAGATACCGCCCCTGTTTGATAAGATGGTATCGATGGATACCCAAAAAGTGTTTTCAAGCTGCATTCTCCTTTTCTTTCTTATTCATGTGTTCTTGTAATCTCTTTGTGCCTGCTTTTGCGCGTTGGTTAAGCGTGCATTTTTATTCGTTACTGGATAAAATATCTAAAATAGAAGGCGCTATCATATAGGCCTCATACAAACCCAAAGATTTTGGATGCAGCAGAGGACTGCTGCCCGATCGGATTGCTGCGGCTTCCGCATCGTATTTCTCCTTTGCCACACGTTTTGCAGCCGCTTTGTTTTCCAGTAATTCGTCATAATATTCCTGCAGCTTTTTCCGGCGCTTTGCCCGGCGTTCCCAGTAATCGTCTTTATCATCAGTATCAAACATACTGCCGCCCCCAAAGCTTTCGCCATAAGATTCCTCTTCGGAAGCGCCAAAATGCAGAATAGAATAATTCTGGCTCTGGTATGGATCACGGAAGGAAAAATTAGTACGGATCGATTCCAATACATGCGCTTCATATTCCGGGTCCTGTTTCATAGCTTCAAAACCACTGTCCGTAATTTCAATATGCCAGTGCCAGCCAGACTGGGATGGATGAAGTGGAATCCGGGCAATTTTGTCGTAGATATATTCCTTATATTCTTCCATTGTCATATGTTCTGTTGAAACAGGAGCTGACTCAATCTTTTCCGCAAGATGATCCCGGAAAGACGGAGACAAAGCCGAAGTTTTTTTGGGGCCGTAGCATTTCATAAAGTTTGTGTAAGTCCTGGTCATAGAATTTACATCAATTCCGCTCATAGCTGCCTCCTTTCATGGAAATCTTTGTAACAGTTTAGACAGAGCTGCGCATTTACTGCGCTGACCGTACCAAAATATGTGGCCAGGAAGCATCTGGCCCTTCGCCTCAGGCGACTTTACATGGGCCAGATGCCTGTAACAGTGAGAGTATCTGAACTGTTAAAATCTTTTCCCTCAAATTTCTAACTTTTCGTTTCTATAGTAAATACGATTCAGAAATGAAAAAAGTTTCTTTTTTATAAAAATTTTTATTGTATTCATTTCCTATCCACAAAGGACATAATATAACTCCTCTATATCCTTCCCATGGATTTTTACTGGTTTTTACAGGCAATATCCAAAACAATTTCTGGAATAATTTTCCACAAAAAAGAAAACGGCATAGCCAAAGCTGCACCGTTTTCCTAAACTATTTTTTATTTATGATAGGACTATTTCGCCTGATATACCTCATACTGACGCCCCGGTCCGCCGCATACCGGGCAGCGTTCCGGGATATCCTCTCCCGTCATCACATATCCGCATATCGGACATACATAGATGCTTCTCTCAGAAAAATGTTCCACATCAGACGCTTCCTCCAAAAGTGCCGCATGCACCTTCTCCGCTGCCAAAGCTCCTCTGTAAGCCTGTCTGGCAAGAGGACTTTCCTGTGTCTTCGCATATGCCGCAAGCATATGGTAAAAATGTTCGTATTCAAATTTCTCCCCTGGCACAAAGGTTTCCACCGATTCCAGAAAAGGAGCCGGGCGATCCAGAATGGCATAAAAATTCCGGGCATGGTAATACTCCGAAGCCGCCAGCGCTTCAAACAGACTGGCAATCCCGCTTAAACCTCTTCTTCTGGCCCGATCCGCAAACATCAGATACTTAAAATGCGCCATCAGCTCTCCCTGTACAGTCTCCTGCAGCTTCGATTTTAGTACCGCATCTTCGCTCTCACGTCCATAGCAATCCTCCGAAAGATTGGAAATCTGATACTGCAACGTACCGTCCTTCTGGAAAAAGTGGACAATATGATGCTCCACATCCCAGGCACGGATATGTTCTGACACATCCTCAATCATCGCCCCGCCGCCTCCGGTACAGATCAGCGGAATCCCGTCTACCTGATCCTCAAACCGGGAATGGACATGGCCGCAGAGCAGATAGCTTACTTTCTCCTTCCAGGGAGCATATGCGTTTTTCAAGCGGGAAAATTCTTCTTCCGATACGCAGTTTAAGATAAAATGGTTGGGCACTGGAATATGAAAGGCCACAATCACCTGTGATACCTCTTCCATCGCCAAAACCTGTGATAAAAGGGAAAGTCCCTCTTCCTCAAACGTCCGGCGGGCATTGTCCAGCACAACAACTGCAAAACCGTCCGCCAGCAATGCATAATTCTTCAAGCCAAAGTATTCTGTATAAGCTCCCGTATCATGGTTCCCCCTGAGACAATACACGTCATTTCCAGCCAGAATATCCGTCATCTCCTGCATCACTTGATAGTACTGCGCAGTCCCTTCCGGCACCAAATCACCTGCGATTAACGTAATATCATCTTTGCCGCTCTCTTCTAAGGCGCCGGCATATACTTTCATATTGTATGCGCCCAAACCCTCGCATCCCGGATCTCCGATAACTCCTATGGAATGGACATGGGGGAGTCTTATCATTGGTTCGGTTACTTTTACCATTTTCTTTTCTCTCATTTTTAGCCTTTCTATTTTCTTCCGGCCTGCCATCTAAGTCCCCACTGGAATGCCTGATCCAAATACTGATGGCCCGGATAGAACTGTACAATTTTTTCCACACTAAACGTCTGATCGTTTAGGTTTTCAAAAAGCGCCAATCCGCACATTTTGTCAGAAGAATTATAGCTGTCCATTTTCACAATAATATCTTCTGCCCCAGGATATTTAATTGTAACGATGGCGTCCGCCTGCTGCCAGTTGGCAATTCCTTCATAAATAAATGTATATACAAGAATACGTTTGATATCTGCAATCCTATTTCCATTGATGCGAAGATTTTCACCGGCTACGGCCGCTCCTGTCCTGTCGTCCCCATCCAGGGCAATATATGGCGGCTGATTCAAAGAGCCAAATGCATTTCCCAATGCCTGAACCGTACCCTTACTTCCGTCTTTTAATTCAAAGAGACATCCCAAATCCAAATCAATCCCCTGGCCGCCGCCAGTAAAAGCTGAAAAGAGGCCCTTTTTAACTGGTCTCGCATTCCAGTTCAGATTCACAAGGATCTCTCCCAAACCTGCAGAAGATTTTTTCTCAAGACTTACTTTTTGTCCTTTTTGTAAATTAATCGCCATTGTACGCTCCCTTCCTATGCCGTCTGTATTCCAAAATGAGCGCAAAGCGCTGCTAATCCGCCCTGAAATCCACTGCCAATCGCATTAAACTTCCATTCTCCATTATTTCTATACAGCTCGCCTACCACAACTGCTGTCTCAATGGAAAAGTCCTCTCCAAGATCGTAGCGAATCAATTCCGTACCATTTGATTCATCCATAAGATGAATGTATGCATTGGATACCTGGCCAAAGTTCTGGCGCCTTGCTTCCGCCTCATAGATTGTAACGGTAAAAGCGATCTTTTCAATATTTGCCGGAACTTTGGAAAGATCAATCCGAATCTGTTCGTCATCGCCATCTCCGGCGCCTGTCAGATTATCTCCCATATGGTTTACAGCGCCGCTTGTATGCGTCAAATTGCCATAGAATACAAATTCCTGATCCGAAGGACACTGACCATCTGCGCCAAGCATAAATGCCGCGGCGTCCAGATCGAAATCAGAACCCGAATCAAACGCGTTCACATCCCATCCAAGTCCGACGAGAATATCTTTTAGTCCCGGATTTCCCTTTGTCAGATCTACCTTCTGTCCTTTTGATAAATTAATTGGCATCGTAATACCCTCCTTAAAAATATATTGTTAGTTGAAATAACTAGCCGATTCCATCCGCCCTGTCAGATTCTATATCTGCGCATCTTATTTTTGTTCATAACAAAGCCCAGCCCTGAGCCGACAACGCCTCCTGCAATGTGCGTAAGATTAGACACATTATCCTTTATAAAAATCCCGTCATATACCTGCTCCCCGATATAAATCGCCGCTACCAAAAGAAATGTAAGCGGTATTTTTCCTTCTTTAAAACTTGTAAAAGAAGATAACAGAATAAGTGCAAAAACAACCCCGCTTGCGCCCAGAAGCTGTATATGCGGAAAAAATGCAAAATTGATAATTCCCGTCACCAATGCCGTGATCAGAATGACAAACAGAATATTTGCCGATCCATACTTTTCTTCCAGCAGCGGGCCTACCACCAGTATCAGCATAATATTTCCAATAAAATGCTCCCAGCCGGCATGGCCCAGCACATGGCCAAAAAATCTGACATAGGTAAGAGGGCTTAGCAAAGAAGATCTGTATACGCTAAACAGCATGTTTGTAGAAACCGTTCCCGTTACCTTGTCCAGAATCAATACCACAAAACAGGCAATTGTAAATCCTAAAATAACCGGTGAGTTAAATGAAAGTTGCAGTTTTTTATTTCCTGTATTCATATTATTTCCCTTTATCTTATAAATTGTGTAAAAAAATTGTAACATATTTCTGTTACTATTTCAATACAAACAGCACGCTCTTTCTGCCTCAATAGCCCCGGCGTTTCAAGTCCGCCGTCAGCTTCACATAAAATTCCCGAACGTCAAATCCCTGAATATTCTCCCGGTTCAGATCCACGACGTCACTATGAGAGATTCCACGCTTCCCCATCGGCTCCAACAAAATCATCCGTTCTCCCCATTTAGCAGATTCCACAGATACCAGCCCATCGTTTAAACCGTCAAAATGCCGGACAAACCGCCAGGTCATATTTAGCGGAAACCTGCCATGACGGGCTTTTTTACAGTAAGATATCACGCTTTCGTACCTGACGCCGGGGATGTCCGGCGTCACTTGATTCCGATCCAGACATGCGCGTTCTGTCAGATCTGTCACTGCCGCCAGAAAATCCGGGTTGGGATCGCCAACCTTTTTCAGCGTGGCATTGTAAGCCGCCGCTATCTTCTTTCGCACAGTCTCCGGGACTTTTCCAAGCAAATACTCTGCAAAAATACAGCCCCGGTGAGGCGTATTGATCGTCGTCAGCGTCGCCACGTAAGGCGCCATACCGCAATGGGCAACAGCGGCCCGGCTGTCCAATCCCCCTTTGGAATGAGCGATAATGTTCACTTTTTCACAGCCGCTTTCCTCCACAATCTGCCGGATACGGGCAGCCAGTTCCCTGCCGCTGTCTTCCACTGACGCAGCAGACTGCTGCTGTCCATAATATACAGTAGCTCCGTTGCGGATCAGCGCTTTGGGAATCCGCCCCCAATAATTAAAATAACGAAAATCCCGGAAAAATACGCCATGAACCAGCAAAAGAGGATACTTCGTCTTGCAGATCTCGCTTTTTGCCCGAACTTCGTCCAGTTCCCACTTCTCTGTTTCAAACTCCACTTCATTGCTGCAGATATGGATAATTTTTACCAGATACCAGACATTGACCAGAGGTATCCAGCCACAGAGAGCCCCAAGCACCCGATGTTTCATCCCCAGCTGTACAGAGGTAAGATACACCCGGATCATACCGTTCCAGAAAAGGATGCACAGGGAGAGAATCACCAGAACCACGTCCGCCAGAATCATTGCCGCTATGCTCCACCCTGCTGCCAAAGTAAACAAGAATCTGAACCAAATCACCTGAAAAATCAAAGACAGTACAAACGTAATAAGAAACAGCCGCAGCAGCTCACAGCCTTCCGCCAGCAGCTGAATCCGCCGGATGGGCACTATATTCGGCAGAGGGCAAAGATTGATAAAGACAAACGCCGCAAGCAATGGAAGCCAGTAAATCAGAGCATGAAATGATATCTGCGTACTTCGCAGGAAGTAAAGCAGCGTAAAGATGGGAATATAATTTATCATACTCCCCATCAGCAGCGCATATAAAAGCCTTCTGATATATTTCATAAAAATACCCCATTTCTCTTTTGTCCCTGGCTATCAAAAGAATGTAATGTTCAAACACACTCTAATACGCATCCATATACTTTTGAAGCATATCCGCAAATGGATTATACAACTGCTTCAATCAACACTTTATCACCAAACACCCTGCGTTTAATATCGTCTGATCCAGCGCATTATAGAGAATTTCCCTTTCCAAAAACAAAACTTTGTATACAATTTCTTTTAATTCCGGAAAATCATAAAGTTTATTCACCATAGACTCGAACAAAGTATTCTTTTCTCCAAGCAAAATTCTGTCAGCTTCCAGAAAACCAGCATATGTCCATGCCATATTCTCTTCCGGAAATTTTTCACTGCCTGCAACTTCTTCATCAATCAGTTTACAGAGTTTTGAGACAAGGAACGGATAGCCGGATGTATATTCATAAATCAGCTCAGACATCATTATAATGTCCATTCCAACGGCATGATCCTTTTCATAGTCTTTTAGCATTACGGCGATCTCCTCCGCAGAAAAACTCATGTCCAGCTTAAAGTCCATTGCAATATTCCATGGACTGTTCAGCTTATGGCTTTCCTCTGGCCGAAACCTCTGCTTCAGGTTTTTTATGTCATATACCCCTGCCAAAATAACGGATTGAAATGTAGAGCAAATGTATGTTCATTGCGAAATTTCGCATCACTCATCTGAACCTGAAAATCCATGCTGATCACATAATATGCATGCTCCAGGTATTTACTTAAAGCACGAAGCGTTGTCGTCTTTCCATATTGCCGTGCCCGGTTTATTGTAACATACTCACCTCTGTCCACATATTCTTTTATCTTGGCCAGACGTGAATGAAGATCGACCATATAGTGCAGATTGGGCTTGCAGTCTGCGGTTATATTAAATGTTTTGATCATATTCCACCGTTCCATTATCATTTTTTATATCTATAATGTATCACCAGGGCAAACGATATGCAACTCTTACTTTTTCGCTTTCGGATTTTGGAATGTATTCAGTTTCCGCTAAAGAAAAGATCATAAAGGGTCTATCCGGAAAGAGATAACTATAAACACAGGGATAGAAATGATTCCTATGATTCACTCCTATCCCTGAAATTTTATAATATGATCGCAGGTTATTGGCAGTTCCGATGCAGATAACACCCTATAGCCTTTGGATTTATAGATGATTTCTATTACTGTCAATACCATCTCATTAAAGGCAGTTGATTATTGATCCCTTTCGTAAACAGCACCTGATGCAGATCTATAATTCCATTATGAAAAGTCGCCGCACAGGATGACAGATATAAATCCCACATCCTTACAAACTTTTCATCAAACATTTTCCGTACCTTGTCTATCTGTTCCCTGTAATTCTTTTGCCAGCACAGCAGCGTCCGGTTATAATGCTGCCGCAGATTTTCCACGTCCAGCGTATGAAATCCATCCTCCGCCGCACAGGAAAGCAGTTCCCGCAGACTCGGAATTACGCCGCCTGGAAAAATATACTTTTTAATCCAGGGATCACCGGAATGTTCTTTCAGTGCGCTGATAAAATGGAGCAGAAACAGTCCCTCTGGTTTTAATACCTCTTTTATACAATTTATAAAAAGCTGGTAATTTTCCCGGCCAACGTGTTCCACCATTCCTACACTTACGATCCGGTCAAACTGTTTTTTACATTTGGGAAGATCCCGGTAATCCATCAGCTCTACTGAAAGAAGCTCTTCCAGATGTTCCTCGGCGATTCGCTGTTGAAACGCTTTATACTGTTCTTGGCTCAATGTAATTCCCATACCATGTACGCCATACTTCTTTGCAGCTTCGATCAACAAAAATCCCCAGCCGCAGCCAATGTCAAGCAGTGACATTCCTTCCTGCAGGTATAGCTTTTTCAGAATATAATCAACCTTGTTTACCTGTGCCTGATAAAGCGAATCATCCCCATGTAAAAAATACCCACAGGAATAACTCATTGTTTCATCCAGCCAAAGCCGGTAAAACTCATTGCCAATGTCATAATGGCTCTGCACTTCTTTCTGCTGGTTCTTTTTTGCAGTTGAAGGAAACATCAGCCTTTTCAAGGCTGATTCATCTTTCGAGAACCTGTCCATCTGGCCCAAAAAATGGTCTAAAGCATAGTACAGATCCCCTTCGATTTCCAGATCCCCATCCATATATGCCTCTCCCAAAGACAGAGAAGTACTTGTCATAAGCGCAGTCAGAGGAATTTTTCTCTTAAAATTCACTGTAAATTCCGGTTTCCCGTTCCCAATCCGGTATTCCTTCTGGTTGATCTTCACACAGAACGGGTATTGATCAAATTTTTTCAAAAAAGGTACTAAAACATTTTCTTCTAACATATCTTGTCTCCATTTTCAAATAATTGTTTCTGTTCTAAATGGAATTGATCCCATCTAATATCAATTCTTCCACACTTTGCCATTCTTTATAAGCATCTTTTTCTTTTTCAGAAAAGGAACTGACCCATACGCAGAATGACTTCTGCCCTTTCTTTTTTCCTTCTCAATCAAAATTACTTTTTCCTGAACACAACTATCTTACTGGCGACATAATTAAAGACAATCACCACAATATTAGACACAACCTTCCAGACCAAATCATCACAATGGAGCGAAGCAACAAAAACAAACAAAATCGCCAGTTCCAGTCCCTCACTTAATATCCGGCAGGTTACAAAAGAAACGATTTCTTTTATCACCTCATTTCTGCCCGTTTTCTTACTCTCAAAAACATAAACCCTGTTCGTAATATAAGCAAAAACCACCCCCACAAACCATGCTGTCAGACTTCCTGCCATAACCGGAAAAAGCAGTATCCTTGTACACATATAATAAGCTGACAGATTTACAATCGTTGTTAAAACCCCAAAAATTCCATACAGCACAATCATTTTATACTTTTTCCATATATCCCGTATCATTTCTCTATTCCCGCCATTTCAGTTCATACAGTGAAAAATTTTCATCCGCAATCATCGTCGACCCGGTTTCGTAAAGCAGCCCCAATTCTTCTGCATTCAAATCACCGGGAACATATGCATTGTTAATTAATAAATACACATTCTCCTCCATTGGAAAACGTCTTTCAATTCTTCCTTTGATATCCATATACTCCCTGCATATGTCAAAATCCTTATCCAGCCAGTCTGCGTACGAGTAAAACGAATCCGACGAAGGGTCCCAAAACCGCAGCCCTTTATGATATGCCCCTACCGATACATCCGCACCACTGAGATTGCTTACAATAATGCTATTGTCTGGAAGATGTTTTTCTATATAGTCTGCCACACCTTTTCCGCCAGACCATGCATAACGGTAATCTTCTGCATAATTACGGAATGCAAACGGAACAGAAGCAATACTAAGGCAAGCCACCGCCAGCATAACCCCGGTAAGATAGATCCGATCCACCTTAGAGATTTCTTTCCCTTTCGATTTTTCCATACACTGCCACAGGAAAAACAGCAGCGTCACAAGCATAAGAACCGCCCGAAACATAATTGTTGCATAAATAAATACATTGATCAGCAGCTGCGCTCCCACTGCCCCCAGAACAATCAGCAATTCTTCCCAGTATTTCTTCCACAAAATCATACAGAGCAGCAGCAATGTGCCTGCTATCAAATAAAATAATCCCACTGGTATTTCCTGCCCGATTGCCTGACCCAGGCAAGATGGAAATTCTTTCAGCAGTTTTACCACTGCTCCCCCAAAATCACCTGTAATGTTATCTGTAATTTTTCCTGCGGAAGTCCTTCCATTTCCCATCAATTCCAATACCAGCAATACCGTACTGATGCCCGGAAGAAATGCACCTAGCCAGTGATACACAGTTTTCTCACTTTTTTCTGTTTTTAGCAGCCCAAAGCAGTACATAATCCAAACCATCAGGGCAAATCCTGCTATAATCACATGCGTCTGCAGCAAAAGCGCAGTCAGTATACCGTAAAGCAGAGGTTTTTTCATCCGCATCGGATACACAACAGCTAATGCTATGATCAATACCGTCACCAGGGAATATACTCTGGAAACAACGGGTGACAAATAGAAAAATGCTGTACCAAAAAGCAGTATTGTTTTCAGCCAATAAGGAAACGGTGAAAAATGCAGCATCAGACATACAGCCAATGTCATCAGAGTCAGGCTGATCACACCCAATATCCATACAGGACAGCCCAGTTTTGCAAATGGTTTTAAAAGCAGAAACCAGAGAATCGGATGGCCTTCTGCTTTCAGCTGGCAAACAAGCTCTGCCATTGTCGTATCTCTCGCAATCAGCCATGCCTGAGCTTCGTCTCTCCAAATTTCATGATGTAGTATGCCATTCAGATGAATTACTGCATAAACTGCGGCAAGTCCGCCTTCCATGCAAAGCCGTTTCATTTTGTTAAGTTCCAGATGGTTCTCTGCAAATGCCATAACAGCAGTCAATATAATTGCAAGCAGTAAAATTGCGCAGAATAATTTTGAAAACGGATACATCTTTATGACTCCTTTTCTTCGTGATATACCTGTTCTGTATTTACATTCCAGATATTCCGCTTATCTGTCTTTCCATTTAGAATATTCTTTACAGCTTCAAATGAAGTTGCCATGGAATGATCCATATTATTATAGCGGTGCTGGCCGTTTCTTCCAACACAAAATAAGTTCTGATACCGATCCAGATATTGTATCAATTCATCCATCTGCGCATAAGTATCAAAATATGCCGGATATGCTTTTTTTACTCTTTCTCTGTGTCCGTCAAGCACATCATTCCTGCTTTCAATAACTCCCATGCGAAGCAGTTCATCCACTGCAAAATCGATCCATTCGCGTTCGGAGAATTCCCACCAGGAATCCCCTTCTGTACAGAAATATTCCAGTCCAATCCATACAAATTCTTCCGGATGTTCCACCAAATACGGCGACCAGTTATTAAAAATCTGTATTCTCCCAAGTTTAACGCCTGTATCCTGAACATAAATCCAGCAATCCGGGACAATATCGTGCAGCGTTTTCAGTTTCGTTTCATTTCGGAGGTTCAGTTTTCTTAGTTTCAGGCCAACTGTAACAAAATCCCTGTATGGCAGCCCCTCTGCTATGGTTCTGATTTGCTTCGGAACATGGTTCATAGACAAAAACAGATCTTTCAGCGGCATGGAAGAGATAAAAATGTCTGCCTGTTCCGTAACCATGTTTCCCCCATTTTGTCTGTAACCTACACGTTCGATTCCATGTTCTCCAGCTGTGACCATTTCAACCCTGCATAAAAAACGAATCGTTCCTCCCATTTTCTGAAATTCAGATGCAGCCGTTTCCCAGAGCTGGCCTGGCCCATATTTCGGATAATAAAATTCTTCGATCAGAGAAGTTTCCACGTTCTGCGGATTATCCGTTTTTCCTGGCAATGCTTTTTGCAAAATATTATGGAGAATTGCGCTGACAGACAGTCCCTTTACCCTCTGCGCACCCCAGTCTGCTGAGATATCTTTTGGATGCCGCCCCCATAATTTTTCCGTATATCCTTCAAAAAACATAGCATACAGCTTTTTTCCAAAACGGTTGATATAGAAATTTTCCAGAGAATTTTCTTCCCTTTTATGTATCATCGAAGCCAGGTAACTGAATCCTGCGTTTACTGTAGTCAGAACACCCATGTTTCGTATGGTATTTAGATTCATTTTCACTGGATAATCAAAGAATTTCTTTTTATAATAAATTCTGGAAATCCGGTTTCGTCTTAACAAAACCCGGTCTTCTATTTCAGGATCTGGCCCGTTTTTTTCGATTTTTATTCTGCGATCCAGCTTTTTATCGTCATATGCCGGCGCTCCCTGCAGGGGCATTAATGCCTTCCACCAGTCCATCACTGCTTCATCTTTTGAAAAAAAGCGATGCCCTCCGATATCCATACGATTTCCATTGTAACGTACTGTCCTTGAAATTCCTCCGATCTCAGAAGATTCTTCTAAAATAGTAACCTGGTATTCCTTTGACCGTTTCAGCAATTCATATCCTGCTGTAATTCCGGCTGGCCCTGCTCCAATAATTATTACTTTTTTCATTTGGTTCTCCATTTCCTATCCTACAAGACAGGGACTTCCTCCATTAATTTAGCAACTACAACATTTTGTATAATTTTTACGGAACTTTCTGCCGGAAATACTCCTATTTCCTTAAATTCTTCTGACTCCACAATTTCTTGATAGCGCACTGGATCACAAAAATTCAAATCTTCTCCCTGATAAATCAGGCAGAATTTTTTCCAGCTTTCCCTGCTTCCTGCATAATTTCCATGGAAAATAGGACCTTCTACAATATTGCAAATAGTATATCCTCTGTAGGCTCTGTCCCTTGGAAAATATTCATCTGTCAAAATTCCCGCAATCGCACAAGGCATTCCCCGTTCATATCCCACAGTTGACTGCATACGATCCACAATTTTATCCGCTTCTGCACGCGCCTGATTATAAGATAATTCCAAATAAGAATAGGAATAATTGGCTGCAGTATAATAAGTAAATAAAATAGCTGCACTGACTGCAAGTCCGCTCCATTTCATACAGATATATGTTCCTAGCTCAAATTCTTCTGCAAGGCAGAACAGTAGAGGGAACACCAACATCAATTGCATGGAATTTAATGCATATAACTCAGAATCTGGAGCAATGATAAACACTGCATTCAGTCCAAGCGGCAAAAGTCCCAGGCACAACAGCATAAGGAGAATACGGACTTTATCTCGATACAGCTGCTTTTGCATAACGAGTGCTACAATACACAAAATCAGTATTGCAAAAAATATCATACACATACGATCTCTATACCATTTAATATTGAAAACATACGTATCATGTAGGAAGAAATGTATTATTTTTCTAATAGATTCTATAGAAGAAGTCCCAAGAGAGGACAGAACCGACAGCATATTAATAGAAGCTGCACCATTGTATGTACTTGGAGCAATTCCTTTTATTGCACATATGGCTCTTGTCATTCCATAATACAAAATTCCACCCGCTGCTATTGCTGCCAGCCTCATTATGCCATCTCTTATAATATCTGCAATTAAAAGCTGTTTATTAAAAAGTTCTTTTATAAGAATTATCAAGCAGCACCCTATCATAACCCCTATGTAGTTTTGATAAATAGAAAGCGCCCCGCACAGGCAGACTGCAGACATTCCAATTCCCATTGCGTTATGTTTCATACGATGCACACAGAATACAGATAATACGGATAAAAAGAATCCACATAAGTAAGCATCTGAGCAATACTCATATAATAAAGTCAGCGTCAGTGCAGGCGATACCATAATTGCCGCAGACGTTAAAATAACAGAAACTCTTTTTTTCAGTTGCAATACATCTGTCAGTAAAGCACATCCGAATGCCGCAAGAAACAGGCACCCTATGGAACTGACAGATGAAACAGACCGATTCGCCCTTATACTGTCAATCAAATCAATTCCCCAACGTCCTACAGATATTTCAAAATCGCCTGCAGAATAAAGAACAGAATAGACAATCCCATCCGGGCTCATAAACAGATTTACTAAAAACCAATAGTGTGTTACAAATCCAATCAACAGTGCGGAAAAAAATGCCAGGCGCGGCTGCTTTGAAAACCATTGTTCAAATTTTTTAGTGCATACATAGATATCCATCTGTTTTCTTTTCATATCTACATACTTCTTATCTCTTGTTAATCCCATGATTATCTCTCCTCATTTTGGTTTTTCGATTCACTTTTTCATTTGAGCCTTTCGCATTCTGACAAAAACAAAATCTCCTGAATCATTCCGCAAATATATCTGCTTCGGTTCATACATCGCCGTATAGCGTAGACTCTGATTTTGCAAATCCATCAAAACTCATTTCTTTGTCACCACACTCTTCATCTTTGACCATCCAGAATAAAGCTTTTTGTACTTCCCATTTATTTTTGACGTTTTATAAGTACGGATTCGCACATAGTATTTTTTTCCGGCCTTTAATTTTGTAGTTTCTTTTGAAGTAGTATTTGATTTTATATTCTTAATGATTTTTGCGCTTTTAAATTTCTTATTTCTGGAATACTGGATCTCATAACCTGAAATCTGGCTTTTTTGTTTCTTCCAGCAGACAATAAATCCTTTTTTCCTTGCTGTAAGTCTGACAAACGTTGCTCCTTTCGGTTTAATGAGAAACGTTTTGCGTATAGTTCCACTATAGCCATTTTTAAATATTACTGTCACTGTTGCCTGGCCGACATTTTCGTTGTTACTGTATGTAACCGTATAATTTGCACTGCCGATCTGATTCCCTCTGCTGTCTCTCGCAGTAACGGTAGGCTGCTGCATTTTTCCGTTATATGTCAGACTTGTCTTCGACAGGAAAACGCTTTCCGGTTTGACCTCGATCACCTTGTTCTCTGTTTCATTTTTTCCGGTATTATCTTTTTCCGTATTGCTGTTTCCAGTGTCATCATTTCCGGTGTCGTCTTTACCGGTATCATCTTTTTCTGCGTCGTCCTTTCCAGTATCATCTTTTCCTGGTTCCTCTTCCTTTTCCCAAAGAACAGTTCCACAGGAACGGCACCATTTCTTAGTGCTTGTCTCTGTAATCTCATGGCTTTTAGTCCCAATTGTCCAGCTCACCGAACACGGGATATCTCCTTTTAGCGTTGCAGTAATCACGGCTATTCCTTCGCCATGCAGAGTAACTTTGCCGGAATCATCCACTGACGCAACCTCTGGCTGGTCGCTTGTATATACAAATGAACAAGGCTCTATAACTGTTCTTCTGTAGCTGTAATTTCCATTTATATTTTTGATCACCATTTGCATCGTCCCGGCAGTTTCACTACAGAGATAATATGTCTGCGTAGTATTTGATAATATCAGATCAATAACCAACGATTTCGCGGCAATCTTCCTTGTAACATCCCGGTTTCGAATCTCTGTCGCAGTATAATCTTCCCTGTTGTCAAAGCACTGCACCCAATACCGTGTTCCATCACGGTCAATAAAGCTGCCCACTCCAATATTTACAGCGCTTTCCCTCATAATATTGTCATAATGCCCGGATGAATTTAACCAGCCATCCATCACTCTGTCAGCATCGCTATACCCTATTGCAATATTCTCTGCCGAATCTTTACTTCCGCTAGGAAAAATCTTAAAACATTTGGTTCCATCTGGTCGTATATGGCTGTAATATACTGCAAGTTCCGCCGCACGCTGCATGGCAGTTTCCGTCAGCTCTTTATCAAGGCGCAGTGACGGCATCCCATTTGCATTTCTCGAATGATTGACCATTTCATATACTTGATTCGCAGAAACATAATCTTCTGTCCCGCTAATCGTAAGAGCTGTAGTCTTTCCATAATACGGATCTGAAGTCGTATATCTGGTATCTGCAAATTTATTTATCATCGTAATTAAATCATCCGCAGATTTTAAGTTGTCATTTATAAAGGTCTGCACCATATTATTTTCATCAACCAGCACAATCATCGGCATTACTGTACTCATACTCCCAGAAGCTGAAACTGCATTGTGATGCTTCTTCAGCAAATCAATCATGGCGTTAAAAATTTCACCATCCCTGCTGTAACATGAAATAAAGCTGCCTGCATCACATTTATCCACAATTTTCTGCACATCTTCTTTTGATCCATTTGTTGATGCAAAAACTACCTGTATATCAGAAGCATTTCCCCAGCTGCTTTTTGCAATATCAGCCAATATATCATCCGTATTGGAACAAGCAGTTTTGCCAAATATAAGCACCGTCGCCTTGTGTCCCATTCCCGATACATTAATATCCGTATCCATAATTGTGTGGAATGTATACTGTGGCATTTCAAATAATCCAGACGCTTTTGCCGGATGCGGCAGGATTAGTAATATAATCAGAACTAAAACTTCTGTCGCTATTTTTATAATTTTTTTACCCATAACTTCTCCTCATTCTTTTATTGATCCATTCCACGGCTTCCCTCTGCGACTGCATCCGGCCTGCGCAAACAAAACGCAGGCCCGTTCTGGCTACGATGAACATTCAGAAAACAGCCGCAGTTCACTCTTCCCACGCTTCTGCGTATAAAGCAGAGCATTTGCTACCGCGATAACATACTGTTTGTTCTCTTTCGTTAACAATGCGACAAGCTTCCTAAAATCCTGTTCGTTTTTCACTTCCATATCCATAGAAATTCCCCCCTTCGCCTTTATCTTGTAACAATCATAATATAATTATATTATGCTTTTGTCAAGACTTTCTTACTTTTTTCTCTTTACAAGCATTTTTATATATGCTATACTCCAATTCAAAAGCGTATCCAGGTTTTCAAGAACCCGGATACCTAAAAAATAAGGCTCGCACTTTGGTTTTCACCATTTGTGTCGAGCCGCAAATATTGTTTCAGAAAAAGGAGCATCAGAATGGAAGCACATGAACGCATCCGCTATTTAAGAAAAAAAGTACTTCATTTAACACTGGAAGAATTTTCAGCCCGGATCAATATGTCCCGTTCCAATCTCGGCAATATCGAAACCGGAAGGATTGGTTTAACTGAACGGGTACTTTCCGATATCTGCCGAACCTTTAATATAAACCAGGCCTGGATTACAAATGGAACAGAACCCATGTTTGAAGAAGAAAGTAACCTTCTGGATCTTCAAATATCCAAATTATATTCTCTTTTAACAGAAGACAATAAAAAATATCTCTGCGGCTATATTCAGCGCCTGCTGGATGAGCAGAAAAAATCCGATCCAAACGAAAACTAAAATGAGGACTCTGTATGAACCAACGATTTCAGACGCAAAAAAAAGCGCGCACCTCTGTGCGCACCTGTATTCTCTGTTCGATGCTTCTGTTCTGCATCACATGCTTATTCTGCGGATGCGGCTCTCCTGCTGCCTCCCTAAAGCCCATTTCCAAAACCGGGTTTTATTTCAATACGGTCATTACGCTGACACTCTATGACAGCAGCCAGGAGCCTCTGTTAGACGAGTGCTTTTCTATTGCGGAGCAATATGAGAATATGTTCAGCGCCTCCATTGATTCCAGTGAAATTTCCAAAATCAACCAGGCAGGCGGTTCTCCCGTTCTGGTGAGTGACGAGACAATCGCACTGATTCAAAAAGGGCTGGAATATTGCAAACGAAGTGAAGGCCGTTTTGATATTACAATCGGAAAACTCTCTTCCCTCTGGAATTTTTCAGAAAACGAAGGTTTCCTTCCAAATGCTGATGAAATTGCAGACGCCGTTTCCACAATTGATTATCAGAAAGTTTCCATCCACGGAAATGAAGTACAGCTCTCCAATCCCGATACTCATATTGATTTGGGCGGAATTGCCAAAGGATATATCGCAGACCGGATGAAGGAATATTTAGAGGAAAACGGCGTGACAGCGGGACTGATTAACCTGGGAGGAAATGTCCTGTGTCTTGGAGCAAAAACAGATGGCTCTAATTACCGTATCGGCATCCAGAAGCCTTTTGATGAAGGCGGCGCTGCATCCGCTATTGTAGATGTTACAGATAAAACAGTAGTATCCTCCGGGGTTTATGAACGGTACATCACCGTTGACGGCCAGATGTACCATCATATTTTAAATCCCTCCACTGGATACCCCTATGAAACAAATCTGTTAGGCGTCAGCATTATCTGTGAAAATTCTGCCGACGGCGACGGGCTCAGCACCACCTGCTTTGCTCTGGGGCTTGAAGCAGGCATGGAGCTGATTGAATCGCTTGCGGACACGGAAGCTGTTTTTATCACGGATGATAATGAGCTGCACTGCTCTTCCGGAATTGGAACGGAAATTCCTTTTGAAAAACTGAACTGATTATTCTTTTTCAAAATGCTGATAATCCTTTACGCTGTTCCAGCTGCCGCCCCAGGTAAACCCGGCCTGGGTAAATAGCCGGTATGCCAAATCATTTTCATCGATTTTATATGCAAATTCCTTCGATCGATCCGCATATTCCAGGCTGTCTGCCGGCTGGCAGATGGTAGAGCCGTCCGAAGCTGTTTTTACATAGGGATTATATTTCGGGTTAAGATCCACTGCCATACCGTAACTATGGTTGGACAGCTTATTGCTGCCGGAAATTGTCCGATAGTTAAACGCAGATGTATTATTGTCCTGCATGGATGCTTCATCATCAGCGTTATAATTATCCACCAGCGTCATTCGCTCAACAGGATACTGATTTTCGTACAATTCCTGAAAAATTGCGAGAATCTCTGCCTTAATCTGCTGATTCACAATCATTTCCCCTACATAGGTATTTCCATCCATCCCATAACAGAGCATCCTCAGATAAGATAACTCTTTAAGCTGGATATGCTCATTCGGCGTATAGGACTTGCCATCAATACGCGCAAGAAGCGCTTCATCAATTTCCATCGAAAAAAACAGACGGTCTGCCAGTTCTCCCTCAAGCCATCCTTCTGCCGCCATCTCTCCGGCTGACAGATGCAGTATATTCTGATAGTTCTGCTCCATTGCAGCAGCTTCAACCGCAGCTATATCTTCCGCGGAACTCCCGGTTTCAGAAGCATTTGTATCTGCTGCCAATGTCTCTTCCTGCTCCATGCTTTCCTGAAGTTCCTCTGTTTGTTCTGCAGCTGAAACATCCTCCTGCTGTGCTTCTGTCTTAGTTCCGGATCGCTGCCACAGAGCATCCGAAGCTGTCTGAAAGACAGCTTTGCTTCCCTTCTTAAGAATATCCGCAGCCGTTTTGGACAGCTCCGCTCCATGACCGGTTAAGCTGCCGACAGAATAGATCAG
The DNA here is from genome assembly GCA_910588565.1 of uncultured Lachnospiraceae bacterium. GTDB lineage: Bacteria > Bacillota > Clostridia > Lachnospirales > Lachnospiraceae > Roseburia_B. The sequence continues at coordinate 41,897 of CAJUPF010000009.1, forward strand.
CGCTCCCACTGCGAGCACACATATGACGAACCCCCATTGATTCCGGTTTGTTTTCCTGTTCTTGTTCCGATTTTTCATTTTCTCACCTTTTTATTCCCAAAATACAACATCCAATTGTTCTTATGGGCACCTGGTCAATTCTCTTTCGTCCCGGAGCGTGTTTGATAATTGCTTTCTTCCAGATATCAGACGGCAATTCTTATTTTTTACACACCCGCCTCTGTCATATTATTCACCCATATTTTTTTCTTTACCAGCACAAACCCAATCACACATTTAACAATTTCAATTGACTGGCAGCAAAAATAGATCCAGATAATATCCATCCCCGTAAATCTGGTAAGCGCAAAAGCAAGCGGAATATCAAATACCCAGACATATACGCTGTCAAACAAAAACGTAATAAACGTTTTGCCGCCGGAGCGCAGCGTAAAATATGCTGCATGGAGAAATGCGTACAACGACATAAACGCAGAAGCGATCCGGATAAAACCTGCCGCTAACTGGCGTACTTCATCGGTTGTATTATAAATCTGCGGAAACAGCGGCGCAATCAAAAACATAACTGTCCCGATTCCCAGACAGCAGACGACAGAGAAAAATATCATCTTCCGATCCGTATCCACAGCTTCTTCCAGTTTTCCTGCGCCTAAAAGCTGTCCTACCACAATGGAAATCGCAGAACCAAGGGCAATAAACACCACATTAAAAAGATTGGATACCGTTGTGGAAATATTTAAGCCTGCTACAACAGCAAGGCCCCTGGTAGAGTAACACTGCGTCAGCATTGCCATACCAAGCGACCACAACGTTTCATTCAGCAGCAGCGGCATTCCTTTTATTATAATATTTTTGGATAATTCCTTTGGAATGGAAAAACTCTGGAAAATTCCAATAATAAACGGATTCTTGTCAGGTTTTCGGTGTGTCCAGAACACTACAATTCCACATTCCACAAAACGCGCAAGTACTGTAGCAATTGCCGCTCCTGCAACCCCAAGCGCCGGTATACGTCCAAACCCAAAAATAAGCACATAGTCCAGAATCAGGTTGGTAAGCACTGCCGCTACTCCCGCTTCCATTGGAAGCAGTGTTTCTCCTGTTTCCCGCAGTGTACCTGCATAGACCTGCGTAATGGAAGCTGGCAGCAGTCCAATCAAAATAATACCCAGATATTCGCATCCATACCGATATGTGGCCTCCAAATCCCCCGCTCCGCTTCCTTCATGCAAAAACAGATGAATCAGTGGGTTCCGAAACGCATACAGTACAAAAACCCATAAAAAAAGCAAAATAGCACAAGTCAGTATTTTAAAACGCATTGCATCCCGAACGCCTTTCTGATCTCCTTTTCCATAAAATTGCGCTCCGAAAATTCCTGCCGCGGATACACAGCCAAAAATACAGATATTAAAAACCAAAATCAGCTGATTCACAATTGCGACGCCAGACATCTGCTCGGTTCCCACACGTCCCACCATAATGTTATCCAGCAAACTCACAAAATTTGTAATGCCATTCTGAATCATAATCGGAACGGCGATCAGTAATATCCTCTTATAAAATCTTCTGTCTCCAATAAATAATTCGTAAAATCTTCTCAATGCTATCTCCTCCTCTCTTTATTCATTTAAAACTGGCTATACTTATTCCGGCCAGCTCATCTCCTCATCCGAGCTGGGAAAGCAAAAAAGCGCCGAATCTCTTCTTTCCATAAAATGAAGAGATTTCAGCGCTTTTTATGATTTGAATTAACACATTTACATAATAATCTTCTTCGGACACTTCTCTACGCAGACGCCGCAGCCCGTACATTTCTCCTGATCAATGTGAGCTACATTATCAACCACATGCACTGCATCGCTGGGGCAGTTCTTTTCGCAGAGATGGCAGCCAATACATCCAACGGAGCAGGCTTTCATCACATCTTTTCCTTTGTCCTTAGAATTACAATGTACCAAGTGTTTTGCATCATAAGGAACCAGTTCAATCAGGTTTTTCGGACATGCAGCTATACATTTGCCGCAGGCCTTACAGGCGTCTTTATCCACCAATGCAATTCCATCCACAATGTGAACCGCATCAAAAGGACATGCCTTCACACAGCTTCCATAGCCAAGGCAGCCATAATTACAGGTTTTTGAACCGCCGCCTGGTACAAACGCCATAGCGGCACAATCCTCAATTCCTGTATAGTTATAATCCTGATTTGCTTTCTCGCAGGTTCCTGCACATTTTACAAAAGCTACTTTTTTTGCGCCCGCTTCTGCGGAAACGCCCATGATCTCCGCAATCTTAGCCGCAATCGGGTCGCCGCCCACCGGGCACTGCCCTACCGGAGCTTCTCCTTTTACAATCGCAGCCGCCAGGCCGGAACATCCTGCATAGCCGCAGCCGCCGCAGTTATTGCCCGGAAGCACGCCAGTAATAGCTTCTTCTCTCTCATCTACTTCTACTTTAAATTTTTCTCCGGAGATTCCGAGGAAAAATCCAATAAAAATACCTACACCGCCGACGATGATCGCGGCAATGATAATTGCCTGTATACTCATCTTCTCTTTCCTCCTAAATCATTCCTGAGAATCCCATAAACGCAATCGACATCAGACATGCCGTAATCAGCACGATTGCTGTGCCCTGAAATGGTTTTGGGATATCATTGTATTCAATTTTTTCACGGATTCCAGCCATAATGCAGATGGCAATAAAGAATCCGGCTGCTGTTGCCAGTCCATTTATCACACTTTCTAAAATTCCATATTCCTTTGTTACATTTGTAAGCGCCACACCAAGAACTGCACAGTTCGTCGTAATCAACGGCAGATACACGCCCAAACTCTGATACAGGGAAGGAATTGATTTTTTCAAAAACATTTCCACAAACTGTACCAGTGCCGCAATAACAAGGATAAACACAATCGTCTGCAGATACTGGGTATCGGTAGGCGTCAGTATAAATTTATAAATCAATGATGTCACAAAGGATGCAATGCCGATAACGAAAATAACGGCTCCTCCCATTCCGGCCGCAGTTTCTGTCTTCTTAGACACACCCAGGAATGGACAGATACCTAAGAACTGGCTTAATACAACGTTATTGACAATCGCAGAACCAATCGCTATTAATAATAAAGTTTTCATCCGTATCTATCCTCCTATTCTGATTTTTTTCCGGTACAAAGTGCAGACTGTCCACAGCTTGCGCAATCGCCAGTCAGACAGCCAGATGGAGCGGCAAGCGGTTTGCCCTTCGCTTCCATCTTTTCCCGGACAATATTCATAATTGCAACAAGAAATGCAAGTACAAGGAACGCTCCCGGCGCCATTACAAAAATCGTAATCGGTGTAAACCAGTCCAGAGAAAGAATCTGTACACCAAAAATCTGTCCTGCGCCAAGGATTTCACGGATAATACCGATGCAGGTAAGGCCGAATGTAAATCCAAGGCCCATACCGATTCCGTCAAAAATAGAAGGAACAACCGGATTCTTGGATGCATAGCTTTCCGCACGTCCAAGGATAATACAGTTTACTACAATCAGGGGGATATATACGCCAAGCTGTAAAGCCAAAGCAGGCGTATAAGCTTTCATAATAAATTCCACCATCGTAACCAGCGAAGCTACAATTACGATAAATGCCGGCATACGCACGCCGTCTGGAATTACTTTACGGAACAAGGAAATCAACAGGTTTGCAAATACAAGAACAACCGTAGTGGAAAGTCCCATTCCCAGTCCGTTCATAGCGCCTGTCGTAACCGCCAGGGTCGGACACATTCCCAGCATCAAAACAAATGTGGGGTTTTCTTTGATAATACCATTATATAAACGTTCTGTATACTTATTCATTAATTTGCGCCTCCTTCCAATACATTCTGGAAGTATGTAATACATGCATTCACGCCATTTGTCATAGCCCTTGATGTAATCGTTGCACCGGAAATCGCTTCAATCTCACTGTCAGAAGCCGGCGCCTGTTTTACAACGGTAAAACTGTCTGTCTGCTTATCGGCAAACTGGCCGGAAAACTCTTCTGTCTTCGCTTTATCGCCAAGTCCTGGCGTCTCGGCAATACTGGTAATGGAATATCCATTCACTGTACCGTCATTGCGGATTCCAACGGAAAAGGTGATATTTGCCTGACTGCCGTCTTTGGCTGTTACTGTGATCACATATCCGATATCGCTGCCGCTGCCGTCTTTGGCAACCTGTACGCCGTTAATATCGTCACTGTATCCGTTTTCTTCCATCAGAGAAGCCGCGGCTTCTTTGTCAAATTCCTCATATTCTGCAAACTGCTCCGCATCCGCAAACACCTGCTGATATGCCGCCTGCGCCGCCGCAAGATCTGCAGCCTCGATCGGATCTTTCGTAATCCCATATACAAGGCCAAGGACAAAACCAAGCACTAAAGTAAATGCAAATAAAATCAATGCGTCATGCACAATCTTTTTATTCATGCTTTTTTTCCTCCTTTACCACTCCAAACGCTCTTGGAACCGTAATTTTCTCAATCATCGGAACCAGAAGGTTGCTTAAGATAATTGCAAAAGATACGCCTTCAGCATTTGCGCCGAACATACGGAAAATTCCGGTCAGCAGGCCAAGGCAGATACCAAATACAATCTTACCGTTCGGCGTAATCGGGGATGTCACATAATCCGTCGCCATAAAGAACGCGCCCAGCATCAGTCCGCCGCCGCAAAGCTGTGCCGTAATATAATTCAGATCAAATCCATGTCCGCCAAACAGCAGAATGAAAACAATAAACGTAATAATATAAGATCCCGGAATCCTTAAATCAATGACGCCCAGTAAGATCAGGATAATCGCGCCGATCAGAATCGCAATCACAGAAGTCTCACCAATCGTACCTCCTGTCCGTCCAATCAGCATATCCATTGTATTGACTGCTTCGCCGTTCCGCATAGCAGCAAGCGGAGTAGCGCCTGTATAATCGTCAATTACAAAATTCGTCATATCCGCTGCAAATGCAATCAGCAGAAAACATCTTGCGCCAAGCGCCGGGTTCATAAAGTTCTGGCCAAGGCCGCCAAACATCATCTTTACAATCACAATGGCAAATACACCACCGATAACAGCTTCCCACCAGGGCAGTGTCGCCGGAAGGTTCAATGCCAGTAACAATCCGGTTACAACCGCACTAAAATCATTGATCGTGCTCTTTTTATGTACGATTTTCTCAAATACCCATTCCGAAGCCAGACAGCTTGCAATGGTAACAAGAATCAAAATCAACGCCCTGTATCCAAAGTTGTAAATACCAAACAGCGTAGTCGGAAGCAATGCAAGCACTACATAGAGCATAATCCGGCTGCTGGTATCTTTGGAACGGACATGCGGTGATGATGATACATTAAATAACTCACTCACAGAAATCCACCTCTCTATTCTAAGTATGGCTGCTTTATCCCCAGCCTGTTTCACATTTTCTTACTAAACCATTATTTTTTACGCTTTGCTGCCAGAACCTGCTTTTTCATCGTCTTCACCGACTGTGCCAGAGGCCGCTTCGCCGGACAGACAAAACTGCAGCTTCCACATTCCACGCACTCTAAGCCATGCCATTTTTCAAATACATCGCTCTGCCCATGTTCACAGTAATCTGCCAGCCTCGAAGGGATTAAAAATTCCGGGCAGGCATCTACACAGCGTCCGCAGTTAATGCAGGCTGTTGTCTCATAAGCTTCCACTTCATCCTGGGTAAAGCACAGCAGAGAAGACGTCGTCTTTGTCGTCGGCACATCCAGATCAAACATGGCAAATCCCATCATAGGCCCGCCTGCAATCATCTTTTTGCATTCGCCCCGAAATCCGCCTGCCGCATCCAGAAGCTCCCTGTAATTGGTTCCGATACAGATATAGAAGTTCTGCGGTTCTGCAATGGCATTGCCAGTTACGGTAAAAATACGGTTCATCAGAGGCTGTCCTAATGCAACCGCATTGTAAATCGCTACCAGTGTCTCTACATTGTCTACTATACATCCTGCATCTGCCGGAAGTTTCTTAGAGTTAATCGAGCGTTTTGTCACCGCATAAATTAACTGGCGCTCGCCTCCCTGCGGATACTTGGTCTGCAGCGCTGCCACTTCCATCCGGGATTCATTCTGCGTCAGTTCTTTTAGCTTTGCAATACAATCCGGCTTATTGTCTTCTATACCAAATACACCCTTTGCCTTCGGAAACAGCTGCAATACAATTTTCATTCCGGCAACCAGCTTCTCAGGCTGTTCGACCATCCTGCGGTAATCGGAAGTCAGGTACGGCTCGCACTCCGCACAGTTGGCAATTATGTACTCAATCTTATCCGGCTCCTTGGGTGAGAGTTTGACATGGGTTGGAAACCCTGCACCGCCCATACCTACAATTCCTGCCTCTTTGATCTTCTCGATAATTTCCTTGTCCGAAAGAGATGCGACATCCTTTGTCTCCTGGTATTCCACCTCTTTCATTTCTCCATCGCTTTCAATTACGATAGAATTCACCATATCACCAACTGTTACACGGCGCTTCTCAATTTTCTTAACCGTTCCGGATACGGATGCATAAACCGGTGCAGATACAAATCCACCTGCTTCCGCAATTTTCTGCCCTCTTAAAACCGTATCGCCAACAGCTACAATTGGACTGGCCGGCGCGCCGATATGCTGTGACAGCGGATATACCAGCTCACCCTTGGGTAATAATTCGCGGATTGGTTTATCTTTCGACAAATCCTTTCCATCGTATGGATGGACGCCGCCTTTAAATGTCATCAAAGCCATTTTTCGTGCCCCCACTTTCTTTAATCTATTTGATTTTTATATAAATCCTATTCTTTGAATTATATCATAATCTGACAGTTTTTACAGATTATTTTTGTACTTTTTTTAATACTGCTCATTGATTTGTGTTATAATATAAGTTATTCTGCAGCCGACACGGTTCTTTCTAAACGAAAGAAACCACGCAGATATATGACCATACTAAAATAAGAAGCCTGCTGTTTTAAAACCACCCAGATACCAAATATTACCTGTCACATCACAAAACAAAACCCGAAAGGATACCCCCATGAAACAGATACATAAAACCATACCCATACCAAATGACTCCAATATAAACCACTATTTTTCCGAAAACAGCGGATTTTTTGACATTGAAACCACCGGATTTTCCCCAAACTACGCCTTTGTCTACCTCATTGGCATGGCAGTCAGAACCAAAGACACCATACATATTCACCAGTTCCTGGCCGAAACCCGCCAGGAAGAAAAAAATGTTTTAGCCGCCTTTTACAAACAATCTGCCCCAGTCCATACCCTGATCACATTCAATGGAACCCGTTTTGATATCCCATTTCTGCAATCCAGAGAAACCCTCCATTCTATCCAGGGGAACTGGGACAGCCAGCAGATCACCGACCTATATAAACTTACGGCAAAACTCTCCCGTCTATTCCAATTACCCGATAAAAAACAAAAATCCGTAGAAAAATTTCTCGGAATAGACAGAGAAGACAAATTTACCGGAGGAGAACTCATCCAAATCTATGATCAATATGAAAAAACCAAAAACCCCCATGCAGAAACTCTGCTTCTCTTACATAATTACGAAGATGTCCTAGGAATGACCAAACTCCTGTCCCTCTTTGCCTACCGGGACTTCTTTGAACTGCCGCCGCATGTCCTTTCTGGAACAAAAGACAGCAATGGCATCCAGCTTACCCTAAAAGCCCCCATGGCTTTTCCAACCCCTTTCAACTACCGCAAAGGCTATGCAGCTCTGACATGCCAGAATACATCCGCTGCACTGCGCATACAGGCTCTCCATGGCGAACTGAACTACTATTACGAAAACTACAAAGACTATTACTACCTCCCGGAAGAAGACATGGCTATCCACAAAAGCATAGCCGCTTTCGTAGACCCCGCCCACAAAAAGAAAGCCACAGCAGCCACCTGCTACAGCAAAAAATCCGGCCAGTTCCTCCCCCAGCCAGAGAACATATTCACGCCCTGCTTTTATCCAAAGAAAAAACGCGGCACATCATATTTTGAACTAACCGAGGCCTTCCTCTCCGATCAAAATGCCCTGAACACCTATGCCGCCTCCCTCTTAAACTATATATATTCACAGAAGGCAAATTTCTAAAAACCAGACGGATTTTCTACAACCAGCACAGATCAGATATGTGCCTGCTGGCCGTTAAAAATTCCTAAAAACCAGACGGATTTTTTATAGCCAGCACAGACCGGGCATCTGTCTGCCTGCTGACCGTTAAAAAGCGCCGGTACTAAGCGTGTGGGGATTGCCTGCAATCACCACACGCTTAGCACCGCTGCAGCTTTTTACCATATTATTGCCGCATGGCACGTGTACCCCAGAGGGTATAAAGGTATCCCGAAAGGGGTTAGAGCGGAAGCGCGTCAGAAGGCAGACAGATGCCCGGTCTGTGCGTCCCTCTTAAACCACCCCCCTGAACACTAATTTTCAATCTTTGCGTCCCTCTCACATTTCTTTCCCATAAAACACCACATTTTTCCTCTGATAATTCAATTCCTTAAAATTAATCATCTGCTCCGCCGTCCCAATAAACAGCACCCCATCCTTCACAAGACTCCGATGAAACTTCCGATACACCTCATCCCTGGCCTCTTCCGTAAAATAAATCAGCACATTCCTGCACACAATCAAATGATATCCAAACGGATAAACATCCTTCAGCAGATTATGCTCCCGAAACTCCACACAATTCTGGATCTCCCTGGAAATCTGATAAGCATTCCCCACTTTTTTAAAAAACCGATTCTTCAAATCCGCCGGAACATGTAAAAGGCTCTTCTCCGCATAAAGCCCAAGCTTCGCCGTCTCAAGCACCTGCTTATCAATATCCGTCGCAACCACCCGTATCTGATACAACGGCAAATGCCTCGAAAACGCCATAACAAGCGAATACGGCTCATTTCCAGTAGAACAGGCAGCGCTCCAAATCTTCAAATTCTTCCCAAACCTGTGAATCAGCTCCGGAATCACCACCGTATCCAGATACTTCCACTGATCCGGATCTCTGTAAAATTCAGATACATTAATCGTCAGATAATTCACAAACTGCTCAAATTTCTCCTTATCTTTCCGAATCAGTTCCACATACGCATCATAAGACAATAACCCGTTCTTTGAAATCAGCGAATCAATCCTTCTGCGCATCTGATTTTCTTTATAAGAACTCAAGTCAATCTGAGTCAAATGAAAAATCTGTTTTTTGAACGTTTCGTAACTACCAAGCATACTATTCCGCCCTTCTGCACCAAATAATTATAAAAAGTAATTATTACTTTATAGAAATAGAAAGCCCGCTCAGCGGACTTTCTATCCATAAACAATTCTAATATATTCTATTCTTCTGCTGCAGTCTCTTCTGAAACTTCTGCTTCCACAGCCTCTGCCGCCTCAGTTTCCTCAGCTTCTGCCACAGCTTCTTCTTTTCCATTCAGAAGCGCCTTTATACTCAGGCTGATCTTCTTGTCTTCTTCATTAAAATCAACAATTTTAGCTTCGATTTCCTGTCCGACGGTTAAAACGTCAGAAGGCTTATCCACATGCTCTTTTGCAATCTGCGATACATGGAGCAATGCATCCACACCAGGCGCAAGCTCAACAAATGCACCAAAGTCCGTCATACGGGCTACGGTTCCTTTGATTATGGTTCCGGAAGCAAATTTACTTGCTGCATCATTCCAGGGATTCTCATCCGGGAACTTCTTGCTCAATGCAATCTTCGTACCGTTGATATCCTTGATAAATACTCTTACGCTTTCTCCTACCTTAAAGGCTTTCTTCGGGCTTTCCACTCTGCCCCAGGACATCTCTGAAATATGAAGCAGGCCGTCTGCTCCTCCCAAATCAATAAATGCGCCAAAATCTGTTACATTCTTCACTGTTCCTTCTAACACATCGCCAATCTTAATGCGTTCAAACAGCTCTTTCTGCAACTCTGCCTTTCTCGCTACCAATAACTGCTTTCTGTCACCGATAATCCTTCTGCGGCGCGGATTAAACTCTGTGATAACAAATTCGATTTCCTGATCTTTGTATTTGTTCAGATCTTTCTCGTATGTATCCGATACGAGGCTTGCCGGGATAAATACCCTTGTCTCGTCTACGGCTACGCTTAAACCGCCGCCTAATACCTGCACTACTTTTGCAGTTAAAACAGTATGGTTTTCAAAAGCTTCTTCTAATTTTTTGTTTCCTTTTTCTGCAGCAAGGCGTCTGTAAGAAAGCAGAACCTGTCCTTCACCGTCATTCACTTTAATAACTTTCGCTTCCATGGTGTCACCAACAGATACGAGAGCCGTCAAGTCTGCATTGGGCTCATTGGTATATTCATTGCGGGTAATAATACCGTCAGCCTTGTATCCAATATTTAAGACAATCTCTTCCGGTTTCACATCGATAACGGCGCCTTCGACTACCTCTCCATTTCTTATTGTTTTAATTGAATCCTCAAGCATTTGTTCAAACTGTTCGTTGCTTACTTCTGACATTCTGTCGAACCTCCTCAATAATATTCTTTGGGGTCGAAGCCCCTGCGGTAATACCTACGTTATCAATGGACAGAAACAATCTTAAATCCAAGTCTTTTAGTGTCTGTATATAGTAAGTATTTTCACATTCTTTCTTGCATATTTCAAATAACTTCTGTGTGTTGGAGCTGTGGCTGCCGCCAATAACTATCATGGCGTCCACCTGTTCCGCAATTCTGGCAGCCTCCCTCTGCCGTTCCTCCGTCGCATTACAGATAGTATTTAAAACAACTATATCATACCCTTTTTTTTCAATAATTTCAACTAATTCTTGAAAATTGTTGTAATTAAATGTCGTTTGTGAAACAATACAGGCTTTTTCACCCTCTTTCAGCGTAATATTTTCCGCTTCTTCCTTTGTTTTTAGAACAGTTGTTCTATCTGGCGCTGACCAGCCCCGTATGCCTTCTACTTCCGGATGAGTATCACTGCCTATAATAATAATATGATACTGTTTTTTGCTGTACTCCTCTACAATACGGTGAATCTTTAAGACAAAGGGACAGGTAGCATCTACAATTTCAAATCCCTCCCGCTCTATCTTCTGGTAAACTTCTCTGGATATTCCATGGGAACGGATGACCATAATTCCCTTTGGAAGCTGTTTTAACTCATTCAAATCCGAAACGGCATGGACTCCTTTTTTTTCCAGATCTTCCACTACTTCCTCATTGTGAATAATCGGGCCAAAGGTATAAACCGGCGACTCACTGGTTTTGATTTTTTCATATACCGTATCGACGGCCCGCTTTACGCCAAAACAAAATCCGGCGCTTTCTGCCAAAATTACCTGCATATTATTGTCTCTCCTGCCAGATATTTAAAATCGCTTCCACTACTTCCTCGATATTCATATCGGAAGAATCCACCAACACCGCATCCTCCGCCTGTTTCAGCGGCGACGCCTCTCTGTGCATATCACGGTAATCCCGCTCTTCAATATCTTTTTTAATTTCATCTAAATCACAGTCCGCGCCTTTTTCCGTCAGTTCCAGAAAACGGCGTTTCGCGCGGGCATCTACACTTGCAGTCAGGTAAATCTTTACTTTGGCATCCGGCAGCACACAGGTGCCGATATCTCTTCCATCCATAATCACATCTGCAGTTTTTGCCAGTTTCTGCTGTAGCGCTACCAGCTTTTTTCGGACAGCCGGATACACGCTGATGGAAGAAGCCATTCTGCTTACCGCTTCCTTTCGTATCTGTCCGGTGACATTTTCTCCATTTAAAATCACCTGTTGTTCTCCCTGCTGGTATTGAATGGAAATATCCGCTTCTTCGGCGGCAAAAACAACCTGTGCCTCTTTTTTAGCATCGATACCCTGATTCAGCACGCACAACGCCATCGCGCGGTACATCGCTCCGGTATCTACATAAATATATCCCAGTTTTTCTGCCAGCTTTCTGGCAATTGTGCTTTTTCCAGCTCCTGCCGGTCCGTCAATCGCAATATTCATGTTCTTTTCCTCACATTATTATTTTGTAACTGCTGCAATTTTCCTGCAGCTGCCTGTGCTATACGCTGCTTCCTGCCAGATATCCCGTAGACCAGGCAATCTGCAGATTAAATCCGCCTGTCATAGCATCAAGATCCAATACTTCCCCTGCAAAATACAAATCGGAAACCAGTTTCGATTCCATCGTAGAAGGGTTTACTTCTTTTACAGAAACTCCTCCTCTGGTTATAATTGCTTCATGAAAACCGCGCATCCCGACAAGTGTTACCGGGAATGCTTTCAGCAGCGCGGTTAACCGGCTCCGCTCCTCTCTTGTAAGCTCATTGACCTTTTTCTCCGGGGAAATTCCCGAAAGCTCGATAAGTACCGGAAGCAGTTTGGACGGAAGCAGGCCTTGAACCGCATTTTTAAACTGTCTGTTTCTGTTCTCTTCAAAATCCCGCAAAAGCCGTCTGTCCAGCTGTTCTGCGGACAATGCGGGCTTTAAATCAATGGACATAAAAAGCTCCTGCTTTTTCAATTTCTTTCCGACTATGCTGCTGGCGCTTAGTATCAAAGGCCCGCTGACCCCAAAATGCGTAAAGAGCATTTCCCCAAATTCTTCAAACAGCGTTTTCCTGCCTTGTTTTATGGTAACACGGACATTTTTTAATGACAAGCCCTGCAATTGTAAAATATACGCTTCTTTTGTGGTAAATGGTACCAGTGACGGCTCAATCTCCGTTATGTTATGTCCGCATTCCTCCGCAAACCGATAACCGTCTCCCGTCGAGCCCGTACTCTGATAAGAAAACCCGCCGGTAGCCAGAATCACTGCGTCTGCATCTTCCACCGTTCCGCCAGAAAGGCATATGCCAGCACAGTGTCCTTCCTCTGTCAGAATACCCTCTGCTCTGGTATGCAGCCGTACCTTCACTCCCGCCTGCTCTAAGGCGCGGCTCAGTGCATGAATGATATCCGACGCATGATCGGATACCGGAAATACACGGTTTCCCCGCTCTGTTTTCGTCTTTACTCCATGGTTTTCAAAAAAGTCGATTACCCGAAAATTATCATATGCATAAAAAGCGCTGTAAAGGAACTTCCGATTTGTTATAACATTGGAAAACAATGTATCCATATCCCCCGCATTGGTAAGATTGCATCTGCCCTTGCCCGTAATATAAAGTTTTTTTCCAAGTTTTTCATTTTTTTCTATTAATATAACAGAATGCCCCTTCTCTGCCGCAGCAAGAGCTGCAAACATCCCGGCAGGGCCTCCCCCGATTACGATGACTTTTTTCATATTTACTCCAATTCGTTCTTCTCTGGTATCCGACTGAATCTGTCCGTGCAATGCAGCGGCTTATACAGACTGCCAGTCTGTTATATATACCGCATTGTAACGGAATTCTCCGCAGGCCCGACTTCGTCATTTTCATATACCTGATATTCATCCCAGATTTTTTCCAGCATCTCCAATGTACCTACAACTTCATTCTGCTTTTTCATACACAATGCCACCACCAAAGCGTTAATCACACTAAGCGGCGCTACGAGAGAATCTACAATAGACGCCATATCGCTTCTGGCAATCAGGCTGCAGGAAGAATAGAGATTCATCGGGGAGTGGACGCTGTCTGTAAGTGTAATTACTCTGGCATTCCGGTTACTGGCAAATTCGATTGCCTTTAAGGTCAGCATGGAATATCTGGGAAAACTGATGCCAATCACCACATCTTCACTCCCAATCCGCACCATCTGCTCAAATAATTCGCTGGAGCTGCCAGTATGAAGCAAATGCACCTGTTCAAACATCAGATTCAGATAAAATGCAAGAAAGCTCGCAAGAGAGGCGCAGCTTCTGACCCCAATCACATAGATATTTCTGGCCTTTAAAATCGTATCCACTGCCAATTCAAACGCACCCTGGTTGAGATTCTCCAGGGTTCCCTTTAAATTCTCTGTATCTGACTGCAGCACGGTCTCCAAAATCTTTGACTGGCTGATTCTGCCATAGGTTACTTCCATCCGCTGAATCGAATTCAGCTTATTGCGCACCAGCTCTTCCAGCGCCTGCTGAAATTCCGGATAACCTTTATATCCCAGATTTGTCGCAAAACGTACCACCGTAGATTCGCTGACTCCCACCACAGTCCCCAGCTTTGCCGCTGTCAAAAAAACGGCTTTGTCATAATTATCCATAATATATGCGGCCAGAAGCTTCTGGCCCTTGCTCATGCTTTTATATTTGTCATTAATCCGGCTGCTCAAATCATTTGTATTCGTCATATCAGCATTTCCCCTTTGCAAGCAGATAAAATTCCGCATGTCTATACAATATACCAAATTTTGCAGTCCAAAACAAGAGGAAAGTTACGGAAAAACTGCCCTAAAGTTACGGCTCAGCCTGTGGCTCTCCTGCAACTTTGGGGCAGTCGCTCCGGTTATTTTTTTACTTTTACTCTTTTGGCTTTTGACCAGGAGGAATAGTAATTCTTTCCCTTTACTTTTTTATAAGTCCTGATCCTGATATAATATGTTTTCTTTGGCTTTAGCTTCTTCACCGTCAGCTTTGTTTTTGACGGCTGTTTGATCTCTTTCTTTTTCGTCGTCTTTTTCGTAAACTTTTTGTTCGTGGAATATTGGATCTGGTATCCGGTCACAGATACCGGCTGCTTCTTCCATTTTACAGCAAAACTCTTAGATTTCGCTATGGGCTTACCTGAAATGGAGGTTCCTTTGGGTACGATTTGGAACGATTTTTGGATCACGCCGGAATAATTTCCTTTCATTGTAACGGTTACGGACGCCTGCCCAACTTTTTTATTGTTCTTGTAAGAAATATCATAACTGCCGCTCCGAATCGCAACGCCGTTGGAATCCGTCACGGAAACAGACGGTTTTTTTGCTTTTCCGTTATAGGTATAGACAGACGTCTTGACTGCCACAGAACGGATGGAAGCAATCGTTGTACTGCTCTCCACAGTCCCGCAGACGGTGCATTGCTCCGTAATGCTGCCATTAGCGGAAACTGTTGCGGGTATTTTCTTTGTGCTGTATTTATGTGCAGCCTGCTTTATCATGCTGCCCGCCGTTATCTTTTCGCCGCAGTCTTTGCACCAGGTATCCCCGGTATAGCCTGCTTCCCCGCAGCTGGCAGCTTTCTGGCCTCGCAGTTCCGTATTCTGGTGGCCGGTGGCTTCCACTTCTTCTGTCTCTGTCTTCTGGCATACGCTGCAGGTAAAGGTTTTGGCGCCTTTTTCCGTACAAGTTGGCGCTTTTGCCACTTCTTCCTTCCAGGTATGATTCCCAGCTGCTTCTGTCGCCTGTCCGCTTCCAACTTTTTCACCGCAGTCTTTGCACCAGGTATCCCCGGTATAGCCTGCTTCCCCGCAGCTGGCAG
>CAJUPF010000010.1:0-33700 GCA_910588565.1 uncultured Lachnospiraceae bacterium
TCGCCTATCATAACGCTTGCCCCTTAAGTTCATGACATTGACTGTGAATAGTAACTATCGGGCCGGAATTTGAATTTTATCTGCTTGACAATGTGCGCTATGAAGTATCTCCTAAACAGTGCGGCTACCGGGCAGATACCAGACAGGCAGACTGGAACTGCAGACTGGATGTGCAGGGGAATAATGGATATGAAGTGCCATATCAGGGCGGCTATCATGTGGCGGCGCCTCAGGATGTGGGATATGATCTGCGCAGCCGTATGTGTATGATGATGGAAGACTGGGGCATTCAGGTGAAATATCATCATCACGAAGTGGGCGGGCCGGGCCAGATGGAAATCGAAGTGGAACTGGCGGATATGCCTGCAATGGCGGATAACACGATGATTATAAAATATATTATAAAAAACATGGCGGCAAAAGAAGGAAAGACAGCAACCTTTATGCCAAAGCCCATATACAAAGAGGCGGGCAACGGCCTTCATGTGCATATGCTGCTGTTAAAAGACGGCAAACCTCTGTTTTATGATGAAGAGGGATATTCCGGGCTGAGCCGGACGGCGCATTATTTTATCGGCGGGCTGTTAAAGCATATTGCATCTTTGTGCGCATTTACCAATCCTTCTACCAATTCTTTTAAACGTCTGGTGCCCGGATTTGAAGCGCCGGTTACTGTTGGCTATGCGACATCGAACCGCAGTGCGGTGATCCGGATTCCGGCATATGCCAAAACGCCGGAGACAAAGCGGTTTGAGCTGCGCAATCCGGATGCTACGGCGAATCCTTATTTTGCCTATGCGGCAATTCTGATGGCAGGCCTGGACGGCATCGAACATCAGATTGATCCTGCAGCAAACGGCTGGGGACCATATGATTTCAATCTGTATACATTGTCTGACGAGGAAAAGAAGAAAATCAAGGGACTTCCAAAATCCCTGGGTGAAGCGTTAGACGCCCTGGAGGCAGACCATGCGTATCTGACGAAGGGAGGCGTGTTCCCGCAGCGGCTGATTGATATCTGGGTGGCACGCAAGCGGAAAGAGCTTACAGAAATGGAACAGATTCCAAATCCGGCAGAGTTTAAAAGGTATTATGACTTATAAACCATTGCTTTTGGCCTGTTTTCTGCATATTTACCAGTAGGTGGGAATATTTATTTTAAATTTTTTGATTTTTTTTACAAAAAATGTATCATATTTTTTGATTTTATTGTATAATTTAAACATGTTAGGAACTTCCGTCTACGATAGGGAAAAGGACACCCTTTCCGGACATTCAGATGAGTTCTGGCATTGAAATGGAAATGTCCTGACAGGATAGCGGGCATGATATCCTGAAAAAAACAGTTAGGAGGAAAAAGGTTTTATGGCAAAAGAAATGATTGCAATGCTTCTTGCCGGCGGACAGGGCTCCCGTCTGTATGCACTGACACAGAAGCTTGCAAAACCGGCAGTTCCATTTGGCGGCAAATACAGAATTATTGATTTCCCGTTGTCGAACTGCGTAAATTCAGGTATTGATACGGTGGGTATTCTGACACAATATCAGCCGCTGGTGCTGAATGAGTACATAGGCAATGGCCAGCCCTGGGATTTGGATCGTCTGTATGGCGGCGTACATGTACTTCCGCCCTATCAGAAAGCCAGTGGTTCCGACTGGTATAAAGGAACAGCCAATGCGATCTACCAGAATATATCTTTTATCGATCGCTATGATCCCAAGTATGTGATTATCCTTTCAGGCGATCAGATCTGTAAGCAGGATTACAGTGATTTTTTGAAATTCCACAAGGAGAAGAACGCGGAATTCAGTGTGGCGGTTATGGAAGTGCCGTGGGATGAGGCTTCCCGTTTTGGACTGATGGTAGCGGATGAGGATGACAAGATAACAGAGTTTCAGGAGAAACCCAAAAATCCCAAATCCAATCTGGCTTCCATGGGTATCTATATTTTTAACTGGGATATTCTGCGGAAATATCTGGAAGAGGATGAGGCAGATCCCAATTCCGAGAACGATTTCGGGAACAACATTATCCCGAATCTCTTAAGAGACGGGCGTAAGATGTATGCATATCATTTTAATGGATACTGGAAAGATGTAGGAACCATCCCGTCTCTGTGGGAAGCAAATATGGAAGTTTTAGATCCGGAGCACAGCGGTATCAATCTGTTTGACGGTCATTGGAAGATTTACAGCCGCAACAGCGGTATGACAGCCCATAAGATTAGTGCGGGAGCTGTTGTGGAGAACTCCATGGTTACAGACGGCTGCCGGATTAAGGGCGAAGTAAGGCATTCAATTTTGTTTGCAGGTGTAAAGGTGGAAAAAGGCGCTGTTGTGGAAGATGCTGTTATCATGGGCGGTACGGTGATTAAGGCGGGAGCTGTTGTAAAGCACTGTATTGTGGCTGAAAATGTTACGATTGGGGAACATGCTGTAGTAGGCGCAATGCCATTCGAAGGTGAGAACGGAGTTGCAACGGTAGCGACTGGCGTCGTGGTCGGAGATGGCGCTAAGATTGGTCCAAATGCAATGGTGGATAAAAATGTAGAAGGCGGTGAAGAAATATGTTAAATTCCAATAAAAAAATGCTCGGCGTTATTTTTCCAAATTCCTATGACGCACTGGTTCCCGAGCTTGTGAATGTGCGTATGATGGCTTCGATTCCTTTTGCAAGCCGCTACCGTCTGATTGATTTCCTTTTATCCAGTATGACCAACTGCGGTATTGACAACGTTTCGATTCTGGCCAACAATAATTATCATTCTCTGATGGATCATTTAGAGTCCGGACGTGAGTGGGATCTGGTGAGGAAAAACGGCGGACTGCACATTTTCCCTCCATTTGCAGAAAAATCCGCCAAACCTTATACCAGCTGGGTAGGCGGACTGGCGAGTATTCTTGGTTTTTTGCGGAGCCAGAAGGAAAAATACGTAATACTGGCCAATTCCAATGTTGTAATTAATTTTGACTTTAAAGCGATGCTTGAAGCGCATATAGAGAGCGGAGCCGATATCTCTATGGCTTATAATGAGCAGGAGCTTCCAGACAGTGTTTTCAAGAATCTGAGCAATGACAAAGGATATTACTATACCTTTGGATTAGATGGCAGCAGGATTACCAAGCTCTATGTCAACCCAAGAGAAAAGGGGATTCAGAAACTCTGTATGAATATTGTGATGATTGACAGGGAACTGTTGATTAATCTGGTAGATGAAGCGTCTATCCATGGACAGGAATTTTTGATCCGGGACGTAATTCTTTCCCAGCTGAACAAGCTCAATGTTCAGGGGTATAAATATGACGACTATGTAGCGCATATCAGTGATTTGAAGAGTTACTTTGATGAAAATATGCGTCTTTTGGATGATCACAATCTGGACGCGCTCTTTTCCAAATTTCCTGTATACACCAAGATCCGGGACGATACGCCGACGAGATATATTGAAGGCTCTAAGGTGAATAATGTTATGGTTGCGGATGGCTGCGTTATCGAAGGCGAAGTGGAAAACAGCATTATTTTCCGTGGCGTGAAGATTGCAAAGGGCGCAAAGGTTAAGAATTGCATTCTGATGCAGGAAACCGTAGTCGAATCCGGCGCGGATATTGAATATCTGATTACAGATAAGATCGTTACGATATCAGCCGGAAAAGAAATAAAAGGAACAGATACGTTTCCGGTTTATATCGCAAAACGTCAGACAGTTTAAATGGAGATAAAGTAATATAAAAATGCCAGCCAATAGCAGGTAAAAGCTGTGGCTGGCATTTTTTTAGATGTGAAAAAAATTGACAGGTAATTACAATATCTGGTATCTGCTCATGTGAGATAAAGAAGTAAAAGAAGTTTAAAAAATTTTGCCGTTCCCTATCCGGCTGACTGCCGGACAGGACGGGCTTTAGGTGTCGGGCACAACCTGTTTATTGTTTGATTATTGACTGGTTCAACTAAATTTATCATTTTTAAAGATAGGATAAAAATCATAAATCCAATTTCATATATATTGATGTATTCACAGGACTATTATTATAACAATCTATGGTGTAAAATCCAAATTGTTTATATATATGAATTGCTTTTTCTAAAAAGGGGAGAGTATCTAACAACATATAAGAATAACCAATTTCTTTTGCGTCAGTTATGATTTTTTGTACAAGTAGTTTACCAATATTTTTTCCTCTAAATTGTGGTCTTACAAAAAGACGTTTCATTTCACAATTCTTTTTATCTATATTCTTCAATCCAATACAACCTGCGGCTTCTCCGTTACAATAAGCCAAATACAATCTTCCAGATGGCATACCATATTTTTTTCTAAATGATTTATTTCTTCATCATAGCGCTGAATATCAAGATAATTTTGAAATGAACTATCATTAGTTATTAACATATTTGTATAGTCTGAAAATAGAGCGTTTATTTCTTGTGTATGCATATAGGCTAAAACAATTTCGATATTCATAACAGTTCCTCCTAAAGTCAAATTTATTTTTCATCATTTTTACGCAATATATGTTCAATCAGCGCCATTGCTTCACATAACCTATCACAATCTTTTTCATCCATATTTTTCAGTTTTTCATAAATCTGTTTATCACCATTCCAATCTATTTTTTTCGCTTCTTCATGCCCTGTGTTTGTTAAATATAATTTCTTAATTCCTTTACTCCCTGAAACAAGTTTTCTCGTTATGAATCTTTTTTTCTCAAGTTTTGCAAGAATTCTACTTACATAGCTTTTGTCCATGTTTAGATGCTCGCATAATTCAGTAGCATTTATCCCTTGGTTAGTATATATTTCAAATAACACCCTCGATTCAGGCCATGAGAAACTTGTCTCTAAATAGCCTTTATGCATAACATCTAACCATACAGTGTAGTATCGGTTAAACTGTCGTATTTTTTTTATCGATTCTTTATTCAATGTGTTGCCTCCTCTATATGAGTTGACTTTATCAATCCATATTATAACTCTATGTGTTGATAAAGTCAACTCAATTACGTTATGTTGATAGAAATGAGAGGGATTCCGTAGTAGTCGGCATTGTGAAAATCCAAAAGTTTAGATTTTCCCACAATAGAGTATAGTCAATCATGATTTTTCTCCACAGATATAGTTATATTTCACACCCACGCCAGTTTTTCAGAAATTTTTCTCGTAACCAGATATACTATGAAAACATAATGAATGATATTCTTTTCTTGACTATTCGGCTAAAGAGAATATAATGTACACACATATTATTTGGATAAGGGAGGAGTATAGCATGAAAGGATACAGAACACGTTTTTTATCGATGGCGCTGGTATGCCTGTTATTGGTTTGTGCAATTCCAGTACGGGGATTTGCGGAAGAAAACCAGGGAACGGATCAGCTGTCTGACAGCAAATCCAGACAGATAAATTCGGAGGAAGAAGATCGAAATGCAGAGGAAACTGATACATCTACAGAGGAGGACAGGTTTTTACCGGACGGCCAGGTAAAGACGGAATCTACAGAAAGTAAGGAACCGGATACGTCTGTGGAGGAGAACCAGAAGAAGCGGGAGATTGTGGAGAAAGATAAAGAAATACCGTCCAAGGAAAGTTTTTCTTATGAACAGGAGTTTCCGGAAGAGGGTATGAAAGTTACGATAACGGCCGAAGAAGGTGTGATTCCGGAGAATGCAGCAATAACAGTGGAGCCTGTAGGTCTTTCTGTGGAAGCGGCAGAGCAGATGCAGCGGGAAATGGAAGCAGAGACGGAAAAAAGAGCAGTGCGTTCTGAGGAAGCACGCAGTATCTTTGATATGTACCGGGATCTGCAGATTTCTGCGGGCCAGCCCGCTTTGTTTGATATTGAGATTTTTTATACAGATGCGTCCGGTAACCGCTGTGTATTTGAACCAGAGGAGGGCCAGTCCGTCTGGATCTCAATGGAACTTGAGGGGCTTGAAGACATAAATGCGGATGAGATGCAGGAAGCGGGGCTTTTTTATGTGCCAGACGGTTATGTACGAAAAGGACGATCTGCTGAAGCAAAAGAAGACGGTCTTGCTATACTTACAGAACAGGCCGCGATCAGTGGAAATACGATTACATTTGAGGCAAAACATCTGTCCATATATGCGGTAGTACTGTTCCATTACAGAGCATTTGCGGACGTCAATCTATTAAAAGCAGAAGAAACAGCCTGGAATATGATTTGCAACTATGCCGATCCGGATTATTTTCTGCAGGACCCATACAGAAAAAAACTGACGGACGGGCAGCTTGAGGAACTCCGCAAGGCGGCGCTGTCTGCAGCAGCCGGATGTAACACGCCTTATGAAAAAATAAAGGCAATCGCCGGATTTGTTGCGGAACGTACATATTATGACTATAAATATCTGGCGGATAAGAAAAAGAATCCTACCTATATTCATCCATATGAGGTTTATACACAAAAAAGGACGGTCTGTGCAGGCTATGCGGCGTTGGCACGGACACTGTTGATTTCTATTGGAATCCCATGTATGGACTTAAACGGAGAAAACCATGAATACAACTGCGCCTATGATGCATCCGGCAAAAGATGGGTCGTATTTGACGCAACCTGGTGCTCGCAGAATAAATATACAGAAGAGGGGGAATGGGTCTATCAGGGATGTTCCTATCAGCGGTTTGATTTAACGCCGCAGCAGTTAGCGGAATTGTCCAGCCATGAAATTTACCGCGTAGACGGTTTGTTAGACGGAAGGGATAATACCATTTATTATATGCTGGATACAAAAGAAATCTCTGCGGCGGATTACAAAAACTGGAGTGACGGCAACTGGCATCTGGCGATTTCGGATGCGAAGAACGTGAAAAAAATAAAAGCTGTTACAGGATTTGCCGGATTTGAAGTCAGGGAACTAAAGAAAGCGGCATTTTCATTTTGTAACAGTTTTCAGGAAGCGGATCTGTCGTCTGCAAGGATTTCTAACCTATACCGAAGCTCCTTTTCGGGATGCAATGCATTGGAGCGTATACAGTTTCCGGCGGAACTGACAGAGCTGGAAGAATATGCATTCTATCATTGTGAGAATCTGAAAAAGGCTGATTTATCCCGGACAAAACTGACCTCGTTAAACCAGTCTGTCTTTTCAGGCTGCATCAGGCTGGCAGATGTGAAATTTCCGTCTTCCTTAAAAGAACTTGGCGGATGGGCGTTTTATGAATGCAGGAAATTGAAAAAAGCAGATTTATCTTCCACAAAGATAACAAAGATTGGGCGGAGCGCTTTCAGCGGCTGCAGTTCCATGGCAAGCGTCAGATTTCCGTCAAGCTTAAAAGAAATCGATCGCTATGGTTTTTACAATTGCAGTAAATTAAAAGAAATCAATTTGTATGAAACCAGAACGGAACGCATAGGATACGCGTCTTTTTATAATTGCAAAGCGGCCAAGACAGTGAAACTGCCGTCTGGCTTTAAAACGGCGGAAAAGTTTGCGTTTGCCTGTAAAGGGACAAAGCAGGTGAAAACCATTGTACTGACGTCTCTTTCTGCGAAAAAGATAGGCTATACGAACAGTAAGAAATACATCTGGAACGGAAGAACGGTAACGATCCGCCCCTATACCTATCAGGTAACATTTCACGCAAATCACAAATCTGCAAAAGGAAGTATGAAAAAAATTACCTGTACCTATGGAAAAAAGAAAAAGCTTCCTGCAAACCAATTTAAGCGGAGCGGATATGTATTTGCCGGATGGAATACAAAAAAGAACGGAAAAGGCACACAATATAAAAACAAAGCCAGTGTGAAAAATCTGACTGCAAAACAGGGCAAAACGGTAAAGCTTTATGCGCAGTGGAAAAAAAGATAACGATTCATTTCATTGTAACAGCTTAACCTTCATCTTGCTTTAGCCGGCTCAATTCTTCTGTTGTCAGCTCTCTGTACTCACCCGGCAGAAGCGTATCGTCTAATACAAGGCTTCCCATTGCAGTGCGTTTCAGGAAAAGCACCTGCCTGCCAATTGCCGCAAACATCCGCTTGATCTGATGGTAGCGGCCTTCCGTAATCGCTACACGTACATAGGAACTGTCCCCATGTTCAAGTACGGTAAGCTCTGCCGGACTGGTAAGCGTGTTATCTCCGATATCTAGGCCAAGCCGGAAGGCTTTTATATCTTCTGTGCGCAGCGGCCCATCAATTCTGGCTTCATAAATTTTGCTCACATGTTTGGCAGGGCTTAACAGGTTGTGGGAGAGCATTCCGTCATTTGTAATTATAAGCAGCCCTTCTGTGTCAAGATCCAGCCTGCCTACCGGGGAGAGCGCTTTTCTGCTCTCCGGCAGGTAGTCCATCACTGTTTTATGAAGGGCGTCCTGCCGTGCAGTCACACAATTCTGCGGTTTGTAAAACATATAGTAGACATATTTCTGATAGTGGAGTTCTTTTCCAAAACAGCATATGGCCTGAATGTTGGGGTCTACCTGCTGGTTTGGGCTGACCTGGCTGCTTTTGTCGACTGTGACATGCCCCTGCCTGATATACTGTTTGATTTCTTTTCTCGTTCCAATCTGCATATCTGCCAGCAGTTTATCCAGACGCATACGATTCCTCCCTGTTTCAGTTGATTCCAAAATAAGCGTCAATGCCGTTTGCAATGCCTGCCGCAATTTTATACTGGTAATCTGCGGACGCCATATTACTGTCTTCTGTGGGATTGGTCATATAGCCCATTTCCACAATTGTAACAGGCGTCTGGCACCAGTTTATGCCAGTCATGGTATCAGTTTCCCAGACATATTGGGCATTGCAGCCTGTTGCCGCTGCCAGTTCATTTAATACATTAGTGGAAAGACTTTTGCTTGCGGAATAAAGCGAGGCATTGTAAGGATTTCCGGCTGTCTGGCAGATCGTCATAGCGCCGTTTGTGCCGCTGTTTTCCGAGCCGTTGGCATGTACGCGGATAAATGCGTCCGCTCCGGCCTGATTGGCAATTTCAGCCCGTTGGGCATTGCTGATATTGACATCATTGCTTTCCCGGATCATCAGGACGTCGTATCCCCTGGCTTCTAATTCATCTCTTAATTTCTGCGAAACCTGTAAGGTCAGTTCATATTCTGCAAGGCCGGAAGCAACGCCCCTTGTGCCGCTGGCGACTTTGGCTTTTTGCTCGGATGCTCCGGGACCTACGGGTTCCGTTTCACTGTTGCCCTGCGCCTGATGCCCGGCGTCGATAGCAACCAAGTACCCGGTGTTTTCACCAGGGATATACTCTTTTACATAGTCGCTCTTTATGTAATAAAAGGCATTCTCCACCAGAATTTTAGTCCAGCCGTTTTCCTCGGAAACCTTATTGAAAATATCCCGGCGTCCTGCAACCTGAAAAACTTCAGAATCTGTATTGGGCTCCATCCGGATATTGACGGAATCCGTTGTGATAATTTCCGTTACCGGAATATTCTCTGGATCATCTGCAATCTCTGGCAAAACCGGTTTCGTTTCTGTATCGTCTGCATCTTCGGTGTCCGTTTCCAGGATAAGCTGTTCGCTCTCAGTGTCCGCTTCCGGGATGGGCTGTTCGCGTTCCGTATCCGGACTGGAATTGTCAGCCTGGATATCCTGCTGTGTATCGGATACAGTGTTTCGGGATTCCTCAGACTGCCGGGAAACGTCTGCTGCAGGCTCTGATTTGCCGCATCCCCATAAGCACAGGGACAATAGGAGAAGAAACAGTGGAAAGAGCTGTATTTTTCTGTAGTGATTCATTTTCGTTACCTCTTTTTCTAGTAGGATCAGACAGTTCCTCCCGCGGCTTTTTATGTAATTTCATAAGAAAAGAACTGCTGTCTTTGGTTCATATAGATTGTACACATTTTATCTTTGATATGCAAGACTTAAGTTTTTCTTTCATTTCACTTCTATTTTTATCTTCATTTTTCATACAATGCACATCCTTTATCATTCAACGGCCAGCTTAGAACATACAAAACTTTAACTATACATACACTATCTTTCATGCTCCAATATTCGTGATACGAAATGAAAGAAATCAGCGCTTTGACTTTTTAAAACGGGAAAGAAGACCTATGTGGATATGTCCCATCTAAGATTTAGATGACCGGAAAAAGTAAGCGGCAAATTTTGCCTGGCCGGTTTCTTTTTTTGTAAATCTTTTGAAAACAAAAAATATGTTTGGAAGAAGTGAAAATATATGGTAATATAGTTAAAATCAAATGAAAATCTATCAGTAAGGAGTTTATATGGCAGTTTATAACTTATTAAAAAAAGACGGAAATGCGAAACGCGCGGAATTTCAGACAGTGCATGGCACGATTCAGACGCCGGTGTTTATGAATGTAGGAACTGCTGCGGCGATTAAAGGAGCCGTTTCAACGGAGGATCTGGAAGGAATTAAAACCCAGGTGGAGCTGTCGAATACGTATCATCTTCATGTAAGGCCAGGGGACAAACTAATCCATGAAATGGGAGGCCTTCATAAATTTATGTCCTGGAACAGGCCGATTCTGACGGATTCCGGCGGGTTTCAGGTATTTTCTCTGGCAGGGCTGCGCAAGATTAAAGAGGAAGGCGTGTATTTTCATTCTCATGTAGACGGCAGAAAGATTTTTATGGGACCGGAAGAGAGTATGCAGATTCAGTCTAATCTGGCTTCGACGATTGCCATGGCGTTTGACGAATGTCCAAGCAGCGTGGCAAACCGAAATTATGTGCAAAATTCCGTAGATCGTACGTTCCGCTGGCTGAAGCGGTGCAAAGCAGAACTGGAACGTTTGAATACGCTGGAAACTACGATTAACAAAGAGCAGCTTTTATTTGGAATCAATCAGGGCGCCATTTATGACGATATCCGGATTCGCCATGCAAAGCAGATTTCAGAACTGGAGCTGGACGGCTATGCCATAGGTGGGCTGGCAGTGGGAGAAACCCATGAGGAGATGTACCATATTTTAGAAACAGTCGTGCCAAATTTGCCGGAGGAGAAACCCACATATCTGATGGGTGTGGGAACGCCGGCCAATATTTTAGAGGCTGTGGATCGGGGAGTAGACTTTTTTGACTGTGTATATCCTTCAAGAAACGGACGCCATGGCCATGTATACACCAACCAGGGGAAACTGAATCTGTTTAACCGGAAATATGAAAAAGACCCAAAGCCTTTGGAAGAAGGCTGCCAGTGTCCTGCCTGCCAGAGATACAGCAGGGCATATATCCGTCATCTGCTGAAGGCGAAGGAGATGCTGGGGATGCGTCTTTGCGTTCTGCATAATCTTTATTTTTATAATACCATGATGGAAGAAATCCGCGCGGCGATTGATGCGGGAAGGTATCAAAGTTATAAAGAAGAGAAATTATATGGAATGAAAAGCCTGCAGGAGGAGAAATCCGATGCAAAGAGAAGTATATGAGATTATGCAGCAGGACCGAAAAGTAGCAAGGATTGATGATAACGGACAATGCAAAATATATTTTAAATCATTTATGCCGTATAATTTATATCTGGAAGAAGAAACAGATATAGACACCCGGATCAATAATGTGACGAATTTTAACTACTGGTGCGCTACCAGAGTTTTAACGCTGGATCGGAAGTATGCCAAAGAGATTTTAAACAGCATTGGTATGCTGCAGGCTGTTACGGACCGGGAGAGGGCAAAGATCGCGCTTTCCTATCGCTGCGCGTCCCTGACAGACGTTTTCTGGGTAAAAAGAAAAGGGGAAAAGATTACTTTTCGCGAGGTGAATTTATATGACAACCACCTGGAGAATACCTTTATAGATATCGCTTTGCGGGGAAAGCAATATACGGTGCAGAATGAATCCCTGGCCAGAGATCTGGCTACGAACGGCTGTTTTCCGAAAGCCTGGAAACGGGCCGGAAACGGATTTCAGTTGTTAAAAGACGGCGGAGCGGATGCGGTGGAGCGGGAGCTTTTAGCAAGCCGGATATGCAGATGCTTTGACGTTTCGCAGGTCTGCTATGAGGAAGATCAGTTTGATGGGGAAAAAGTGACCGTAAGTGATAATATCACATCAAAAGAATATTCGATTGTTTCGATGGAAGCGTTTGAAATTTATTCCCAGAATCATAACAGAGATACGAAAAAGTATGTCCTTGGGATTGACAGGCATAATTATTATATGATGAATATTATGGATTATCTGGTGGGAAATACGGACAGGCATTGGGGAAATTGGGGCGTCCTTGTGGATAATTCAAATAATAAGCCGAAATGCCTTCACAAACTGATGGATTTCAACCAGGCATTTCATGCATACGATCATCTGGAAGGAGCGAACTGCCAGACGATGTTCCGGCGGCATATGACACAGCAGGAGGCTGCGGTACAGGCAGTGGAACGGGTTGGGCTAAACCAGACAGCGGAAGTCAGAGAAGAAATATTTGCAGACCTGCCGCAGTATTATAATATGTTTTTGCAGAGACTGGATGTATTAAAGCGTGCGGAAACATAAGCGATATGCAGCGGTGGCGAATGGTACGGGATACAATAGAACAGTAATGTAATGGGAACCGGGAGAAAGGCTGAGATATTATCTGCCTTTCTACCGGTTTCATCTGTTCCTTTGCCAGACTTAAGTATGTGGCCATACGTTATGATACATACTAATCCGGAACATAACTTGCATTGCATATTCCAAAAACAGAACCAGCAGTTATGGAAAGGAGAATAAAACGTATGAAAGAACTTGTGTATCAGATAACGAATCCTATGGGTGTACATGCCAGACCCTGCGCATTGCTGGCGCAATGCTGTGTCGATTTTAAGAGCATTGTCACGGTGTCTGCCAACGGAAAGACGGCTGACGGGCGTAATGTGCTGGAGCTGCTGAATTTGAGGGCGGCTGCAGGAGATACTCTGATCCTGCAGGTGAACGGCGAGGATGAAGAACAGGCAACAGAAGCAGTCAGGAGAGTAATTGAAAGAGAACTTAAGGAAACCCTCTCCGGGGATACCCCTATGCCGTATGGCAGCAATAAGGATAATAAAGAGAAAAGCCTGCTGAAAATCGCTTTTTTTGGCACTAAGGATTATGACAGAATTTTTTTCAGTGAACTGGCCAGGGAGAAAGGAAGCGGAACTTACAACTCTGATATTCAGTATTTTACTTCCAGTCTTGGATTGGAAACGGTGCATCTGGCTGCCGGATTTGATGCAGTCTGCGTTTTTGTGAATGACGATGTGTCCCGCAGGGTAGTGGAACGCTTAAAGGAGTGCGGTGTGCGTCTGATTCTGCTGCGCTGTTCCGGATTTAATAATGTAGATTTGGAGGCGGCAAAAGACTGCGGTATTACCGTACTGCGCGTACCGGTCTATTCTCCCTATGCGGTAGCAGAGTATGCAATGGCTATTCTTCAGGAAGCAAACAGGCGTCTTCATAAAGCGTATCATAAAATAAAGGACAATAATTTTGCCCTAAGCGGCCTTTTGGGATTGGATCTGCATAATAAAGTTGCCGGAATTGTGGGTACCGGCAAGATTGGGATCTGTATGGCGCAGCTCTGCAAAGGTTATGGTATGACTGTACTGGGCTGGGACGCCTATCCTAATGAGGAGCTTGTAAAGGAGGAACTTTTGGAATATGTGGATAAGGAAGAGTTGTTCCGCCGTTCCGACTTGATTTCCCTCCACGCGCCGCTGTTTCCCGAAACGTACCATATCGTCAATGAAAGGAGTATTGCCAGTATGAAGGATACGGCGATGCTGGTCAACACGGCAAGAGGCGCCCTGATCGATACGGAAGCTTTGATTGCTTCTCTGAAAAAGGGGAAGTTTCATGCGGTTGCCTTAGATGTTTATGAAGGAGAAGATGAAAATGTCTATACAGACCGCAGCGATCAGATAATTACGGATGATATCACGGCGAGGCTTCTGATGTTCCCTCAGGTAGTGGTGAGCAGTCACCAGGCATTTTTTACAAGAGAGGCAATGCAGGCGATTGCTGTGGTGACAATGGAAAATGCAAGAAACTTCAACGAAGGAAATGCGTTTGGTAAAGCAGAAGTAAAAATCTAAGTAACAGTTCAGCCTGCAACTGCGCACTTGCTGCGCAGTTAGCAGCCGATACAGCAGAATTGCCAAGAATCTGGCTCCTTTGCCGCAGGCAAACTTTAAATGAGCCAGATTCTGTAACAGCGAAGCCGGAAGGCTGAACTGTTACAAATCTAATGCAAATTTGATTCAAATTTTTTGACTTTACGCTCTGATGATGGTACAATAAGACATAATACGCATTTATAGAAAGCAATTGTTTCAGGGTAAATTATTATGAAAAGAAAGATAAACAAAACAGATAGAAAAAGAAGATTGATTGTTCCTTTTATTTTAGTTTTTTGTATTTTAGGAGCGGTTGTTTTTTTTATTTCAAATAAAATAGCAACAGCAATGTCCGAATCGGCAATTGGCAATCTGAGTGAAAGCCTGGATTTGATCAGCAATACGATAGAGGCGATTTTCGTACGGGAAGCCGAATTTCAGAAGCTGCTTGCACAGGAGCTGGCAGATATGGAGAATCCGGAAGATTTTATTCTTTCCTATGAAAGAAATGATACCATGGTCAGGCTCTCGTTGATATTAGCGGGAGATACGGAAGGAATTTCCAATACGGGCGAAGTTTTTACAGAAGAGGATCTGGATTTTTCAGGTGGAAAGACGGTAAATGAACTGCCAATGTCAGGCTCTTATATCAATAGTATGGGAACCTGGGCATATACAATAAAATGCCCTGTGAAAAGGGATGGGGAAGAGATTGCGGCGCTCTATGTCGAATATATCTATGATTCGATTGACGATGCGCTTCCCGGCAGATTTTACAATAATGACGCCAAGCTGTATCTTATGGATGCAGAAAGCGAGAGGCTGGTATTAAAGCCCAAGGGAATCGGGGAACGTGATGCGGGACATCTGAGCCTGGAAGATTTTTATAATGCGAATAAAATTTTTGAAGAGTCGATCCAGACAGCTGTTGCGGAGAGTATCAGAGGCGGGGACGATGTTATGTTCTATCATGACATCCAGAATGAAAATTCTCTGATTTATATGTGGTCTGTCAATGAAGGAACCGTATACCTGATTGGATATGTGCCGATCCAGGCGATACAGCAGGAAGGGGATGCGGTCAGCCAGCATATATTTTTGGTTGCGGTTATTATGCTGGGAGCATTTTTGGGCTGTTGTATGCTATATCTGTTTTTTGAAAGGCAGCATGAAAAGATCCGGAGGGACCAAGAAGCAGAGCGTGAGCTTTATAACAAACAGTTAAAAGACGCACTGCAGACGGCGCAGATTGCGAATCATTCCAAGACTATGTTTCTTTCCAATATGTCCCATGATATCCGTACGCCGATGAATGCCATACTGGGCTTTACCGCACTGCTTGCAAAAGATGTGAATAATCCTGAAAAAGTCCGGGAATATACAAAGAAAATTACAGCTTCCGGCCAGCATCTGCTGAGCCTGATCAATGACGTGCTGGATATGTCCAAGATTGAGAGCGGAAAGGCTGCGCTTACAATCGGAGAATTTACGCTAAACGATATGGTTTCTTCGGTTGATGCGATTATTCGTCCTATGGCAAAGGCCAAGGCGCAGTCGTTTGATATTACTGTTACAGGAATTAAGCATGAGCTTCTGATTGGCGATGAGACCAGGATTAATCAGATTTTAATCAATCTCCTTTCCAATGCGGTGAAATATACGCAGGAAGGAGGGAATATCTGGTTTCGCATTATTGGGCAAAAACAGCATGCCAGCCAGTATGAACATATCCGGATCGAAGTGGAGGATAACGGATATGGAATGACGCCGGAATACCTGGAAACGATTTTTGACGCTTTTACCAGAGCAGAGAACAGCACAACGAATAAAGTGCAGGGCACAGGGCTTGGCATGGCGATTACGAAGAATATTGTGGAGCTTATGGGAGGTTCCATAGAAGTTACCAGTGAAATAGGGAAAGGCAGCAAGTTTGTTGTGGAACTGGAGCTTCGTATTCCGGAAATCAAAGTGGATGGGCGCTTCTGGGAGCAGAGAGGGATTTCACGGATACTGGTGGTTGACGATGACGCAGAGATCCTTGAAGCTGTCCGGCTGCTGATGGAAGATATGGGAGTGCGCGTTGACACGGCATGTAACGGAGAGGAAGCGCTGCATTTCAGAGAGCGTGCCTGTGAATCCGGAGAAGATTACCATGTGATTTTGCTGGACTGGAAGATGCCGGGAATGGATGGCATTGAGACGGCAAGGCAGCTGAGAAGGACTGCCTCAGAACATATCCCAATGCTGCTGCTGACCGGGTATGACTGGGAGGAGATTCAGGAAGAGGCTGCCAGGGCAGGAATTGACGGATTTCTGCAAAAGCCGTTTTTCGTGTCTGCGTTCCAGGAAAAGATCCTGGAGCTAATGGAAGAACAGGATCAAAAGGAGAAATCTATGGAACATGCAGAAGAAGGCTGCCTTGCCGGACGGCACTTTCTTGTGGCTGAGGACAATGAGATCAACGCGGAGATTTTATCAGAGATTTTGCATATTGAGGGGGCGACCTGTGAAATTCTGGAAAATGGAAAGCTGGCGGCGGAATGTTTTGAACGGGCGCAGCCAGGAAGATTTGACGCAGTTCTGATGGATGTTCAGATGCCGGTGATGAACGGCTATGAAGCGTCAAGAACCATCCGGGCAAGTAAGCGGGACGATGCAAAGAAGATACCGATTATTGCAATGACAGCGAATGCATTTACAGAGGATGTCAAAGACGCCATGGATGCCGGGATGAACGCCCATATTGCAAAACCAATCGATGTGGATTTGCTGAGAAAGACGCTGGATCAGTATTTAGAAAAGCGTTAGTATGGATATATTGCAGGGAAAGGAGAAGTCATGAAACGAGGTCAGAAAAGAGCTGCAGCCATTTTATTAGCCGGAGCAATGGCGCTTATGGCAGTTTCTTGTGGACAAAAAGATATAACCAGTGAAAATCTGCTTCAAAAGGAAACGGAAGAAGAGAAGGCGATTGTTCTGTTTGCGCCAATGGAGCGATCAAGGCCGGATGCTGAGAATGCTGCCAGAACAGCGTTTGATAAGACGATTATTATGGCTGAGGAAGCGCTGGGTGTGACAGTAGAGTACAATACCTATACAGCGGCGGATTATCAGGAAAAATCTTATGATGACGTGGCGCTTGACCGGATACGGAATGGGATGGATGATCTTTACCTGCTGAATCCGGATGTCCTTCAAAAGATGGGAGAAGAAGGAAGGCTCGCAGACCTGTCTGATCTGAATTGTGTAAAAAATCTGCGAGAAGTTGTCAAAACAGCGAATACAGTAGATGGGAAACTGGTTGGAATATCGCAGGAAGTGGTAGTCTATGGATTGTTTGTCAATAAAGATATGTTTGACAGGTATGGCCTTAAGCTGCCGGGGACACCGGAAGAATTTTTAGAATGCTGCAGGGTGTTTCAGGAGAACGGGATTGAAACGCCAATCGGAGCAAACCGTTGGTGGCTGGAAACTTTTGTATTTGCGCAGGCATATGCAGATCTGTATAATGGAGAGACGACGGAGGAAGAGATTGCCGCGTTAAATAGCGGGGAGCGTAAGTACAGTGATTATATGCGCAAGGGATTTGAATATTTAAAAAAACTGATAGATTTGGGATATATTGACGCCGAAAAAGCTTATACCTCTGAGGCGATTGAAGGGGAGGGAGCTGATTTTCTGGCGCAGAAGACGCCGATTGTTATGGCGTACTGGGGGGCTGCGAATGCGGAGACAGCTTATGGGAAAGCAGATTTTAATATGCAGGTAATTGGCTTTCCCAGTGATTGGGGGCAGATGCCGGTTGTATCTATGACAGGCATGTCAGTCCTGGCTGATTCAGAGCGTACAGAGGAGGCGAAGGCTGTTCTGGAAGTGATTCTCTCAGATGAGGCGCTGCAGGCGTATTCGGAAACAAACCAGGTGATATCGCCTTCAAAAAATGTGGAAGTAGAATGTATTCCGGCATTGAAACCGTTAAATGATCTGGTGAATGAGGGAAGATATGTACTTGCCAGTAACGCTGGCCTGAAAGTGGAACAGTGGGGAAATACATGCCTGATTGTGCGGGAACTGCTAAACGGCGCTTCTGTCGATGAATGTATGGCGGAATTTGACAGGCTGCAGGAGGAGTCCCTGCAGTAATACATAAGGGCTGCAGGGTTTACCTCCAGGCTGCAATCAGAGAAACAATTCGTTTTGTGTTCCTGATAAATCAGCTTCTTAACTGTTCCAATAGTTCATAAGGAATCGATAAATGCCCCATGCCGCTTCCCAGCCGGATATGGGGTTTATTGCTTCCATGGAAATCAGAGCCGCCGGAGAGTTTCAGATTGTATTCTGCAGCCAGTTTGCGGACATAACGTTCGTCTCCGGGCTGATAGGTGGAATAAAGGGCTTCAATCCCTTCTAAGCCTTCGGCTTTGCAGTCGTTAAGCAGTTCGCGGAGCCTTTCATCGCTCATATGATAGAGAATAGGGTGTGCCAAAATGGCAGTTCCGCCCGCAGAATGAATCAGCCGGACTGCTTCCTGCGGAGAAATCTTTGCTCTTGGGATATAGCACCGGCAGCCGTCGCCGATATAGGTTTCAAATGCTTCGGATATGGATTTGATATATCCTTTTTCATATAAATATCTTGCCGTATGTGCCCGTGTAAGGACTGCATCGGGGAACATTTCCCGAAGCGCTTCTTCGGAAATTTCAAATCCTTCTTCTCTGAGTTTTTGGTACATTTTCACATTCCGGTTGTCCCGGTTATCCCGAAAGTCAGCCAGATGCGACAGCAGTTTTTGGTTGGTTTCATCCAGAAACAGTCCGACCATATGGACTTCTTTTCCTTTGTAATCGGTAGAAAGCTCTACGCCTGGGATCAGTTCGATAGAAAGAGCGCGTGCCGCTTCTCTTGCCTCAGCAATTCCATTGACGGTATCATGATCGGTTAATGCAAAAGCGGTAAGCCCGGCTTTTTTGGCTTCCGCTGCCAGTTCTGTTGGGGTAAGTGTGCCGTCAGAGGCGGTGGAGTGAACGTGCAGATCGATTGTTTTAGTATTCATAATGGGGATTCTCCTTTTTGATTTTGCCGGATTTCGTTATAGTTCTTCAGGATAGTACATCTTCTAAGGGTTTTGTTTGCGCTGGTTATCGTGCTTTTCCGGTAACCTGTTCTACCATAAGCTTCATGACCGTTGTCGCTGGGATCACAGCTTTATTATAGGAAAACTCTTCCTGATGATACTGCGCCATTAACACAGAAAGCGCGTGCTCTTTTTCCGATTCCGGCACGATTTCTATCCTGCCGTGTCCAATCACACTTTCGTATTTCATTGTACAGGTTCCTTTTTCCGGATTCATTACCAGCTGATGTGACGTGTCCATTTCAAAACTTACCCGGTTGTCTTTTTTGATTAATTCATATTTCGTTCCTTCATTTGCGCCGTGGAAATACAGCGTGATGTTTTTGCCGTCAGTCTGCATACCAAAATTAAGCGGCAGAATATACGGGTATCCGTCATTGTGGAGCGCCAGGCGGCAGACGTCGCATTTTTTTATCACACGGATAATCTCTTTGATATCGGTGAGTTCCCGGTCATGCCTTCTCATATGTGGGGTGTTCTGGACTGTCAGCTGTTCTTTCCATTCCTCTTCCTTAAAACCAATCAGAACCGTATCGTCCGTAACCAGGATCGGGCGTTTCACAAGCATACCGTCTGACGCTAACAGCGCATATTGATCTTCTTCGCTCATTGTGGGAAGCTTGTCCTTTAGGCTTAGTTCTTTGTACCGGTTACCGCTGGTATTGAAAAAACGCTTTAATGGCAGGCCGCTGGTTTGGCGCCATTTTTTGAGTTCTTCAATGGAAGGGTTGTTCTCTTTGATTGGGCGTTTTTCATATGGAATACCTGCTGCATCCAGCCATTTTTCCGCTTTTTTACAGGTACTGCATTTGGCATATTCGATGAATATCATTGGTTGTTCCTCCTCGTCTGTAACTTCCATTATAGAATACCACAAAAACAGGCGGATACAACATAAATTTAAAGGTACTTGAACGCATTTTATTATAATGTTATGATTAGTTCAAAAACAAAGGGGGAAATCACGAATGAAACAAATCAAGAAAACATGCAGGATGCTTTTGGCGGCGCTTTTGCTTCTGTCCGTATCTCTTACATCCGTTGAAGTATCCGCGGCAGTAAAAGCGCCTTCTGTTAATGCAAAAATCACCACCAAAAACGTGCAGAATCTTCTGAAAAAATACGATCCGGATGGAGCCTATATTCTGCAGAAGCAGATACAGGCAGGAGACGATATTCTGTTCTGGTTTTCCGGCAGCAGCAGAATTTTGGATTCTGTTTCAACGGCAGTTCATGAGGAAACGCATGCATATAGTTTTCACTACGCCAGAAATTATCAGGAGATGGCATATTTTGTCGGAAATAAGAAAACCATTTATGTACCGTATACGGAAGTTTATGAATCAAAAAAAATGGCGGCTTCCATCCCGAAAAAGCTTCGGACTTCCAGATACAATACCTATGTGGCAAAGCCGACCGCCAATCTGTCCTCTAATGTACAGGGAGCGTATGGGCTGATGAATGAATTTATGGCATATCGGGCCGGGATGAATACAAGTGTTTCCATGTTTTCCTATCTCAAGCCGCAGAAGGCAGGATGGGATGCCTGGAAGACGTATATCAATTTATGCGAAAACGGCAGACAGGCATATGCGGAATTTAAGTACTATATTCTGCATTATCTGTATTATGCGAAAAAACATTATCCGAATGTGTATAAAGGAATTGTGACAAACAGAGAGTTCTGCAGAGCCTATAAGAGACTGGAAAGCAGTTATGCGAAACTGAATAAAACCTATACAAAAGATTTGCAGAAACTTAAGAAAATCATAGAAAAACAGGGGGATACTTTAGAAATATCAGATGAAAGCGTTATGCTTATACATGGAAGAAACGGAACCGGAGTCGGAAGGTTTACAACGGCGTATAAAGTTCTGACGAAAGAGCTTGGAAAGAAAAAATACAAATTGATACACAGTGCATTGGTGAAAAAGGGAGCGTAATGGCAGGTAAAAAATTACTGATTATTGAGGATGACGCAGAGTTCAGAGAGAGCTTACATGTATGGTAAAACTGGAACAGGATGTAATTGTATTTGAAGCAGAGGAACATTCTATCAGAAGAACCATTCTTTATGCGATAGATGCGGTATATGAAAAGCTGGAAAAGAAAGGGCTTACGCTTGTTTTGGAACCTGATAAGGATATTTTGCTGTTATACAATAGAAAGTGGACGGCTGAGGTTTTTGTAAATCTTCTGGAAAATGCAATTAAATACACGGATCAGGGAGGGATGAAATTGGGAGATAGAAATGATAATACAGACAGGAATGCGGACGGATATTCCGGCATTTTACCACGAATGGCTGCTGAACCGAATCAAAGAGGGATATGTGCTTGTCCGCAATCCATATAATCCGGGCAGTGTAACAAGATACCGATTATCTCCGGATGTGGTGGATCTAATCGTATTCTGCACAAAGAATCCCAAACCTGTACTTTCACATATGGATGTTCTGCAGCCTTATGGACAATATTGGTTTGTTACGATTACGCCTTATGGAAAAGAGATGGAGCCAAATGTTCCAAAGAAAGAGCAGGTCATGGAGAGCTTTCAAAAGCTTTCCGGAATTGCCGGCATAGATTCGGTGGGCTGGCGGTATGATCCTATTTTGATAAACAAAGAGTATTCCGTGGAATGGCATATTGCAGAGTTTGAACGCATGGCCAGAACGCTCTCAGGATATACAAAGACATGCGTAATCAGTTTTATTGATATCTACAATAAAGTAAAGCGCAATTTCCCGGAAGCAGAAGCAGTTTCAAAAGCAGACAGGCTTGCCATTGGCAGAGAATTGATTCCAATTGCGGGCAGGTACGGCATGACAATAAAGCCGTGCGCAGAGGGAAAGGAGCTGGAACCATATGGAGCGGACTGTTCTGGCTGTATGACAGTAAGCGCCTTTGAAACAGCTCTGCATAAGTATCTCAATGCTCCAAAGAAAAAGAACAACCAGCGGAACGGCCAGTGCGCCTGTCTGCTTGGCGTAGATATCGGCGCATATGATACCTGCGGGCATTTGTGCAGATACTGCTATGCCAATACGAATGCTGCGGTTGTAAAGGAAAACAGAAAAAAGCATAATCCAAAATCTCCATTTTTGCTTGGAGACAGTATGCCCGGTGATGTGATTCATGAGGCTGTCCAGAAAAGCTGGATAGACGGGCAGATGAGATTTGACTTTGGATAAATGGAAATTTGCATGTAAGGGGGCTTATATGGTCAAACGATTTAACGATGTTCCATACCATACCTTTTCCTTTTGGACGGATATGACTGTCGTCTGTCCCAAATGTGGGAAAGCAGGAACGGTTCATTTTAATCCGGACTCTGGTAAGGCACAGTTTCAATGCAAGTCGTGCTATGCGCAACAAGAAGCTGTGCCGGGCGGCAGCGATGCGTTTGAAGTAACCGCGCAATGTACGTCGACCGGAAAATATTTTCGGGCTTTTTTGCCTGAAAATAGCATTCATGGACCAAAGGCAAAGGTTGCATGTCCTTACTGCAAAGAAATTGTGACAGGGGATGTGGATACAAGCATACGGCAGCATATGGTATTCCAGGATATACGACATGCAGAGGACCCGTATTTTCACTATCCGTTTTATTTTAAGGCAAGTTATCGGGGGAAACTGATATGGGCATTCAACAGGGAGCACTTACAATATCTGATCGATTATTTATCGGCAGATCTGCGTACGGTACAGCCTGATTTTTATCAAACATACAGGACAATGCGTTCCCAGTCCGATATGCTCCCGGCCTTTATGAAAACTGCAAAAAACCGGGAAAGTATCGTGAAGCTGCTGCTTAAACTTCAATGGGAAATTTTTTAGAACAGGAGGATGTTTGTATGAGGTACAGAACACTTGGAACAACCGGATTGAAAGTCAGTGAAATCGGCCTTGGAGCCGAATGGCTGGAACGCCATAATGCTGCGGAAGTGAAGGAAATCATTGACCATTGCGTACAGGCAGGAATCAATATCTTAGACTGCTGGATGTCAGAACCAAATGTGCGCTCTAACATTGGCGCAGCGTTAAACGGGCAGCGGGAACGCTGGATCATTCAGGGACATATCGGTTCTACATGGCAGGACGGCCAATATGTGCGTACGCGTGAACTGTGTAAAGTGCAGGAGGCATTTTCGGATTTGCTGAATCGTCTGTGTACAGACTATATAGATCTGGGGATGATCCACTTTGTGGATGAAACTGCGGAATTTCATCAAATCATGGATGGCGAATTCCTCTCTTATGTCAAAGCGTTGAAGCAAAAAGGCACGATCCGCCATATCGGAATGAGCACGCACAATCCTGACGTCGCAAAGCTTGCGGCAGAGAGCGGCATTGTGGAAATGATTCTGTTCTCCGTCAATCCGGCATTTGATATGCTTCCGGCAAGTGAAGATTTAAACGAGTACTTTAAAGACGAATATGCGGAAAACATTGGCGGAATTACGCCGGAACGCGCAGAATTATACCGGATTTGCGAACAGAACGGCGTGGGAATCACTGTGATGAAAGGCTATGCCGGCGGAAGGCTGTTTTCTGCGGAAACATCGCCTTTTGGCGTGGCCCTGACTCCGGTGCAGTGCCTGCATTATGCCCTGACCAGACCCGCTGTTGCAAGCGTGATGGCTGGATTTGATACACCGGAACATGTAGACGCGGCTGTTGCCTATGAGACAGCGTCTGAAGAAGAGAAGGACTATGCCAGCGTCCTCGCAGGCGCGCCGCGCCATGCTTATGCGGGGCAGTGTACATACTGCGGACATTGTGCGCCCTGCCCATCAGGGATTGATATTGCCATGGTCAATAAACTGTATGATCTGGCGGATATGCAGGATACGGTACCGCCGACAGTCCGCTCCCATTATGAAGGGCTTACGGCACATGCCGCAGATTGTATCAAATGCGGCGGCTGTGAATCCCACTGTCCATTCGGCGTACATGTTATAGAGCGTATGCAGGCTGCGGCAGAACTGTTCCTGCGCAGATAAATGCAGTCTTCAGGTTTCCGGCTTGTTCGGGAACCTGGATTATGGGCAGTATTGCTTTTGACAGGAACCTCTTTCCCTGAAATACAAAATCCAGGATATGATCAGATGTATGATCATGCCAACTCCAAATAAAATCTCAATAAAGGTCATATTGAGATAAAATACACCCCTTTGAAACAACAGATACATTATGCCATAATATCCGATATTTACCACAACTGAGTTTAGAAAAGTATATATGGTCTTGCCATACGAAATAAACCATCCATCAATACAGGCAGCGATTGCATAACAAATATAAAAAGGCAGCATGGCTTTCAGAATTGGAACGATATCTGCAGCGTTCGGTATTCCCATTACATTTGTAAGAAAAAAATCCCAGCATGGCATTGTTGCAAACCATACAGCGTAAAAAAGCATGGTATATTTCATGCTGTTTTTCCAGGTTATTTTTTCAAGCTTGTTTTTCTGGATCAGCTGTACCAGACATAAAACGGGTATTAACATCCATCCCCATATAAAATTATTTGCAACCCAATAATTTCCGCTTTCCGAAACTGCGTTGACCATTCTGCATATCATTACAGCATAAATAAAATTATCGAGAAATATCTGGATACCGGAAAACAAACCGATTTTCAGCCATGATATGCAAAATTCTTTTTCTGGCCTGCCGATGCGAATAAGACCAGAAGCAACAGAACAGATGAGCGCAAACATGGAAATCATACTGTTTGTGATAAGATCGGAATATACAGCACCCATATCACTGTACTTGCTTATCAGGATAAAATCGAATATTCCTGCAAGGATAAACTTTGATACAGTAAGAATAACGACGATCCGGTACGCGTTATTCATAGTAAAAAGCATGGCGCAAAATGTTCCTGCAAAACCGATCAGCATTGAAACAAGTTGCATCATAAGAAAATTCTCTGCATATTCTGCATGCATAAATTCAGCAATGTTCCCAACATATATCGAAATCACAATGGAAAATACCGCATAGAGCCCACACGAGAGACAAAAGGTAAATCCGTTTAAGGATGCCTTTCTTTGCTTTAACAGCAGATACAATGGGGTGATCAATGTCGTTACAAATACCTCGTCAATCAGATCAAACCACTCCATTTGTCCAAGAATGTCTATATTTACATCATGAATGACTACAATGTGCATTCTGACAGCAAGATATATGGATGGAATCAGCATCCATGCCATTAATGCAAAAAACAGTTTCAAATCGTCTTTATTCTGCATATCCATTCTCCTTTTTTGGAAAAAATCTTTTTAAATTATAACACGGAATAAACGGAAATTGTCGATTTTTCAGAAATTTTGTTATAGCTATTTGCCCTGTCGTAGTGTATAATAAAAAAACAGCAAAAAATGATTAGAAAAAGAGGAATATAATTGTGTTGGCGGAATTACGAATGAAGTTAGAAACATCGGAGCCTGGGTTTGGATATTACCAATCTTCCAATTTACAGGGAATCCTGATGGAACAGGTGGATGCGGAGTATGCGCGGCAGATGCATGAACAGGGATTAAAGCCATACAGCCAGTATCTGGAACCGCAGACAAAAGAATGGGTGATCAAAACCTGTACAAAAGAGGCATATCAGGCAATGATACTGCCGCTGTCAGATCCTGAATTTATGCAGTTTACGATTGAGAAAAAAGGTATGCGGGTAAAGATTCTAAACAAAAGCACGAACATGCTCCCCAAAAAAGAGCTGCTAGAGGAATTTTATTCCGATGCCTGCAGCCATTACCTGAATCTTGAATTTTTAACGCCGGTATCTTTTAAAAGCAATGGAAGATATCAGATTATGCCGGAAGTGAGGTATCTGTACCAGAGCCTTATGAACAAGTACAGCGCCGCGTCCGCAGAGATGGATATGTATGATGAGGAAACGCTGGAACAGCTGTCCGGGCACAGCCGGATTGTCCGATACAGGCTGAAAAGTACCTTTTTCCCGGTAGAAGGAGTGAAAATCCCGTCATTTAAGGGAGAAGTCAGTATAAAAATAGACGGGACGGATACTATGGCAAAGTATGCAAGGCTCTTAGCAAGGTTTGGAGAATATTCCGGAGTGGGAATTAAAACTGCGATGGGAATGGGAGCGCTAAAGATAAAAGAAAGGGGATAGAAAGGAACATGACAGATCGCGAGGCGAAACTGGTATGGGGCGGGCTGCTGCATGACATTGGGAAAATCATTTACCGGCAGGGAGATGACAGAAGAAAGCACAGCCAGAGCGGGTATGAGTATTTAAAAGAAGAAGCACATATCGAAGATGAAGAAGTGTTAAACTGTGTAAGGTATCATCATGCGGATGCGCTGAAAGGCGCGGAGATCGAAAAGGATTCTCCTGCCTATATTATTTATATTGCGGACAATATTGCATCTGCAGTTGACCGGAGGAAAAATGACGCCGAAGACGCCGGGTTTGAATTGACGATGCCTCTGCAAAGTGTGTTTAACATTTTAAATGGGAATCAGGAGGAGAAATATTATCAGCCCAAAACACTTGATCCAAAGGATCATATAAATTATCCGGTATCAGAGAAAAAAGCATTTGATGAAGCTTTTTACAACAAAATAAAAATGAATCTGACCGATCATTTCAAAGGGGTGGACTGGAATCAGGAATACATGAACTCCCTGTTAGAGGTGTTAGAGGCGAATCTTTCCTATGTTCCTTCTTCTACGGCAAAACATGAGATGGCGGATATTTCGCTGTTTGATCATTTGAAGCTGACAGCAGCAGCCGCAAGCTGTATTGCAGGCTATTTAGAGGAGCGGAAAATCACGGATTACCGGGAAACGCTTTATCGGAATGGAACGGATTTTTATGATAAAAAAGCGTTTTTTATGTTTTCCGCAGATATATCCGGCATACAGGATTTTATCTATACGATTACCAGTAAAAATGCATTGAAGACTCTGCGCGCCCGCTCGTTTTATCTGGAAATTATGATGGAGCATATCATAGACTGCCTGCTGCAGGGAATGCACTTATCGAGGGCAAACCTGATTTATTCCGGCGGAGGGCACTGCTATATGCTGCTGCCCAATACCCAAAAGACCCGGCTGTTTTTAGAAGAATATATGGCAGAGGTGAATCAGTGGCTTTTAAAGACATTTCAGATCTCACTGTGTATTGCATGGGGATATGCAGAATGCAGTGCAAATATGCTTAAAAATATGCCGTCCGGCAGCTATGAGCAGATTTTTCATACCGTCAGTGAGCAGATTTCAAAAAAGAAAAGCCACAGATATTCCGTATCCGATATCCGCTGGCTGAATACCAGGGCGCATGATAACTATACCAGGGAATGTAAAGTCTGCAAAAAAATTGCAAAAGTGGACGAAGACGGCATTTGCCCGGTATGCAGCGCGATTGAAAAGTTTTCCGGGCATATTCTGTATGAGGATTATTTTACGGTTTCATTGAAGAAAAGCGAGGGTGCGCTGCCGCTTCCGGGAACTTATTATCTGACGTCAGACAATGAAGCGTCTCTTAGAAAAAAGATGGCTGAGGATGAGTTCTTTGTACGGGCATACAGTAAAAACAAAATGGTTACGGGAAGATCTGTTGCAACGAAACTATGGGTCGGAGATTACACAGACAGAAGAACCTTTGAAGAGTATGCCGCAGATGCAGAAGGAATGGAACGGATTGGCATTTTGCGTGCCGATGTGGACAACCTTGGGCAGGCATTTGTATCCGGGTTTAAAAATCCAAAGAATCAGGACAGGTATGTATCACTGTCCAGGACGGCCGCTTTGTCGCGCCAGCTGTCGCTGTTTTTTAAATTACATATTAACCGGATCTTAGAAGAAGGCGGATTTTCCATCCGGCGGCAGACAGCACATAAAAGGAAAGCAACGATTTGCTATTCCGGCGGGGATGACTTGTTTCTGGTAGGGGCATGGGATGATATCATAGAACTGGCGGTTGATATACGGAGAAGCTTTGACCAGTATGCGCAGGGGACACTGACCCTGTCTGCAGGAATCGGCATATATGCTCCTGGTTACCCGATCAGCGCCATTGCAGGAGAAGTGGCGGATTTAGAAGAACAGTCAAAATCCCTGCCTGGTAAAAATGCAGTAACAGTATTTCCGGACGGCATGATCCATAAAACGCTGACGGAATCCGGGAAGACGATAGCGCTCAGTGACGGTACTTACGGCTGGCAGGAGTTTGAACAGGAGGTTTTGCAGGAAAAATATCAGTGTATTTCAGATTTTTTTGAAACTTCAGAAGACAGAGGCAAAAATTTCCTGTATCATCTGTTGGAACTGATCCGCAGCCGGATACACAACCCTGGGGAAAAAATTAATTTTGCCAGATATGTATATATTTTATCAAGACTGGAACCAGACAGCCATGCACATCCGGAGCAAAAAGAGGCATACCGGATGTTTTCGAGAACTATGTATCAGTGGTATCAGGGGAGCGAGGCAGACTGCAGGCAGTTAAAAACGGCAATCAACCTGTATGCGTACATAACGAGAGAGAAGGAGGAGACAAAGGATGCAGATAAATGATCAAAATTATGTGGATAAGGCCGAGAGTGTCATTCAAAAACTAAAGGATAAAAAAAATACGCAGGGACGCAGCATTCCCGTAGTGACAACGTCAAAACTCCGGAATCTTCTGGCAATGACGGCAGATCTGTACAATGAAGTAGTCAATCAGCCGGAAGATGGGTTAAACGAAGATATCTGTTCCAGAATAGAATATTTAAGGGTACGTTTTCTGTATGAAGCCGGCCGGGAACCATCTGTGAAACATCTAATCCAGGAAGCGGATTTACTGGCTGTACTGAAAGAGATCAATGGGAGCAAACAAAATTACATATTGTTCAGCCGGTATATGGAAGCTTTAGTTGCATTTCGGAAATTTTACATAGAAAAAGACGATTAGGAGGAATTGTATGTACGCAAAAATTCAGATTACAGGAACGATAGAAGTAAAGACGGGGATGCATATCGGCGGTTCATCGGTATTTGCCGCAA
This sequence comes from uncultured Lachnospiraceae bacterium, assembly GCA_910588565.1. GTDB lineage: Bacteria > Bacillota > Clostridia > Lachnospirales > Lachnospiraceae > Roseburia_B. The sequence continues at coordinate 29,203 of CAJUPF010000010.1, forward strand.
TCGGCGCAGTGGATTCTCCAGTGATCAAGGATAGCAGGACACGCCTTCCTATGATACCAGGAAGCTCGCTGAAGGGAAAACTGCGGACCTTACTGGCAAAAGAATATAATGAAGAAGCAGGGAGAAAACCGGATGACGACGCCCCATGCCTGACACGGCTGTTTGGAAGCGCCAAAAAAGAGCAGGTAAAACGGAGCCGGGTTCTGATTTCCGATATGTTTCTGGCAAATGAAGAAGAGCTGAGAAATCAGGGATTACAGGGATTTACAGAAATTAAATTTGAAAATACCATTAACAGGGCAACGGCGGTTGCAAACCCAAGACAGATTGAACGTGTGGTACGCGGTACGCTGTTTGATCTGGATATTATATATGAGGTGGAAGAAGAACGTGAAATCTCAGAAGACTTTTCCGTTCTGGCAGAGGGCTTCCGGCTGCTGGAATATGATTATCTTGGTGGAAATGGTTCCAGGGGATATGGAAAAGTCGCTTTTCATGATCTATATGCAGAGACCGTCATTGGAGAGCTGCCAGATGATGTTTTAACACAGTGCAATGATATCCTGCAAAAGGCAGTGAAACATTAAAGGGGTGAAATTCGTGAACTATAAACTGTACAAGTTTCAATTTAACGGCTCGGTTCATTTTGGAAAACAGAATCTGGATGAAGGCGAAAGCTCCTGCTGTGCAGATACCATTTTTTCCGCACTGTGCCAGGAGGCGGTGCGGATGGGCGAGGATACCCTGGAATATTTTTGCGCGTGTGTAAGAGAGGAAAAACTGCTGCTGTCTGATGCGTTTCCATATATGGAGAATACGTATTTTGTGCCAAAACCAATGAAACGCTTAGAATTGCAGAGAGATAACAGCGATTCCATAATCAAAAAAGCGTATAAAAAATTAAAATATATTCCGGTGGATTTGCTGGAGACGTATCTGCAGGGCAAGTTTGATGTTATGAATGCGCATGATTTTCATTTATTTGGCCATTTTGAAATGAAGACGGCTGCTGCTGTCCGGGGAGAAACGGAAACAGTGCCTTACAGAATCGGAAGCTACTATTACAATCCTGGAAATGGTTTGTATCTGATTGTTGGATATCAGGATGAAAAGCTGCTCGAACTGGCAGAGGAACTGCTCGAACGCCTTTCCTACAGCGGAATCGGCGGGAAACGGGCGTCGGGATTTGGGAGATTTCAGCTGATTTTGGGGAAAATGCCATCTGGTTTGTGCAGAAGATTAGAAAGAACCGGAGAGAACTATATGACATTGTCTGTGTCGCTGCCAAGGGAGGAAGAGCTGGAAACAGCTTTGGCCGGAGCAGAATACCTGCTTTTAAAACGGAGCGGTTTTGTGGCTTCCGAACGGTATGCCCCGGAGCAAATGCGGAAAAAAGATCTGTATGTGTTTCAGGCAGGTTCCTGTTTTCCGGAAAAATTTCACGGGGATATTTACGATGTGTCAGATACATGCGGAAGACATCCTGTATATCGTTATGCAAAACCGATGTGGATGGAGGTGCAGGCATATGAATAAATATCTGAAAAGTTATCAGATTGTCATGCATACGGTAGGCCCGGTTTTTGTTGGAAGCGGCAGGGAAATAGGAAAAAAGGAATATGTATTTATCAACAGACGAAAGATAGGCGTTACAAACATACAGCTTCTGTACCAGGAACTGAAAAAAAGGAAAAAGGAAGAAGCGTTTGAAAACTTTATGCTGGGCAAAGGAAATTCGGGCCTGACAGACTGGCTGAAGGGACAGAACATCCGGACAGAAGATATTCAGTTTCGCTATATACTGGACTGTGGAGATGCTTTGCTGGAAAGAGGAAGCAACAGAGGGCTGCAGGTAATGGAGTGCATAAAAGATGCCTATGGAATGCCGTATCTGCCAGGCAGTTCCCTGAAAGGAATGCTTCGGACAATTTTATTAGGGGCAGATATTATAAAAAATCCTGCCAAATACCAGAAGGAAAAAAGCAGGATGCAGCAGTCAGTATGCTCTGATGGCAGAGTGTCCCGGAAATCCTGTTTGAGCAATGAGATAAAAAATATAGAAAAAACAGCTTACAGAATACGGAAGCTGCCAGGGACAAATGAAGGCGATGCCGTAAATGATATTCTGCAGGGGCTTATTATCAGTGACAGTGAACCAGTTTCCGTGGATAACCTTGTGTTGTGCCAGAAAATTGACAGGCATACGGATGGGCAGGAACGCAAATTTCCTGTGTTAAGAGAATGTATCAAACCAGGTACGGAACTAAAGTTTACAATTACAATTGACACGAGTGTTTGTAAGCTGAATGGAAAGTTACTGGTGGAAGCCGTTAAGATTTTTTCAGACAGTTATAATAAAAATTTTGTTGCCTCTTTTTCGGGCATGGATATATTGAAGCAGAATGAAGCGCTGTGCGGAGGCGGATGCGGCTTTGTCTCAAAAACAGTTGTGTATCCGCTGTATGGCAGAGAAAGAGGAATCGAAGTTACGCAGCGTGTATTTGAAAAGACAAACGTGCCAAGAATACATAAGCATAACAAAGATAAACAGTATGGGGCATCTCCCCATACGATAAAATGTACACAATACCAGGGAAAAACACTGCAGATGGGAGTTTGCAGAATTAAGAAAATTACTGCCTTATAAGTCAATTTTACCGCGCGCCTTGAAAATACAGGCGTGCGGGGAGGTTGGAGAAGAAAAGATACAAAAATTTTGCCAGAAAAAATGTTTCCCACGCAAATAGGGCCTGGAAGGCTTGCAGATAGTGGGATGTGTGGGGGAGGATTAGAATTGAGATAGCCCCGGTAGGGGACGGAAACTCCAGACACTGACTTTAATGATACACTGTTTTCATTAGAATTGAGATAGCCCCGGTAGGGGACGGAAACGACTTACTCCCAAAGTCTCTATATAGCTCTTCTACGTCTAATTAGAATTGAGATAGCCCCGGTAGGGGACGGAAACGAGGAACTGATAGACGTCGGAATATATCAAATTAGAATTGAGATAGCCCCGGTAGGGGACGGAAACAGTTCCGTACTGGATGGCGTCTGGAAAAAACAGTGTACCATTAGAATTGAGATAGCCCCGGTAGGGGACGGAAACGGCGAGTTAATAGTTCCGAACGAAAAAACAAAGAAAGATTAGAATTGAGATAGCCCCGGTAGGGGACGGAAACGGGACTGAACCCATTCTTAGGGTTCGAGAACGCCAGTATTAGAATTGAGATAGCCCCGGTAGGGGACGGAAACCATATATGGTATGTTCCATTTGATTTATGCTCATAAAATTAGAATTGAGATAGCCCCGGTAGGGGACGGAAACTAAGCTCCCTGCTATCATCTTTGAAGCTTATGCTGTATTAGAATTGAGATAGCCCCGGTAGGGGACGGAAACTCGGATTGGTATATTCCGGCATACAACAGTTCCTCATATTAGAATTGAGATAGCCCCGGTAGGGGACGGAAACTGAAGATTTCTCAATTTTCATCTTTTTTACCTCACATTAGAATTGAGATAGCCCCGGTAGGGGACGGAAACCTTTATCGCGCTTTGTCGTCTCATCTATGCCCAACAGTATTAGAATTGAGATAGCCCCGGTAGGGGACGGAAACTATATAGGGACTTTGGCAGTAAGTCCACCGCGGAATATATTAGAATTGAGATAGCCCCGGTAGGGGACGGAAACAAGTAACGACCAGCTATAATTCACATAACGACCCATTATTAGAATTGAGATAGCCCCGGTAGGGGACGGAAACATTAGCTCACCCCGAACTATTCTTAAGTTTTCCCCATTAGAATTGAGATAGCCCCGGTAGGGGACGGAAACTTTAATCTCTTTATTAGTTCTACAGCCCTATCCCTTATTAGAATTGAGATAGCCCCGGTAGGGGACGGAAACGACCAGCTGTAGTTTATATATCTACCAGCTATTCCGATTAGAATTGAGATAGCCCCGGTAGGGGACGGAAACCATATAACTTTTTGAGTTTCATCATTTTATATTCCTATTAGAATTGAGATAGCCCCGGTAGGGGACGGAAACATGAGAAGCGACCAGCTGTAGTTTACGTATCTACATTAGAATTGAGATAGCCCCGGTAGGGGACGGAAACTATATCGGATTGGTATATTCCTACTTCTGGAAGTTCTTATTAGAATTGAGATAGCCCCGGTAGGGGACGGAAACTTCATGCATTGATTTCATAATATCTACCTTCCTTATTAGAATTGAGATAGCCCCGGTAGGGGACGGAAACATTGACATTGCAAATCGCATAAATGCCGGGTCATATTATTAGAATTGAGATAGCCCCGGTAGGGGACGGAAACTTGAAGCTTATTGCTTCAACTGGAAAGGAATAATTCATTAGAATTGAGATAGCCCCGGTAGGGGACGGAAACACTTTTTGCCCTCTGCATACCCTTCCACACAGTGTATTAGAATTGAGATAGCCCCGGTAGGGGACGGAAACAGTAGAAACGCAATCA
>CAJUPF010000010.1:33800-57257 GCA_910588565.1 uncultured Lachnospiraceae bacterium
TTCCATTTCCTACTGTATATTAGAATTGAGATAGCCCCGGTAGGGGACGGAAACCCTCCATTTATTTTCCTCCATTCTTTTCAAATGCATTAGAATTGAGATAGCCCCGGTAGGGGACGGAAACGATTTCAAATCAGGTGTAAAGTCTTTATTCAATTATTAGAATTGAGATAGCCCCGGTAGGGGACGGAAACAGTAGAAACGCAATCATTCCATTTCCTACTGTATATTAGAATTGAGATAGCCCCGGTAGGGGACGGAAACCAAACACGCAAAATGTAAAAGTGTAATCAAGTGCCATTAGAATTGAGATAGCCCCGGTAGGGGACGGAAACTTTTCAGCTCCTTTATTTTTTTCTCCATCTGCATATTAGAATTGAGATAGCCCCGGTAGGGGACGGAAACAATTTTATATTCTTTAAAAGATACCCGTTTCAATTAGAATTGAGATAGCCCCGGTAGGGGACGGAAACAATATAGCTTAATTCTGATTGCCCTTCCAGATACCATTAGAATTGAGATAGCCCCGGTAGGGGACGGAAACACACACTGAAAATATTCCAGTGTGTTTCGGCAAGTATTAGAATTGAGATAGCCCCGGTAGGGGACGGAAACTTTGTAAATCTGTAAAATCTATACTGCTATCTGCATTAGAATTGAGATAGCCCCGGTAGGGGACGGAAACGATTTTGGAAAGGGTGTAAAGCCTTTATTCAATTATTAGAATTGAGATAGCCCCGGTAGGGGACGGAAACAATAATAACCATAGTTGCGACTGTTCCGATTGTTTTATTAGAATTGAGATAGCCCCGGTAGGGGACGGAAACTTTCATTTTCAATAATGATATTGATTCGTTTTTGTTCATTAGAATTGAGATAGCCCCGGTAGGGGACGGAAACGTTCTTCTTTTAATGATTGCAATTCAGATTTAAATTAGAATTGAGATAGCCCCGGTAGGGGACGGAAACACTTGAAACTATTTTTTGAATGTTTCATGTCCATCCCAATTAGAATTGAGATAGCCCCGGTAGGGGACGGAAACTATTCCCTTCTCTCATCTTTCCCTCACCTCCTTCTCATTAGAATTGAGATAGCCCCGGTAGGGGACGGAAACTGGAAACCTGGTAATTCTGGTCACCCCATGCATTATTAGAATTGAGATAGCCCCGGTAGGGGACGGAAACTACAGTGCTTTGTTGACTTGTTGACTATTAGAATTGAGATAGCCCCGGTAGGGGACGGAAACTTTTACATAATCGCGAGATTGAAGTCTCCCGAAAATATTAGAATTGAGATAGCCCCGGTAGGGGACGGAAACTTGTCACCTCCTTGTTTTTGTCATGACACCATTATTAGAATTGAGATAGCCCCGGTAGGGGACGGAAACATTGGCAGATTCATTGAATGTCATTCTTGGGGAGTATTAGAATTGAGATAGCCCCGGTAGGGGACGGGAACTCGTGAGCAGTTGCTTGTTGAACTCAAGTGCATCATTAGAATTGAGATAGCCCCGGTAGGGGACGGAAACAGGCTGCTGCAACAGCCGAGTACATAAGAAAGGAATTAGAATTGAGGTAGCCCCGGTAGGGGACGGAAACCAGTCATAATTTTTAATACCTCCATTTATTTTCCATTAGAATTGAGATAGCCCCAGTAGGGGGCGGAAACGATTGCGGGCAACACCTGAGCTGTGCTTTTGTGTTATTAGAATTGAGATAACCCCGGCAGGGGACGGAAAGGTGTGCCGAAATACGGTTCTGTTTCCATCAGTCTGATTAGATTTGAGATGGCCCCAATAGGGGACGGAAGGTTTATGTAAATATTATAAAATAAATTTTTAAATTCAGATTTGAGACAACTCCGTCAGGGGATAAAAACAAATAGGAAACTATTGCGAAAATGGAAAAATTTTTACGGAGGTGAGAGCCAGATAGAAAATATTGATATCGCAATGCCTGCATCGGCGGAAGGGAGGAAAAATGAGTTTACTTTTTGTAAATGAAAATAATACGACAATAGGAATTGAATCAAATCGCTGCACAGTAAGATATGCGGACGGAATGCTTAAAATGGTTCCAATAGAAACGCTTGAAAGCATTACGATTATGGGACGTGCGCAGATAACGACACAATGTGTCCAGGAATGCCTGAAGCGGGGCATACCGGTTGCGTATTTTTCAAAAGGAGGCGTCTATTTTGGAAAACTGCAGTCTACAGGACATATCAATGCGGCAAGGCAGAGAAAGCAATGCAGTTTGTATGAGTCACCGTTTTCGGTAGAGCTTGCCAGGTCGATTATCAGCGCTAAATTAAAAAATCAGCAGGTGGTTCTTAGAAGGTACGAAAAAAGCAAAGGCATTGCAGTAAGCGAGTCTATAAAAATGATGCGAATATGCAGGGAAAAGCTTGCAGACTGTCAGACAATCCAGGAATTAATGGGATACGAGGGACAGGGGGCAAAAGCTTATTTTGACGGATTATCCGCTTTGATTGATCCGGAATTTGCATTCCATGGGAGGAGCAGAAGGCCGCCCAGAGACGAGTTTAATTCTATGATCAGCCTTGGATATTCTGTTTTGTTAAATGAATTGTATGGGAAAATTGAAGCCAAAGGATTAAATCCATATTTTGGTTTTATGCACAGAGACAAGGAGCAGCACCCTACATTGGCAAGCGATCTGATGGAAGAATGGAGAGCCGTTCTTGTGGATTCAACGGTGATGAGCATGATAAATGGACATGAGATTTCAAAAGAGGATTTTACAACAGATTTAGAGGAGCCGGGATGCTTTCTGAGCAGAAACGGGGTCAAGGTTTTTTTATCCAAATTGGAAAAAAAGCTGCAGACGGATGTACGGTATCTCAGTTATGTGGATCATGCAGTGAGTTTCAGACGCGGAATCGCGCTTCAGATCGATATGCTGGTGAAAGCGATGGAGGCAGAAGACGCCTCTGTATATAAGCCGATTGAAATTCGCTGATATCTGGAATGGAGCATACATATGGAAGAATATAATTATTTTTTTGATATTAAAGACAGTCCGGAAAACGATCATGTATTCGTCTTGATTATTTATGATATCACGGACAATAAAAAAAGGCTGAAACTATCCAAAATGCTGCTGGGATATGGCTTTCGGATACAAAAATCAGCGTTTGAGGCAATTATAAGCAAGAGAAAATATAGAGAACTATTGGAACGGCTGCCAGCATATGCATCGGCAGCAGACAGTATCAGGGTATATAAAATTATAGGAAAAGGACAGGTAGCTTCGTTTGGAAGGAAAGAAGAAAATACAAATGAAGATGTGATTATTATTTAGGAGAGTGTATTATGAGCAAGCGATTATTCAGCCCAATCGGAGGGACAGATCCGATTAAGTACTTCAGAGACGGATCTATGCTGCATATCTGCAGACATTATAAACCGGACATTGTTTATTTATATTTGTCCCATGAGATGATGGAATATCACAGGAAAGATAACCGATATATAGATACCATACAGCGGCTGGGAGAGCTTTTGGGCCATTCGTTTGATATCAGGCTGATTGAGCGGGCGGAACTGATCCATGTGCAGCAGTATGATGTGTTTTATCAGGATTTTCGGGAAGAAATCAGAAAAATAGAGGCTGACATGCAGCCAGAGGATGAATTGCTGATTAATCTTTCTTCCGGGACGCCGGCGATGAAAAGCGCCCTGCTGGTTTTAGCGACATTAGCGGAGTATCGGTTTCTGCCTGTCCAGGTTTCCACTCCTCAGAAAAAAATCAATTCGGAGCATGACGACAGGGAAGAATATGACAGTACACTGTGGGAATTAAACGAGGACAATGAAGAAGACGCCCCAAACCGCTGCGAGGAGGTTAAATGCCTGAATTTGATGAAGATGTTAAAGATTGAGGCGATCAAAAAGCATATCCGTGCATATGATTATTCGGCTGCGCTGGCAGTTGCAAATGAGATCCGGCAGGATTTATCGGAAGATGCTTTTCGGCTGCTTTTGATTGCCAATGACAGGATAAAACTGAACTTACGAAATATCAGTAAGCACATGGAAGGGAAACCGTATGATATCTATCCTGTCCGGGAGGGAAATAAGCAAAAGATATTTGAATATGCTCTGGTTTTGCAGATAAAAACAAAAAAGCAGGAATATGCAGATTTTTTAAGAGGGATTACGCCTCTGGTTGTGGATTTGTTTGAACATATTTTAAAGAACGAATGCGGAATCAAACTGGAAGACTGCTGTACGTTAAGCAACGAAAAAATGAAAATCTGGAATCGTGAAAAACTGGAGAAAACGGGGCTTTTAGAACTGCTGAATCAGGCGTTTTACGGGAATTTCAGAATGGGCCCGGTGTATTCTTCGCAGGTTGCAAAAATTATATGCCAGAAAAGCAATGATGCGGCATTAATTCGGAACGTAAGTGAAATCGCTGAGGTGGAACGAAAAGTACGGAATCCGGCAGCGCACGATATTATTTCTGTTACGGATGAGTGGATTCAGCGTGAAACGAAAAAGACAGTTCCGGAGATTCTGGCAATTATAAAATATCTGGTAAGAAGATCCGGGATACATGTAAAAGAAGGGGACTGGAATTCTTATGATAGCATGAATGTCAAAATAGAACAGTATTTACGGCAGACAGGAGTATGATTTTTCAAACGCGCCCTCAGCGTTTCCAGAGTATACTTTTACAAATTCAGAACAAAGCAGAAAGGATTTTTCATTTATCTGGTATGAAACAATGTCATTAACTTAAGGAATTTCTGTGATAAAACATAACTGAGAAACCGCATATTTCCATATATTCCAATTGCAGGATATACGCTTTTGAGGCTTAAGTTAATGACATTGGGTATGAAATGTAACTGAGAATTTTTTTAGAAATAATTTATAAAAAGATTATTTGTTCTTTCCGGTCGTATAGAGTATAATTTTTTCAATATAAGGCAATGCATCTGCACAGCATTTCTGCAAGTCATATTTTTTCCGGTCTGAATTATGTAAAATCGTATCATCTAAAACCCTCTGATTCGCAAAGAAAATCAAAAAAGGAGAGATGCCTTTGGCAAAAGAGAAGAAACAGGATAATCTAAGAAAATTTATAAAAAAATGGAAGGAGTCAGAGGGGCTGCCCGATGGCATTTCTACAGAAGCCCAGCTCTGGGATGAAATTTTCAAGAAAGAAGCCTATATTATGCAGGAACAGTTTTTCCCTCTGATTCGGGAAATTCATGGGAAGATATATCAGAACGGTACATCTGTAAAACCGCTTGCGACAGAATACCACATAGAACGTCTGTTCGTTCTGATATAACTGTTCGTGTGGGAGAACAGGCTATCTATCATTTTGAATGTGAAATCAGCTATGATAAACATATGGTATTACGGATGTTAGAATATGATACACATATCGCACTGGAATATCCTGGCTTTAGTCCGGTTTCCGGATGGCGCCGTCTATGAGTATAAAGTGCCTGCGTTATGTGTGCAGTCTTATACTTTGGAGGAAATTCAGGAAAAACATCTTAATGTTTTAATCCCATTTCTTCCCCTGCGTTTCCGTAAATATCTTCCGCCCAGAAGAAAGATGCAGATAAAAAATGGGGAATTGACTTCTTTTTACCAGGCCATTATACTTATTTTGGAAAAAGAAGTATCGAGTGGTTTTCTGAAAGAAGACAGCCGTAAGGCAATCCTTTCTTTTTTGAGGAAAAGCATGGTGCGGGTGTTTTATAAGTATGAAACATTATTTGAGGAGGTGATTCAGTTGACGGAGCCGATTTTAGAGCTGGAATGCGAGAAGATTGAACGGCTGGAGCGGCAATATCAGGAATCAATTGCGAAACTCACAGCCCAAAAAGATGCAGAATTGTTTCAAAAAGACGAAGCATTGTCGCAAAAAGACGAAGCATTGTCGCAAAAAGATGAAGAAATTGCCATATTGAAGAAAATGCTGTGGGTATTGCAGAATCCACAGAACGGCGAGAAGGGGCAATAAATGGAAGATATGGATGTAACATAACAGTTCAGATACCTTCCCTGTTACAATTTGGCAGCCACAGCAGATCGAGGAAACAGGATCTGCTGTTTTTTTGCGAACTTTTCAGTGTACAAAAATTTTCAATTATAGTATAATTTGAAACGTACAATATTGAAAATTCAAAAAAAGGAACGAAATATCAAACTATGAGAAAACCAGCATTAAGCGATGAAATTTTACTAACCGTAGAAAAACCTGCCCGTTACATCGGCAATGAGGTGAATTCTGTAAAAAAGGATCCCAGGAAAGCAGAGATCCGTTTTTGTATCTGTTTTCCGGATGTCTATGAAATCGGCATGTCCCACCTGGGGATTCAGATTTTATATGATATGTTTAATAAACGGGAAGACGTATATTGCGAACGGGTGTATTCCCCCTGGCCGGATCTGCATAAAATTATGAAAGAACAGCAGATCCCGCTCTTTGCGCTGGAGACCCAGGAGCCTGTAAAGGACTTTGATTTCCTTGGCATTACGATTCAGTATGAGATGTGCTACACCAATATCCTGCAGATACTCGATTTGTCCCAAATCCCAATGCTTGCAAAAGACCGCGGAACGGATATGCCGTTTGTGATTGGCGGAGGCCCCTGTGTCTATAATCCGGAGCCGCTGGCGGATTTCTTTGATCTGTTCTATATTGGAGAGGGAGAGATCAGCTACGATGCCCTGTTTGAACTATATAAAGACTGGAAAGCCTCCAAAGCCAGCCGTCAGGAATTTCTCCGCAAGGCGGCGCAAATCCCCGGAATTTATGTCCCTTCCCTGTATCAGGTTTCCTATCAGGAAGACGGTACAATCGCAGATTTTTCTCCCATAGAAGAGGGGATTCCGGCAAAGGTAGAAAAGCAGATTGTTCTGGATATGACAGAGGCGACCTATCCCACAAAGCCGTTGGTGCCGTTTCTCAAAGCGACGCAGGATCGCGTGGTGTTGGAGATTCAGCGGGGCTGTATCCGGGGATGCAGGTTCTGTCAGGCAGGCATGATTTATCGGCCCACCAGAGAAAAAAATGTAGAGCGGTTAAAGCGGCAGGCGTCTGCTATGCTGCAAAATACCGGATATGAAGAGATTTCCTTAAGTTCTTTAAGCTCTTCGGATTATACCGGGCTGAAGGAACTGGTTACCTGGCTGATGGAGGAGTTTAAAGAGAAAGGCGTGAATATTTCCCTGCCGTCGCTGCGTATTGACGCGTTTTCCCTGGATGTGATGAGCAAGGTACAGGATATCAAAAAGAGCAGCCTGACATTTGCGCCGGAAGCCGGCTCGCAGCGCCTTCGGAATGTGATCAACAAAGGACTGACTGAAGAAGTGATTCTGGAAGGAGCCGCAGAGGCATTTGCCGGAGGCTGGCAGAAAGTAAAGCTTTATTTTATGCTGGGACTTCCAACGGAGACATTAGAAGATCAGGAAGCGATTGCAGAGCTTGCGAATGAAATTGCCGTCCGTTATTATGAAATACCAAAAGAACAGCGAAATGGAAAATGCCAGATTACGATCAGTACGTCTTTTTTTGTGCCAAAACCATTTACCCCGTTCCAATGGGCGAAAATGTATCCCAAAGAGCATTATCTGGACTGTGCCAGAACAGTAAATGAGGCAGTGAAGAATCAGTTAAACCGAAAGAGTATCCGCTATAACTGGCATGAAGCGGATGTAACGGTTTTGGAAGGCATACTGGCAAGGGGTGACAGAAGGCTTGGAGCCGCTGTTTTACGGGCTTATGAAAAAGGCTGTCTGTTTGACGCCTGGAGTGATTTCTTTGATAACCGGATTTGGATGGACGCGTTTGCGGAAACTGGGATAGATCCGGAGTTTTATACACTCCGGGAACGTTCTCTGGATGAGATGTTCCCATGGGATTTTATTGACGCGGGCGTGACAAAGGAGTTTTTAATCCGGGAATACCAAAATGCACTGAAAGAACATGTGACAAAGAACTGCCGTATGCAGTGCAGTGGCTGCGGCGTGGGTAAATACCAGGGAGGTGTATGCGTTGAAGATAAGAATTAAGTTCCGGAAATATGGCGTGATGAAGTTTATCGGGCATCTGGATATGATGCGGTATTTTCAGAAATGCATGCGCCGGGGAAATATTAATATTGCCTATTCAGAAGGGTTCAGCCCGCATCAGATTATGTCGTTTGCCGCTCCGTTAGGCGTTGGAATTACGAGCGACGGAGAATACCTGGATATTGAAGTGAAGTCAACGAAAAGTTCCGAACAATCCCTGCGGGATTTAAATGAAGTTATGGCGGAAGGGGTTGAGGTTACTTCTTACCGCAGGCTTTCCGATTCGGATAAAAAAGCGATGTCGATTGTGGCTGCCGCGGATTATGAGCTTTGGATTAAGGAAGGGTATGAGGTTCCTAAAGTGGATTATCAAGCTGCGCTGGAAGAATTTTTCCGGAAACCAGAAGAGATTCTTATTACGAAACAGACCAAAAAGAGTGAAAAAGTTATGGATCTGAAAAAACTGGTATATGATTTTACAATCCGTATGGAAGAAAAGCGGCCGGTGTTTTGCCTGAATGTATGTACCGGAAGCAAGGATAACATCAAACCGGAGCTGGTACTGGAAGCGTTTTATGGCTTCTTAGGGCAGGACTTTCATCCGCTGTCCATACAGGTTCACAGAAAGGATGTCTATGGCATGCAGGACGGACAGCTGATGTCTTTGGGTGAAATGGGGGAGAACATTGAGTAATCGGGTTGTTATTACAGAAGAAACAATCAATCACCGGGAATATCTGGTTACGGCGCTGTTTGAAGGCAGCCGGATGGCGGAAGTATCCTGCGACGCGGCGTTGGAACCGTCTTTGATTGGGAATATTTATATCGGAAAAATTAAGCGGATTCTGCCGGAACTTGGGGCGGCTTTTGTCGAAATTGCGCCGGGAAAAATGACTTATCTGCCGTTATCAGAGGCTGGGGACGCCCTGATGGTAAAACAACAGCGTGCGGGGGTATTTACGCAGGAAGATGAAATTGTGGTTCAGATTGCAAAAGATGCGGTAAAGACAAAAGAGCCCTCTGTGACCACAAATCTGAGCATAAAGGGGAATGCCCTGATATTTACAGCAGAAAATAAAAAACTTGGAATTTCCAAAAAAATAGAAAGTGGAAAAAGGAAGTATTTTCAGTCCATTTTTGCAGAAAAAATGGACGGGCGGTTTGGCCTGATTGTGCGGACAAATGCAGAGAATTGTACAAAAGAGCAGCTGACTGAAGAATTTGACCGTCTGCTGTATCAGTTTTTGCTTATCCTGCAGCAGTACCGATACCGGACCTGTTACAGCCTGTTGTACCAGGCGCCTTCCGAGTATATTTCCCGTGTCAGGGATTATCTTGGCCTGCGTCCGGAAAAGATTGTAACGGATGATTTTGGCATTTATGAAGAGCTGCAGCAGACATTTCAAGAGGAACCTGTGGAATTTTATGAAGATGCAATGCTTTCTCTGTCTGCGCTTTATGGGTTAAAGTTTAAGTTAAAGGAAGCCTTAAAGGAACGTGTCTGGTTAGATTCAGGGGCATATCTGATCATCTGGCCTACAGAGGCTCTGACGGTTATTGACGTCAATAGCGGGAAGTGTTTTAAGGGAAAGCGCAAGGACTTTTACCTGAAGGTGAATGTAGAAGCGGCAATCGAAATTGCAAGACAGATGCGGCTGCGGAATATTTCCGGAATCTGTATTGTGGATTTTATTAATATGGATACAAAAGAGGCAGAAGAAGAATTGATACATGTGTTCAAGCGGGAACTGGCAAAAGATACGGTTCCGGCAGTATTTGTAGATTTTACCAGGCTGGGGCTTGCCGAGCTGACCAGAAAAAAAGTGAAAAAGCCTCTGTGGGAGCAGATAACGCAGGAATAGTAACAGTTTAGCCCAGGACTTTGCACTTGCTGCAAAGTCCGTGAGAAAGCATAGTAGTTGGAATGGCATCCGCCCTTCGCCGTACGGCGAACTTTAAATGGGCGGATGCCGTAACAGTGAAGCCGGAGGCTGAACTGTTACCAGGAATAAGGAGAGTGGAAGCGGTATGAAGTATACGTGTAAACAGTGCGGGAAAGAATTTGAATTAGAACAGGCAGAAATAGAATTTTATGAAAGCAGAAACCTGGATTTACCGAAACGGTGTAAGGAGTGCAGGGATGCGAATAAGCAGAAGAGACGGCAGAGAGCGGCGGAATATAGAAGGAAGAAACAGAACAAAACAGCGGAATACAGAAGACAAAAGCAGGAACAGACAACGGAACGGACATATCCGACAGCGCAGCCAAAAGCCAGAGGAAAACGATTTGAAGCAGAACATCAGAAAGGCAGGACAGAGGCGCAAAGAATAGAAAAACCAGGAACAGAGCATACAAAAGATATGATAATGGCTCAGGAAATGAAAGAAACGAACTATGCGGCAAATCGTTCGGAAACAGAAAAAACGGAAAACGAAGACAGCCGCACGATCAGAAGTATTTTTAAAATATCCCTTGTATTTCTTGCGTTTCTTGCTGTTTTATGCGTGCTTCTGACATGGAGCCGTTCCAAAAAAGATACTTCACCGACTACGTCTGCAAGGGTTTATCATTCTGAGGCGGAAGATAAGGCTGCAGCGGCCGTAGCCGCGGAGCATACGTTTGCTCTCCATATGCTGGAAGCAGAAGACGGCGGTACAAAATCGGCTATCAATTTGGAGGAAACGGCAAGTTGAGATATTATATAGCGGATCTTCATTTTTTTCATGGCGCCCTGAATACAGGCATGGACTGCAGGGGCTTTGAAAGTGCAGAGCAGATGAACGAATATATGATAGAAAAATGGAACGGAAAAGTCCGTAAACAGGATGAGGTTATCATTCTGGGGGATGTTTCATTTGGAAAAGCGGAAGAGACAAATGAACTCCTGCGGCGGTTAAACGGCCATCTGTATCTGATTGAAGGCAATCACGATCGGTTTTCCAGGAATAAAAAGTTTGACGCCAGCCGTTTTGTATGGATCAAACCCTATGCTAAAATATGGGATAATAAGCGGCGGGTGGTTCTGTGTCATTATCCCATTTTGTGTTATGACGGGCAGTACCGTCTGGATCGGCATGGAATCCCAAATGTATACATGTTGTACGGGCATGTACACGATACGTATGATCAGCGTCTGATCGAACAATTCCAGGAGATAACCCGGAACAGTAAAAGACTAGGAATGAATGGAACCGAACGAACGATTCCATCAAATCTGATTAATTGCTTTTGTATGTATTCTGATTATACGCCGCTGACGCTGGACGAGTGGATTATCTGTGATCAGAACAGAAGAAAATAACGGGCTTGTTTTTGGGCTGAACAATAGCTGTCCTGTATCGGTGAAACCTTACAGGACAGCTATTGTTCCTCTGGCGCTCAGGAATAGCTTTGTAGTCCCATCCTCCGGCGTGTTATGTATATCTCATTGCAGAAAAAGCAGCTGCCTGTTAAATATTGAAAAAATGTGAAAATTTTTATAGAAACAGGTCATTTAATTATATATAAGAATGGCTTTTTTTCGTGATATAATAAAAAAAATAAAAAAGAACGAGGAGGAAATTTATGCAAAAGTGGAAGAAATTTTTGGCGGGCATTCTTGCAGGGGTAATGGTTTTTGAGAGCAGTCTTGCAGCAAAACCAGTTCAGCTGCAGGCACAGGAAACTGCAGAGCGCGCGGCACAGGGAACGGCAGAGTACGCAGCGCCGGGAACGGTCTATGATATCTATAAGGCATTCCAGACAGGAGACGAGTTGGGCGATGCCTGGGTAGATCCGGAATTTGGAGACACCTATGAGGTTACACTAAATTCTTCCATATCTCCCAGGGTAATTGAGCTGCAGTACCAGACGAAGGCGGAAGACAACGGGAAGCTGCTTGCAACCTTTGAATGTAACCGCCTGCCAAAAGGGGACGCGGCATTGGTAGCGGCAAAACAGAACAACGGGGCTAATATCAATAAAGAACTGTCATCTTTTCCGATTTACGAAAGTATTGATGGCGGAAGAACCTGGGGCGCGGGAGATACAGAGCAGCCGGCAAGAGGAGAAAACTATCTTCCAGTAGGATATGTACAAAATCAGGATTCAACCAGTGGGACAACTGGTATGAGGAACTGTCCTCAGCTGTATGAAATGCCGGAAACAATCGGAAGCCTGACCAAAGGAACCATTCTATGCGCGGGCAATTCCATAGAAGCAGGAACAAACGGCAATGCAGCAGATACGGCTCAGAGTACAAAAACCAACCTGGATCTGTGCGTTTCCACAGACCTTGGAAGGAACTGGACGCATCACAGTACCATTGTTGGCCCAATAGACGGAGAATGCGTTTTACTTCATGATACAGTATGGGAACCATTTTTTATGACCTATGGAGGAAAATTGTACTGCTTCTACTCAGATGAAGCATTTGACAATACGACAGATCAGGATCTCTCCTATGTGGTTTATGATGGAACGAGCTGGTCAGAAAAGCATAGAATTGTCTATACCAAGGGACAGAGACCAGGAATGCCAGTGGTATCCCAGTTAAAAGACGGACGTTTTATGCTTACCTATGAAATTGAAGGCGGCGGAGGCTTAGGCTCCGGATATATCCTGTCTGCAGCAAATGATCCTACGAAATGGTATGAAGGCGAAATATTAAAGGATACGGCTCAGGGTGAATATGTGAAACACAATGCGGCGATTGTTGTAAATAAGAGCGGCGCTCCGTACAATATTACCACGGATAAAGGAACTGTACTTTACAATAACACGGCGTTGGGCCAGATTTGGGCAAACAGCAGCGTATCGCCGGATGAGCCGGGGGCGTTTTGGAGATATTATCATACCGGCCTGGGCAGCGCTTATAACAGGGAAATTCTTCAGCTAAGTAACGGCAATATTTTTGTGGTCGCAGGATGGGATAATTCCGGTGTGAAATGCGTTACCCTGGATTATGAGCTGGATCTGGAGAAAACAGGTTATATCCAGAATAAAATCCAGTCTCCGGATGGAAAGCCGACCTATCTGGCATATAACAATTCTCCATTGTTTGTATGGACAGGAAGAGACGATCATGCGGAAGAAAACCAGTATTATGAATTTCAGGAAGTGGATAAGGGCGTTTATATGCTGATTTCCACCCACAATGGCAAGGCGGTAGCGCCGGAATCTGACTCCAAAGGCAGTCTGATCAATACGTTTGCAAAAAATGAAGCGGATACAAAACAGCACTGGGCATTTGAGGAAGCTTCCGACGGGTATTACCGGGTGAAAAATGTGGCGGCAGGTTTATATCTGACTTCCCCGCGGGCGGCAGCGTCAGATAATATGGATCTGAAACTGACATTACAGGAACAGGCAGAAACGGACAGCCAGTTATGGAAAAGCGATATCCAGATAGAGCTGCCGGAAGATGAAACCGGAAAGACGAAGTATCAGGTGCAGGTAACCGCAGCGGAAGGCGTTGAGGTAACCGCAGCGAAGACAGTAACAGAAGGCAGAGCTTTAAATGTAAGGGTTACAAAAAAATATGGATGCAAATCCATTGATAAAATTCTGGTAAATGACGTGGAACAGGAGTTTACACTCGAACCAGGCGGAATTGTAAACCTGAAAATAGAGAATGTAACAAGCAATATTACCATTCAGGCTGAAGCTACGTTAGACGACTGGTTTGTCAGTGTGCCGACAAACGATCATCACGGAAGAAACCAGTGCTTATCTCCCAGAATTGTAGAAGCGTCAGATGGAACATTATATTGTACATTTGAGAGTGCAATTGCTTCAAAAGAAGCGGACGGGGAGTTTGTATTCCCGATTTATGAAAGTACAAATAAAGGGAAAAACTGGACAAAAGTAGGCGAAATTGTAAATGACGATACCGTACATCCGGATGAATGGTACCAGGTGGAATATAATGCGGAAGGCGTGCCGACAAAAGGAACACAGGTGGAGGAAGGAACGGAAGGCGCAATCTGTCATCCCTGGAGTATGCATAACTGCCCGCAGCTGTTTGTACTTCCAAAAGCTATGGGAGAGCTGCCTGCAGGAACCCTGCTTTGTGCCGGAGACGCAGTTACAATAGAGGAACATCCCCAGAAGGTATCCGACGCCGGATATGGTGGTTTATGGAAAACGTCGCTTGATATGTATTATAGCACGGATAAAGGAAGAACCTGGACATTCTTAAGCACGATTGCGGACGGCGGCAGGAACATTATGGGATATACGCCGGTATGGGAGCCGTTTTTCTTATATCATGAAGATCAGCTGATCTGCTATTATTCAGATGAGACAGATCCGAATCATGCGCAGAAACTGGTTCATAAGATTACTAAGGATGGAGAAACATGGGGAAATATTGTGGAAGATGTTTGCTTCGATAATAAAAATGCAAGGCCAGGTATGCCCGTTGTAACGCAGATGGAAAACGGCAAATGGATGATGGTATACGAAGGCGTAGGAACCAGCAATCCGATTCACTCTTTTGCCAAGATTGCAGACGATCCGTATAACTGGAATCCAAAAGATCCGGGAACGGCTCTTCCGTTAAGCCAGGGACGCGCCAGCGGAGCGCCCTATGTGTATACGCTGCAGGACGGCAGAGTAATCGCAAGTACGGGAACGCATCCGGAAGTACTTGTAAATACCAGAAAAGACGGAACAGGCGCATGGCTGGAATATGAAGTAGGAGCGATTGGCGGATACAACCGCTGCTATCTGCAGCTGTCAACCGGAGAACTGCTGATTAACGGCAGCAAGGGATTTGACCAGCAGGATAACTATATTTATGTAAGATCGATTGATCCGGAAAAAGACTTACCGAAACTGGATGGTATGGATTTTCTGTATCATATTACCAGCAAGAGTACGGGTGAAGTAATTGGAATAAGCGGAGGTTCCACTGCAAATGGGGCGGATGCAATCACCTGGACATTGGATAAAAATAATACGGATCAGATGTGGGTTGCAGTTCCAATGGAAGATGGAAGCTATACATTAAAGAACTTTAACTCCAAAAGGCTCTTAACATTAGATGAGAAGAATGTTCTCGTTCAGTCTAATGAAGTAGAAACAGAAGGAGATGCAAGAGCAAGGCAGCGATGGATTCCGGTTGATTTAGGAGACGGTTCTTTTGCCCTGCGGAACCAGTTCAGCCATAGTTATTTAAGCTCGGCTGGAAGCAAGAAGGCGCCGGTTATGACAGAAAGTCTCACAGATGATGCGCAGGCATGGACGTTAGAAATTATTTCTGACACTACGCCGGAATTTAGCGCTGGCAGTGCAGAGAAGTACAGTGTTACAATAAACCAGGCAGAACATGGAACTATTACGGCAGATAAGGAAGAAGCAGCAGAAGGAAGCAGCGTAACCTTTACGATAACCCCTGCAGAAGGATATCAGGTAAAAGATGTCCAGGTAAACGGAACATCCGTTGGGGCAGTGACAACTTATACGATAAGGCATGTGACAGGAAATCTCACGATTACAGCTGAGTTTGAGCCGGAAACTGCAGAGGAAAAGAATTATACTGTTACAATAGACCAGGTAGAACATGGAACTATTACAGCAGATAAGACAACGGTAGAGGAAGGGGGCAGCGTAGCCTTTACGATAACTCCTGCAGAAGGATATGAAGTAAAAGACGTTCTGATAAACGGAACATCCGTTGGAGCAGTGACAACCCATACGGAACATAATGTGACGGCGAATCTCACCATTACAGCTGAGTTTGAGCCAAAAACAACAGTATCAGGAGAACGCTATACAGTTACAGTCCAGTCCGTTGCAAATGGAACTATTACGGCAGATAAGACAGAAGTGGCGGAAGGAGACAGTGTAACCTTTACCATAACTGCGGCAGCTGGATATAAAGTAAAAGATGTCCAGGTAAATGGAACATCGGTTGGGGCAGTCACAACCCATACGGAACGCAATGTGAAGGCGAATATTATTATTACAGCTGTTTTTGAGAAAGAAGGAAATTCAAATCCGCCAACAGACCAGAACCCGCCAACCAATCAGAACCCGTCGGATGATGAACCGCTTAAGGTTCCTACAGCGCAGATGGCTGAGAAAAACAATCCGGGACTGCCCAAAGGAACGGCGGAAGAATCCAGAAATTCCCAGTTTGCCGCATTGATGGCACGGGTGACGAAGTCTACGAAAAATTCCAATAAGCTGCAGTGGAGTAAGGTAAAAGGCGCGGACGGTTATATTGTACTGGGCAACCTGTGCAATACAAAAGGAAAGAAATACGCTTATAAGACACTGGCTGTGATTGACAATAGCAAAACAGTATCCTATACGCATCAGAAACTGAAAAAAGGCACGTTTTATAAATACATTGTGCAGGCATATAAGATGACAGACGGCAAGCTTACGATACTTTCTACATCCAAGTCACTGTATGCAGCTACTACCGGCGGCAAGAAAGGAAATGTTGGTTCTCTGAAAGTCAATAAGACGAGCGTCAGCCTTAAGGTTGGGAAGAAGTTTACCCTTAAGGTAACAGAGAAGAAGAAAGATAAGAAAATTGAACGGCACCGCAAGGCTGCATTTGAATCAAGCAACACAAAGATTGCAACAGTAAGCAGCAAAGGCGTTATTAAAGCAAAGAAAAAGGGATCCTGCTATATCTATGCATACGCGCAGAACGGCGTATACAAAAAGATAAAGGTAACGGTAAAGAAAAAATAACAGAAGCCAGAAAACCCGGCACAGGCAAAAGAGCCTGCCGCCGGGTTTTTAAAAATATGCATATGCGAAAAACAGGAAAGGAGAATAACAGAATGCGAGAATATCATGTTGCGAAAAATGGAAGTGATTGTGGAAGAGGAACGAAGGAAGCGCCTTTTCTGACAATTTCAAAAGCGGCGCAGGAGGCGCAGGCAGGGGATATGGTAATCGTCCATGAAGGGGAATACCGGGAATGGGTGAGACCCTGCCATGGCGGGCGAAGCGCGGCGGAACGGATTGTATATACTGCCGCAGAAGGAGAACGGGCGGTGATCAAAGGTTCTGAGCGTGTGACAGACTGGGAAAATGCCGGCGGCAGCGTCTGGAAGGTGAGGTTGGAAAATACGTTGTTCGGAGATTACAATCCTTATGCAAAAGTATTGGGCGGAGACTGGTTTATCTATCCGGACGATAATTCCCTGCATACCGGAGACGTGTATATGAACGGGAAATCTTTTTATGAAGCAAAATCCCTAGAGGAAGTAAAAAATCCCATCCGGCGGGAATATGGAGTAAATCCGCCCTGGACAAAGCATCCGGAGCCTCTGCTGCACCCGGAAGACACCATCTATCAGTGGTATGCAGAAGTGGATAAGACGCATACGGTGATTTATGCTAATTTTCATGGAAAAAATCCCAATGAAGAGCTGACGGAGATCAATGTGCGCAAATGCTGCTTTTATCCGGAAAAAACAGGAATCAATTATATTACGCTGCGGGGATTTGAAATTGCGCAGGCGGCATGTCCCTGGACGCCTCCTACGGCGGATCAGCCGGGGATGGTAGGGGCAAACTGGAGCAAGGGCTGGATTATTGAGAACAATATACTTCACGATGCCAAATGCAGTGGAATCAGCCTGGGCAAGGAGGCTTCTACCGGGCATAATCTGTGTACCAGGCTGCATAGGAAGCCGGGCTATCAGTATCAGATGGAAGCGGTTTTTCTGGGAAGGCAGATTGGCTGGAGCAAAGAACGGATTGGATCGCATATTGTCAGGGAAAATGAGATATATAATTGTGGGCAAAACGGCATTGTAGGCCATATGGGCTGTGCATTCAGCAGTATTTACAACAACCATATTTACAATATTGCGGTAAAACATGAGTATTTTGGATATGAGATTGCAGGAATCAAGCTGCATGCAGCCATTGATGTACAGATTGTCCATAACAATATTCATCATTGTACGTTAGGAACCTGGCTGGACTGGCAGGCACAGGGAACGAGGGTAAGCCAAAACCTTTACTATGCCAATAACAGGGATTTGATGGTGGAGGTGACGCATGGGCCGTATATTGTAGATAACAATATTTTTGCATCCTCCTATAATTTTGACAACATTGCCCAGGGCGGCGCATATATCCAGAATCTCTGCTGCGGCAGTATGCGGCGGGAGCCGGTGCCGGATCGGGCAACGCCGTATCATTTCCCTCATTCAACTGAGGTGGCGGGAGTTGCGCTGGTTTACAGCGGCGACGACCGGATTTATCAGAACATCTTCTTACAAGGAACCAAAACATATACGGAGCAGTCCCTGTATGGAACAAAAGGATATCAGGGTCATCCTGTCTCGATGGAAGAATATGCCGAAATCGTTGCTTCGCTTGGAAACGAAGACCATGAACAGTTTGCAAAGGTTCCGCAGCCGGTCTATATTGGTGAAAATGCGTATTTTCTGGGCGCAGAACCGTTTGAGCGGGAAGAAAGCCCCTATGTGAGCGGATCAGACCCAAACGTTTGTATCCAGGAAGAAGGGGCGGCGGTTTATCTTGAACTTGATGTAGAGGACGGATTTATACTAAAACAGGCAAACATATATCGAACAGAGGATCTTGGAACGCCAAGGATTACAGAGGCTGTCTATGAGAACCCGGATGGAACGCCGATTGTCTTTGATACGGATTATTTTGGAAAAACCAGAGAGGGGAATGTTTACGTGGGGCCATTTGGGACGTTAAAGACCGGACGGAACCGATTGAAAGTCTGGGATAAAAAGTAACAATAATTATGGTACAGAAGACTTTTTCTATCTGGTAAGATTTTTATAGATTCTGGACAGTTATTTAAATTCTTATTTTTTCCATAAAATGATAAGATACTATCATCAAAAGAAAGCAGGAGGAGAAAAAAAGGATGAAAAAAAGAATGTTGAGAATTGCTGCTTTGGTAATGGCAGCTACCATGACAATGTCATTTGCAGCCTGCGGCGGCGGCTCTTCTGAGACATCTTCCAATGGAGATGCACAGGATACAGCAGACGCGGCGGATGATACAGCGGATGACAGCGCTGCAGACGCGGCAGATGACAGTTCGGCGGATGCGGCAGATGACAGCGCAGCGGACAGTTCGGATGATGGAGACAAGGTAATCACTTACTGGAATATCGGTACAGAAGGTGCAGACAAAGAAGCGCTTGAATACGCAGTAACAGAATTTAATGCCAATACCCAGTCCGGCTATACCGTAGAAAATGTACCGACCCAGAATGACAATTACAAAGAAAAACTGGTGATTGCGATGAGTTCCGGAGAATGCCCGGATATGTATACCAGCTGGTCCGGCGGCCCGATGAACGAGTATATTGAATCTGGTTTTGCGCAGCCGTTAGACGATTTGTATGAGGAATACGGCCTGAAAGATAAATATATGGACGCGGCGATTGCGCAGGCTACCTATGACGGAAAAATCTATGCAGTGCCTACCTATAATGTATCAATTGCAGGCGTTTTCTATAACAAAGAAATGTTTGAGAAATATAATCTGGAAGTGCCGACGACTGTTTCAGAACTGGAAGCAGTGTGTGACGCGCTGAAAGCAGAGGGAATTACACCATTTGCCCTGGCAAATGCGCCAAAATGGACAGGATCGATGTATTTCCAGTGTCTGGCGACCAGAAAAGGCGGTTTAGAGCCGTTCCAGAACGCAGTTTCCGGAGAGGGCACGTTTGAAGATGAGTGCTTCCAGTACGCCGGAGAGAAGATTCAGGAATGGGTAGAAAAAGGATATTTTCCGGAAGGCGTAAACTCCTTAAGCGAAGACGACGGTCAGGCAAAACAGCTGATGTATCAGGAAACAGCCGGAATGCTGTTATGCGGTTCCTGGTATACCGGAACATTTTCTTCTGACAGCCCGGAATTTTATGAAAAGATTGGCTGGTTCTCTTTCCCGGCAGTGGATGGATCGGATGCAGATGCTTCCATTCAGAACGGAACGATTGGAGATCAGTTTGTTTCCTTTAATTGTACAGGCGATAAATTAGCAGCAGCGTTTGAATGCGCTTCTTACTATTCTTCTGACGGAGCAAAACAGGTAATGGTAGACGTTGGCAAGATTCCGCCTACCAAAGACGCAGGAGAGCTTATTACAGACGGCGTTACCAAACAGATTTTAGATGCCGCTACAAACGCTTCCTCTGTTCAGTTATGGTATGATCAGTATCTTCCGCCTGCAGTGGCACAGGTACATTTGGATACCTGCCAGGAAATGTTCGGCCTGACAATGAAGCCGGATGAAGCGGGCACAAAATTTGAAGAAGCAATGGAAGAATATCTTGCAGGAAAGTAAAAAAATAAAACAGAGCAGCCTAAGGAGCAAAGCCTTCGGCTGCTCTCGTTGAATAAAGGAGGGTGTGTGATGAAAAAAAGCAGCAGTTCTCTGGCAATCAGGCGTCAGAGGAATACAAATTTTGTTGCAGCAATTTTTTTGGCTCCGGTTGTCCTGGTTCTGGTGGTCTATATCTTTTATCCGATTATAGAAACATTCCGGGTCAGCGCATTTGACTGGAACGGGATATCCACAAATCCTAAGTTTATCGGACTGGATAACTGGGTAAAATTGATGCATGATGAAAAATTCTGGACAGCATTTCTAAATAATATAAAAGTAATGATTCTTTCGATTCTCATTCAGATTCCATTGGGTCTTGCAATGGCTACGTTTGTGGAATTTGCGGGGAAGAAAGCGACGGTTTTTAAGATACTGTGGTTTATCCCCATGCTGATGTCTTCTGTGGCAATTGGATTTTTGTTTACCTATGCGCTTGCGACAAACGGCGGAATTATCAGCAGCATTTCACAGCTTTTTGGGGGCGGAAATATCGATCTTTTGGGAAATCCCAAGTTGGCTCTTTATGCGGTGATTGGGGTTGTGGCATGGCAGTTTACCCCGTTTTATATGGTATATTGTGTGGCGGGATACACCAATGTGCCGGAGGAGGTCTATGAAGCGTCTATAATAGACGGTGCGAATAAACGGCAGTATTTCTGCCATATCGCGCTGCCGCTGTTAAAACCTACGATTAAGAGCGCGGCGATTCTTTCTATGGTAGGTTCCCTGAAATATTTTGATCTGGTCTATGTTATGACCGGAGGGGGGCCTGGAACGGCGACAGAACTGATGGCAACGTATATGTATAAACTGTCCTTTGCCCAGTTTAATATGGGATATGGCTCTGCAGTGGCGGGCGGTATGTTTATACTGATTTCACTGCTCTCGCTGCTTACTATGTGGGTATTAAACGGGAAGAAGGAGGAATATTAGGCATGGAACAAGAATACAGAAAAAACCGGATAAAAAGCAGAATATCCTGGGTGATTGCTACCGTCTTTGCCATCTGTGCAGCAATTGTAGCGATTACGCCGTTTATTTTCATGGTGATCAATTCCTTTAAAGAAAAATTTGAAATGCTGACAAAGGGTGTATTTTCTCTGCCGGACAGACTGAATTTCGATAATTATATCGAAGTAATCAAAGGTAATTTTACCAGTTACTTTTTCAACAGTGTGATTGTACTTGTGGTTTCACTTGTGATACTGCTGATGATTTCCGCGTTTGCGTCCTATCCGCTTTCCCGGTTTAAATTTAAGATGAAGGGATTTGTCTATGCGGTGATTGTAGCCTGCATGTCGATTCCGGTACATATTACACTGATTCCGATTTTTAAAATGTCCCAGACGCTGCATTTGTATGACAGCATATGGGCATTGATCGGGCCTTATGTGGCGATTAATATTCCGATTTCCGTATTTATCCTTACTAGCTTTATGGAGCAGATTCCAAAAGAGCTTGAAGAAGCGGCAACCATTGACGGCTGCGGAAAAATCCGTATTTTCTTTTCCGTTATTCTGCCAATGGCAAAACCAGGGCTTTCCACGCTGGCGATTTATAATGGCGTAAATATGTGGAATGAGTTTATTTTTGGATATACATTGACACAGAGCCAGGGAAATCGTACACTCCCACTAGCAGTATGGGAGTTTCAGGGCCAGTACTCCATGAATACGCCAATGATTATGTCTGTGCTGACACTGACGGTTCTCCCTATGATTATTCTGTTTATTTTTGCACAGGATAAGCTGATCAAGGGTATGGCAGCAGGAGCTGTAAAAGGATAGAAAAAGAAGAATACGACAGGGGGCCGCTGATATGAAACTCATAAAGCAGATGAACAAATGGAATTTGAAAAAGAAGATCACCTTTTTTCTGACGCTTATGATGTTGGTGACATCTGTTGTGATTATGATGCTTTCTACGATATCAGCGGTCTATTACATGACGAAACAGGCGAAAGAGATGGCGAGAAGCCAGCTTAGTACGATTGTCTCCGGTTATGACGATACGTTAAAGCAATATCAGGAACTTGCTATCGCAATGGTAATTGAGCCAAATGTGCAGAGATATTGTAAAAATTCCTCTGATATGGGAAAGGAATATGAGCTGGCGTCGGGGAGCGTTTACAGTTATCTTACGAATATGCTGAATGTCAGGAATAATCTGAATTTTGCCGTAGTGGAAAAAGAATCCTCCCACCGCTACGTTTATAAAGGAAACAGCAGTGTAATTGATGCAAAGTTCGATCTGGCATATCAAAAAGATTATAAGGACAGTCTGTCTGTAAAGGAAGGAAGCAGCGTGCGGATCAGCTTTGGAAACCGTTATTTCCGCGATGGAAAATATACGCTGACGCTGTATCATCCGGTTTATTCCACGGATATAATCAATGAAAAACTGGGAATGCTTGTACTTAACTTAGATGACAGCCTGGCAGCGCAATTGCACGAAGAAGGCTTAAAGCAGATGAATTCAGAGCTGTTTTTAATGGACTGCAACGGGAAAATTGTATCGATTTCCAACCGGGAGCGGATCGGGGAACGGGTTGCATATGCCGATCAGATTCAGGATGGCAGCGGAAGTTTTCAGAAAAATGGATTTTTAATTAATTATCAGAAGGTAGGGAACTGGAATTACTATCTGATCCATGAGATCTCTGTATTTGAGCTTTATAAAGACAGCATCCGGGTGATGCTGCTGTTGCTGGCGGTATCGCTTGCTATGACACTGTTTTCAATTGTGATACTGCGCAAAATGATCAATTCCTTTTACGAGCCGTTGAACCGGGTAGTAAACGCCATGGATGATGTGGCGGAAGGTAAACTTGACGAGCGGATTGAGATACGGAGCATGGATGCGGACAGCAGGAAGCTTGCGGAAGGCTTTAATGATATGATGGATCGGATCGACGCCCTGATGGAACAGGTTAAGTTAGAACAGCATCAGATTGAGCAGATCAGTTTTAATGCCCTGTATGCCCAGATTAAGCCGCATTTTCTGTATAATACCTTAGAAAGCATACACTGGCAGGCGGTGGCGGACGGCAATAAAGAAAT
>CAJUPF010000011.1 GCA_910588565.1 uncultured Lachnospiraceae bacterium
TTTCATAGGTCAAAAAGTCAAATTTTCCGGAAAGGTTCTTCAGGTAATGGAAGGTGATGATGAAACTCAAATACGTTTAGCTGTAGATAGTAATTATGATACAGTATTGTATTGTGGTTATTCCCCCTCAATTGTTAGCTCACGTATTCTGGAAGATGACATTATCACTGTTTATGGCGCTTCTCTCGGACTATACAGTTATACGTCCGCATTGGGCGGAAAAATAACTATTCCTGCTGTATATGTAGATAAGATAGAACAGTAAAAGCATGGGGCAAAACACATTGCTTCAAAACTTTCAACGGAAAAGATTATATGGAGAGGAAACGGAATAGTAGGAACCGGTTCTTTGGCTTGATATTTTTGATGTCTTGGTACATTTGATAGATGAATAGATTGTGACACTGGAAGCAAAGCTTCATTGTTGAAGAAAAGGATGTACTTGACAATAGTTTAAATACACCCTATAGTGTGAACAAGATATAACTGACAAATGCAAAAGTAAAATTGTAAAAGAACTGGAGTACCATATGAATCAAAAAAAAGTTGTCGTAGGCATGTCCGGGGGAGTTGACTCTTCCGTGGCAGCCTTTCTTTTAAAGGAACAGGGATATGAAGTTATCGGTGTAACAATGCGTTTATGGCAGGAAAATGCCGAAATAGAAGAAACAGGAAAGGAATGCTGTTCGTTAAGCGCCGTTTCCGATGCAAGGCGTGTTGCGGACAAGCTGGGGATTCCTTTTTACGTAATGAATTTTGGCGAAGAGTTTAAACGGGATGTGGTAGACTATTTTGTAAAAGAATATCTGCAGGGCAGAACACCCAATCCCTGCATTGCCTGCAACCGCTATGTAAAGTGGGAAGCGCTTCTGCACAGGAGTATGGAAATTGGCGCGGACTATATCGCAACTGGCCATTACGCAAGGATTACAAAACGTGCAAACGGACGATTTTCGATTACGGAGTCCAAAACAGCGAAAAAAGATCAGACTTATGCACTATACAATCTGACGCAGGAACAGCTGGCCCATACCCTGATGCCAGTCGGAGAGTATACCAAAGATGAAATCCGTGACATTGCGGAACACATTGGGCTCCGGGTAGCCAATAAACCGGACAGCCAGGAGATCTGTTTTATACCGGATCATGATTATGCAGGATTTATTGAACGGATGGCAGGCGGCCAGGCGCCTCCCTGTGGTAATTTTGTTACGGCAGAAGGCCAGATTTTAGGGGCGCATAAGGGCATTACCCATTACACCATTGGACAGCGCAAGGGACTGAACCTTGCTATGGGGCGTCCGGTGTTTGTGACAGAAATCCGCCCGGATACCAATGAAGTTGTGATCGGAGAACCAAAAGACGTATTTTCCAGGGAATTTTTAGCAGATCGGATTAATTACATGGGAGTGGAACACATTGAAAATGGTATGCGTTTCCTGACAAAAATCCGTTATGCCCACAAAGGAGCCATGGCAGCCTTATATCAAGAAGCGGATAGGATTCGTTTTGTATTCGATGAGCCCCAGCGGGCAGTTACACCAGGACAGGCTGTAGTGTTTTATGATGGAAACTGCGTAGCTGGAGGGGGCACCATTATAAAGTAACCGTACTTGAGCCTGCAGCGTTTCTTACTCTTGTATCAGGCGCTTCTGACGGGAGCTTGCAGGAAAAGAATTGGAACTATATAAGGAGATAAAGAAGTATGAAACTGAAAAATATATTGATTGTTGTGAAAGACATCGAAAAATCCAAACAGTTTTACCATGATTTATTTGGGCTTGACATGGTACTGGACAATGATGGAAATATGATTTTAACCGAAGGCCTTGTTCTTCAGGACGAAAAAATCTGGAATGGTTTTCTCCAAAAAGATATTATCCCAAAGAGTAATTCCAGTGAACTATATTTTGAAGAACGTGATATCGAAGCATTTGTCCAAAAACTGGAGCGGTTATATCCTTCCATTCAATATGTCAACCGGCTGATGACGCATAGCTGGGGGCAGAAAGTGATTCGTTTTTATGATTTGGACGGCAATCTGATTGAAGTAGGGACGCCAATGAAATAAGATTTGATGCAAATATCCCCCAGCGGATTTGTTTTACGGCTGGGGGAGCATTTCTTTTGGGAATATTATTTTTCAGCTGCTTACAGCGGATAAAACACAGGTTTACGCTTCTGAAACATGGTATAATGGGTAAATCCCACACCCTCCAGTATACCGGACAGCCTGCGGAACTCATAGGCTACATGTTCCGGTGCATGGGCGTCTGCGCCAAGGGTTATTATTTCCCCCCCAAGTTCACGATAGCGTTTTAAGATATCCTCGGTTGGATTCGGATGATTCAGGCCATATTTAAATCCCGCCATATTAATCTCAATCCCTTTTCCTTTTTCAATCAGCGCACGGAGAATGTCATCAATAATCTCATGGAATTTTTTATAAGAATAAAATCTGTTTTTATTGGGGCCGTACCGGACAACATAGTCAATATGTCCATACACATCAAAATTATCAAAAACAGCAATATTTTCTAGAGCAGATTCAAAATATTCCTGATAAGCTTCATCCTCCGTTTTCCCCACATAATATTCCGGATAATAGGGGTCAAAGCCGTGTACCACATGGGAAGAGGCAATCACCTGATCAAAATTTCCCAGTTTCAGAAACTGATCGTAGCGTTCTTTCAGATGGGGCTGGACGCCAAGTTCTACGCCGATATTGACAGTAAGCTTGTCTTTATATTTTTCCGCAAGGGGCTTTAATACCTGAAAATATTCTATAGGATCAAAATGAAATGGGGTCGGTCCCGGATAGTCATAGTCGATATGATCGGTAAAACAGATCCCGTCTAACTGCCGTTCAATTGCGGCAAGTATCATGTCTTCCGGTTTTGCATCACTGTCGCCGGAAAAATTACAGTGCATATGGGTGTCCCAGTACATACGAAAATCCTTTCTTTATATAAATTTTGCAATCGCTTTTCCCACTCCGTCTTCATTGCACGAAGCTGTAATATAATCGCAGACAGCTTTTACTTCTTCTTCTGCATTTGCCATGGCAACGGACAGTCCGGCTGCTTTTAAAATATCCAGATCGTTGCCGCTGTCTCCGCAGGCCATGGAATGTTCCAGTGGAATCTGCAGGAAATCACATAAAAATTTCAAACCGTCCGCTTTTGTAATTCCAGTCCTGGTAAATTCCAGATTGAAATACCCGCCGCTGGCCAGCTGGATTTCCGGACGGCCTTCCAGATAGGCTTTGACTTCTTCCCGGCCAATAAATGTACCGTCTGTTTCCTGTTCAAAATTTATCGTGGCCTTTTGCAGCGTCAGATGCTGTTCTGCCACATAAGCCGCCAGATCTTCCACCTGCCTTCGGGTAGTCAGAATATAATTTTTAACAGATTCCGGAAGCGTATTGGAATGGCGTACAATATGCAGGGAGGAACTCTGGGTGTAGGCTTCGCCATGGATAAATGCATCTAAATGCAGATGCTTCGTGGGCAGATGTAAAAGAATATCCGCGGCAAGCTCCGGGGAAATTCCTTCTTCGCGCAGACAGGCCTTGTCCGGTATGCGGTAAATGGCTGCGCCGTTGGCGGTAATGGCGTATTCGATTCCAAGTTCCACGGCTTCCGCCAGCGGAAGTCCCGCATAGGGGCGTCCGGTAGAAAGGACAACCGCAATGTCTTTATCTGCAGCAGCACGAATCTGTTCTCTAGTATAGGGAGTAATCTCTCCGGTACGGGTAAAGAGAGTGCCGTCTAAATCAAGCGCAATAAGTTTTGGGGTAAACATGATCTTCCTCCTTTGGAAAGTCAGTATAGGTGATTGTCCATGCCTTGCATGTGTTAAGTTGAAAGTTGCCCTCTGATACTGTTGGGCGTTGGCATGAACAGTGATTAGTATAACATAAAAAAATAAGAAATAGAAGTGAAAGGCTTGTTTTTTCGGCTGGGATTGTTTAGAATAGAAAAGACGATTCGATTACATAAATAATGGAGGTTTTGCTATGTACAATGAAGTAATTGAGAAGATGCTGCAGTTTAACAAAGCTTTTGTGGAAAATAAGTCCTATGATGCATTTGTTACGGATAAGTATCCGGATAAAAAGATTGCGATTGTAGCATGTATGGACACCCGCCTGACACATCTCCTTCCGGCAGCGTTAGGCCTGAAAAACGGAGATGTCAAGATGATTAAAAACGCAGGCGCACAGTTAATCAGTCCTTATGATTCCGTAATGAAGAGCATTATGGTCGGCGTTTATGAACTGGGCGTTACAGATGTTATGGTTATCGGACATGACGCCTGCGGCGTACAGGGCTTAAAGAGTGAGGATATGCTTGAACTGATGAAAAAACGCGGTATTACAGAGGAAGCAATCGATAAAGTAAGCGCGGAATGCAATTTAAACGAATGGCTGAATGGCTTTGAAGAAATAAACGCTTCTGTTATGTCAGCCGTAACCATGATCAAAGAGTTCCCGCTTCTTCCGGCTGATTTAAATGTATATGGATTTGTAATGGATCCTGTTACCGGCGCAGTCAGAGCAGCAGAATAACAAGGATTTAGAATTTTTTTAATAAACTAATGGGAAGGGCTTGTATTTTTAGAAAAAATTGGTTAAAATAGAACACAGGCCGGGGTGAAAACCCCAGAAATACACTTTTATATTCTAGGAGGAATAAAAACATGGCAGTAAGAGTAGCAATCAATGGTTTTGGCCGTATCGGCCGTCTTGCATTCAGACAGATGTTTGGTGCAGAAGGATACGAAGTAGTAGCAATCAACGATTTAACAAGCCCGAAGATGTTAGCGCACTTGTTAAAATATGATTCTTCTCAGGGTAAATACGACTTAGCAGACAAGGTAACTGCAGGAGAAGATTCTATCACAGTTGACGGACAGGAAATCAAAATCTATGCATTCCCGGATGCAAATAACTGCCCATGGGGTGAGTTAAAAGTTGACGTTGTATTAGAGTGCTCCGGATTCTACACCAGCAAAGCAAAAGCAGAAGCACACATTAACGCTGGCGCTCGTAAAGTTGTTATCTCAGCTCCGGCTGGAAACGACCTTCCGACTATCGTATTCAACACCAACCATGAGACATTGAAAGCTGAAGATACCATTATTTCCGCAGCTTCCTGTACCACAAACTGCCTTGCTCCAATGGCAGACGCGCTGAACAAATACGCTCCAATCCAGTCTGGTATCATGGTAACAATCCATGCTTACACAGGTGATCAGATGACTCTTGACGGACCGCAGAGAAAAGGCGATCTGAGAAGATCCCGTGCAGCAGCAGTGAATATCGTTCCAAACAGCACAGGCGCTGCAAAAGCAATCGGCCTGGTTATTCCGGAATTAAACGGCAAGTTAATCGGTTCTGCACAGCGTGTTCCGACACCGACAGGATCTACCACAATCTTAACAGCAGTTGTAAACAAAGCTGACGTAACGGTTGAAGGCATCAACGCAGCTATGAAAGCAGCAGCAAATGAATCATTCGGATACAACGAAGATGAAATCGTATCCTCCGATATCATTGGTATGAGATATGGTTCCTTATTTGATGCTACTCAGACAATGGTTAGCAAAGTTTCTGATGATCAGTATGAAGTTCAGGTTGTTTCATGGTATGACAATGAGAACAGCTACACATCTCAGATGGTTCGTACAATCAAATACTTCTCAGAGTTAGCATAATTCTGAAAAATCTTGCACGGCAGACTACTTTTGTGAAGCGACAGGCTGCCAGAGTGCGATTTAGACTCATAAAAAGGGTCCGGTCTTTTTGGACCGGGCTCTTTTTTCTATCACAGATGTTATGGTTCATATAGAACAGAAGGAGGAAATTACCCATGGGATTAAATAAAAAATCAGTAGATGATATTCATGTAGCAGGCAAACGCGTTCTTGTAAGATGCGATTTTAACGTACCGTTAAAAGCAGGCGAGATTACCGATGAGACACGTATTAAAGCAGCTCTTCCGACGATTCAGAAGTTAATCAATGACGGCGGCAAAGTGATTCTCTGCTCTCATCTTGGCAAAGTAAAAAATGGCCCCAACGAAGGCGAATCTTTGGCTCCTGTAGCTAAAAGGCTTTCTGAGAAACTTGGCAAAGAAGTGGTATTTGTAGCAGATTATAACGTTACAGGCGAAGCTGCGACAAAAGCAGTGGAAGCTATGAAAGAAGGCGACGTTGTATTACTGCAGAATACCCGGTTCCGCGGCGCTGAAGAGACTAAAAACGGCGAAGCATTCAGCAAAGAGCTTGCAGATCTGGCAGATGTCTATGTATGCGACGCATTTGGTTCTTCTCACAGGGCGCATGCATCCGTTGCAGGCGTGACCAAATGCATTTCCGCAAAAGGCGGTGAGAATGCCGTTGGTTATCTGATGCAGAAAGAAATCGATTTCCTTGGCAATGCCGTAGAGAATCCGGTAAGGCCTTTCGTTGCTATTTTAGGTGGCGCAAAAGTTGCTGACAAATTAAACGTTATTTCCAATTTACTTGAGAAATGCGATACACTGATTATCGGCGGCGGTATGGCATATACCTTCTTAAAAGCAAAAGGATATGAAATCGGCAAATCCTTAGTAGACGACAGCAAGATTGACTATTGTAAAGAAATGATTGCAAAAGCAGACAGCCTTGGGAAGAAATTACTGCTTCCGGTTGACTCTGTAACAGTAGC
This sequence comes from uncultured Lachnospiraceae bacterium, assembly GCA_910588565.1. GTDB lineage: Bacteria > Bacillota > Clostridia > Lachnospirales > Lachnospiraceae > Roseburia_B. The sequence goes on from CAJUPF010000011.1 coordinate 6,713, forward strand.
TGAGTTCCCGAATCCGATTGATGCCAAGATTGAGACAACAGTTTGCGCAGTAGAAGATATGCCGGCAGACAGAGAAGGCTGTGATATTGGACCGAAGACGGCTGAGATGTATGCTGACGCTGTAAAATCCGCAAAGACTGTTGTATGGAACGGGCCGATGGGCGTATTTGAAAATCCGACCCTTGCAGCGGGCACAATTGCCGTAGCAAAAGCGCTGGCAGAAACAGATGCAACGACGATCATCGGCGGCGGCGATTCCGCAGCAGCAGTAAACCAGCTTGGATTTGGCGATAAGATGAGCCATATTTCCACAGGCGGCGGCGCTTCCCTTGAATTTTTAGAAGGAAAAGAATTACCGGGCGTAGTAGCCGCAGATGATAAATAATAACCGTTCAGGCAGGTCTGCGCATTTACTGCGCTGACCGTACCAAAACGTGAGACCGGGAAGCATCCAGCCCCTTGCCGCAGGCGGCTTTCCATGGGCTGGATGCCTGTAACAGTGAAGGTATCTGAACTGTTACGATAAATAAAACTTTGGCAAGTAAAGAAAAGGAGAACAGATAAAAATGGCAAGAAAGAAAATTATTGCTGGAAACTGGAAAATGAACAAAACTCCCAGCGAAGCAGTTGCATTAGTAAAAGAATTAACACCATTGGTAGCAAATGAGGAAGCAGACGTAGTATTCTGCGTACCTGCAATTGATATTATTCCCGCTATGGAAGCAGCAAAGGGCACAAACATTCAGATTGGCGCTGAAAATATGTATTATGAAGAAAGCGGCGCATACACAGGCGAGATTTCTCCTGCAATGCTTACCGACGCAGGCGTAAAATACGTGATTATCGGACATTCTGAGAGAAGAGAATATTTTGCAGAGACAGATGAAACGGTAAATAAGAAAGTATTAAAAGCATTCGAGCACGGCATTACACCGATTATCTGCTGCGGCGAGTCCTTAACCCAGAGAAAACAGGGCATCTACATTGACTGGATTCGTATGCAGATCAAGATCGCATTCCAGAATGTAACTGCAGATCAGGCGAAGACGGCAGTTATCGCTTACGAGCCAATCTGGGCAATCGGAACAGGCGAAACAGCGACTTCCGATCAGGCAGAAGAAGTATGTGCGGCAATCCGGAACTGCATCAAAGAAGTCTATGATGAAGCAACAGCAGAAGCAATCCGTATCCAGTACGGCGGTTCCGTAAACGCAGGCAATGCAGCAGAACTGTTCGGAAAACCGGATATTGACGGCGGCCTGGTTGGCGGCGCTTCTTTGAAGGCTGATTTTGGGAAGATCGTAAATTACAAATAAGATAGCCCAAATGGCGGGATAGGATAATAAAACTCACTTCAAGTTATGGAAATGCTATAGTTGAAGTGAGTTTTTTACATTCCAAAGGATACCTTACAGAATGATTGCCATTTTTTTCCTATTTTGTTATAATAGGCTTGTTTAGTACAAATGAAGAACGTGTACCTGTTGTTATAAAGTGTGTTTGGGACACGCTTTTGTTTAGGAAGGGAGAGTAAATGTGAAAAAATGGAAAAATCTATGCTGGCTATTGCTGGTTCTATGTGGGATCGTCGTATTGGGAATACCACACCCGGTGCAAGCCACAGAAGTTACGGCAACAACTTATACATCTGAACAGGTAGGCGAAGGCCTGCGGGCGGAACTGACCGGAGAGGGGACGTTGACCATCTATGGCACCGGAGAAATGAAGAATTGGGGAAGTTCCGGGAGCCCATGGTACAAAGAGAGAAATTCGATTAAAAAAGTCGTGATCGAGTCAGGCGTGGTTTCTGTTGGAACGTATGCTTTTCATAACTGTGCCGCATTGACAGAAGTTCATCTGCCCTCAGAGCTTGGCGCTATAGGGAATTATGCGTTCCGAAACTGTACGGCATTGCTGGAAATTATTCTGCCTGCCGGACTAAAGACGCTTGGAAATAATGTGTTTGAGGGCTGCAGACTGCTGGCAAATGTGGATTTGCCGACAGTACTGGTATCCTTAGGAGAGTATGCGTTTAACAATTGCAGCTCGCTGGCAGAAATCAGTATACCCGATGGAATCACAGAGATTGGCAGAGGCACATTCCAAAATTGCTCAGCCTTGGAACACATAGATGTAAACCAGGTCATTACAGTGAAGGCGAATGCATTTGGCAGCTGCACTTCATTGGCATCCATTGATTTAAAGAATATAAATGTACTGGAAAATAATGCTTTTAATCGTTGTGATGCATTGGAGTCGATAACAATTCCGCCAACAGTTACAACAGTCGGAACGAGCGGAGCTTTCACCAGTTGCGGAAAACTGATGCAGGTAGTTTTTGCTGCGGGGACGCAGACGATACCGCCCTATGCTTGTGCAGGTATGAATAACCTTACAACAGTAGTATTTGAAACAAATACAGAGGGTGTATGCGAGGTTGCGGAGATAGGGAATTATGCGTTCCGAAACTGCACAGCATTGCCAGAAATCGATCTGCCCGCCGGAGTGACGGCGCTTGGAAATAATGTGTTTGAGGGCTGCAGGCTGCTTGCAAAAGTGGATTTGCCGACAGAGCTGAAATCCCTGGGGGAATATGCATTTATCAATTGCATTGCGCTGTCAGAAATCAGAATACCAGATGGAATCACAGAGATTGCCAGAAGCACATTTCAGAATTGCACAGCCCTGGAAAGCATAGATTTCAACCAGGTTACTACAGTAAGGGCAAACGCATGTAACAGCTGCACCGCGTTGGCGGAAATCGATTTAAAGGGCGTAAGTGTGTTGGAGAATAACGCTTTTTATCGTTGTGACGCATTGGAGTCCATAGAAATTCCGCCAACCGTGACAACAGTTGGATCTGGCGGCGTATTCACCAACTGCGGGAAGCTGACGCAGGTAGTTTTTGCGGCAGGGACGCAGACGATACCGCCCTATGCCTGTGCAGGCATGAATAACCTTATAACGGTAGTGTTTGAAACAAATACAGAGGGAATATGCGAAGTTGCAGAAATTGGGAATTATGCCTTCCGTAACTGTACGGCATTGACAGAAATAGAATTGCCCGCCGGAGTGACAACGCTTGGAAATAATGTGTTTGAGGGCTGCAGGCTGCTTGCGGACGTGGATTTGCCGGCGGGGCTTGCGTCCCTGGGGGAATACGCGTTTAGCAATTGCGGCGCACTGACGGAGATTAGGATACCAGACAGTGTAACGGAGATTGGCAGAGGCACATTCCAAAACTGTAAAATTTTAGAAAGCATTGACCTTAATCAGGTGACGACAGTAAAGGCAAATGCGTTTTACAGTTGTACGGCGCTGAAACATCTGGAATTGCGGAATGTGGAGACATTAGAGAACAACGCGTTTGGAAATTGCGACGCATTAGAATCTGTAACTATACCAGCTTCCGTTACAACTATGGGAAGCAGCGGCGTATTTACAGACTGCGATCTTTTACAGCGGGTGGTTTTTTCTTCCGGAATACAGGCCATACCGGCCAATGCCTGCCGGAATATGAATCGCCTTACGACAGTAGAATTTGAAAGTAACGGAGAAGGAACCTCTGATGTTGCGTCAATCGGTAACTATGCCTTTTCCAATTGTTCCGGACTGCTTACGATTGCATTGCCGGATCGTTTGACATCGATTGGCAGCGAAGCATTTTCCGGCTGCAGCAGTCTGCGGGATATCGTGGTTCCGGAGGCAGTAGGGCAAATTGGAAACAGAGCTTTTGCCAACTGCACTGCGCTGCGTATTGTGTCATTAGGAAGTCAATTGACGGCTGATACCATAAACAGCAATGTATTTTACCGTTCCGCCCTGTCGGAACTGATGGTACAGACAGATAATGCCTGGCTGAGGGAGGAATACGACTGGTCGAAATCCAATATCACGCCTTTATATGCAGTAGAGAGTTTTGAGACAGGGGAAAACGGCAGGGTTCTGGCGTTTGAAAACGGATTTCTGGCGATTGTCGGAAGCGGGGCGATGGCAGATTATGCCAGCGCAGACGAGATTCCCTGGCAGGAATATCTGGGAAAGATGCGATATCTGTTTATCGGGAGCAATATCACGCATATCGGAGCCCATTCGTTTGATGGGAGCGCTCTTACGGATCTTTGGCTGAGAGACTGCGCTTCTCTGAAAACGATTGGTGAGTATGCGTTTGCCAATAGTGGGAGACTGGACTATATCGTCATTGGAATGGATGTGGAATCCATTGGAACGCATGCGTTTTATGTGCCGGATTCCCTTTGCTTTTTGCTGGAATCGGAAAATACTGCCGCAGCAGATTATGATTGGGCAGGCGACAATCGGATTGTGGATACGGAAACTGTTATTTATAAACTGACGGAAACGGCTCTGGCTTATGTAAAAGATGAAACGCTTATGATACGGGGAAATGGGCCGGCCTGTGATTATTCGAGAAATAACCAGCCCTGGAAAAACGATACGTTTACAACGGTTCTGATACAGGATGGCATTACCTATTTGGGAACTTATAGTTTTTATCAGATGACAGGCATAACGGATGTGATTTTTCCAAAAATATTTACCAGAATTGGAAATTATGCCTTTAGCGGCTGTACTGGCTTATCGCAGATTGAGCTGCCGGAAGAACTGACTGGAATTGGCGATTATGCATTTTCTGAATGTACGGCGCTAAATCGATTTACATTTCCGGAAATGGTAAGCACAATCGGGTCGAATGCGTTTAACGGCTGTACCACACTGCAGCAGGTAACTTTGCCAAAAGGGCTTATAAAACTGGGAGATGCAGCGTTTCGGGGCTGTACGTCGGTGGGGACGGTGAATATCGAATGCGATGCCCTGGATACGATTCCCAATGATGCATTTGAAGGATGCAGCGCACTTCGGACGCTGTTGGTTCCGCCATCTGTGAAACGTATTGCAAGAGGAGCGTTTGCTTCCTGTGAAAAACTGAATACAATCCGGTTTTCCGAAGGGATTGCAGCATTGGAAGGGGGAGCGTTTGCCGATTGTGAAAGCCTGACCTCAGTCAAAATACCACGAAGCCTGACATCGGCAAGTATATACAATAATGCGGGGCCTTTTGGAACATCATTGCAGAAAGTGACATTTGCAGAAAAGACAAGAACGATAGCGGCAAACCTGTTTTATGGCTGCATCGGCTTAGAAGAGGTGAGCCTGCCGGATACGCTTTCCGAACTGGAAGACGCTGCGTTTCGGGGCTGCACATCATTACGTGAACTGATACTTCCGGATACCATGAGCTTGATTGGAGAGGGGGCATTTTATGGATGTACCGCGCTGCAGGATGTGGCGCTGCCGGAACATATTGAAGAGATTGGCGCGGGCGCCTTTTATGGATGCGTTGGAATCGAAGCGGTCAGTCTGCCGGAGGATTTACAGACACTGGGAAACGGGGCGTTTGAAAATTGTACGTCGTTAAAGACCGTGACATTTAGCCCGGATATCACGGCAATTCCAAATACGGCGTTTATGGCCTGTGATCTGACAGAGGTGCATTTGCCCTATAAAGTAAAGAGCATTGGAAGGAATGCGTTTGCAGGGAATGTTTCTCTGGAACTGATTACGATTCCGGCTGTTACCTCTTCCATTGCGTCAGGTGCGTTTGCAGATATTCCATCTCTGACAATCGGAGGCGCGGCTGGAAGCTATGCGGAAACGTTTGCAGAAGAAAATAGCATTGCGTTTGACAGTCAGAAGGGAATTGCGGCGGAAGCGATCACAGCAAAGCAGACTTCCTTAACGCTGGCCAGCAGGCAGACCGGGACAATTCGTATTGAAGTCGCACCTGATACAATGACGGACGCCATTGTGTGGGAAAGCAGTGATGCGGAAACGATATCGGTCAAAGCGGACGCGGACAATCCCACAGAAGCGAACGTTACTTCGGTAAAAGAAGGCGCGGCTGTGATTACAGCAAAAGCAGGGTCGGTTTCTCAGACAATTTCTGTAACATCGGAAAATCTGGTGACGAACCTGTCATTTGACAGCAGCTATCTTTATCTGACAGAGCTTGGAGAAACGAGACAGTTAAAAATCCGGATCAGCCCTTCAAATGCCGTGAACTCCGCCTTGGTATGGAAGACGTCGGATAAAACAATTGCGGCGGTAGATGAGGAAGGCACCGTGACGGCGACAGGAAAGGGAGTCGCGCGAATTACGGCAATGCTCGAAGATGGTTCTATGCGGGCATATTGCTTTGTCAATGTCAATCCCACCATGGAGATGACAGGCATCAAGCTTTCAGATTCCGCGCTGTTTCTGACTTCTGGCGGAGCGGCTCTGACAGCCAAGATTTTACCGGAAGGAAGCGAAGAGCAGGCGCTTACATGGAGTTCGTCGGATGAGAGTGTGGCTGTCGTAGACGAAAACGGATATGTAACAGCAGTAAACAGCGGAACAGCGAAAATCACGGTCAGCAATGTTCCCAAAACACCGGAAGACGTTGTCTATTCTGCGGAATGTATTGTGACAGTGCAGCATGTAGACGTTCATGTGGAACGTGTTACCTTAGATAAGCGGACGATTTATCTGAGCCAGCTTGGGGAAACGGCGCAGCTTACGGCGACCGTTTATCCGGAAAACGCGGATTTAAAAGACGTTTCTTATAAAAGCAGTGATGAACATGTGGCGTCTGTCGATGAATATGGCAGGATAACGGCCGGGAACAGTGGAACGGCTACCATAACAGTAAAGACATTAGAGGGCGGATATACGGCGGAATGCCATGTGGCAGTGTCCTATCAGCTGACCGATATTTCCTTTGCTGTCAATGCAATGGAGTTAAAGCCAGGAGAATCAAAAACAGTGTCGGCGACATTTGAACCAGCTTCTGTGACAGCGCCGTCTGTCGAATGGTACACAACCAATTCCCGTGTGGCGACGGTGGATGAACATGGCATTGTAACGGCGGCAGCAGTAGGAAAAGCAGATATCAAATGCCGTTCTACGGATGGAACGAATATTGTTGCCGTGTGTAAGGTATCCGTGACGGAACGTTCGGAAGAAAAACCTGGAACAGAAAAGCCAACCGTAACGCCAAAACCGGATACTTCACAAAATACAACAAACAAACCGAATACCCCAAGTACTCCGGCAGCAAAAGCCCCGGTGATAAAAAGAGCCGTAATTTTGAAAATAACGCCGGGGAAAAAGAGCCTGAAACTGAAATGGAAGAAACAAAGCGGCATAACCGGCTATCAGATTCAGTATGCGCAAAAAAAGAGTTTTTCCGGAAAAAAGACCGTGCGGATAAAATCTTCTAAGACGACAAGCAAAAACATTACGAAACTAAAGTCAAAGAAAAAGTATTATATCAGAATCAGAGCCTATAAGACGGTCAAAGGAAAGAAGTATTACGGATCATGGAGTAAAGCGGCAAGCAAAAAGACAAAATAGGGAGGAGAGAGACGATGAAAATGGGAAAAAGGATAGTATCTGCCTGGCTTGCAGGATGCATATGCTTCCTTCTGTTATTTGGAAACGGCTGCCGGATCAGCGCTGCCGAAACAGATTCTGCGGAAGAAGAGATGGATCAGGAAGCGATAGAGAAGGCAGCAAGGGAAGACGTAACGATTGAATCACTGGACGTGGTGTATGAAACGGTTGACTGGGCGGTATCGGACGAAGGAAAAAGGGCGGCCGCCCCAAAGGCACGAAAGAATGAAATTGTGCTTGTGCTGGATGTTTCCGGCAGTATGGGGGGAACGCCTTTAAGCCAGCTGAAAAAAGCCTGCTATAATTTTGTCGACGATATCCTGGCAGAAGACCCGGATGTGGGCATTGGCATTGTAACATTTGAAAGCAGAGTAAAAACATATACGTTTGACGGGGAATATTTTACTAACAGCCGCAGTGACTTAAGGAGTGTGATCCGAAACTTAAACGCGTCGGGCGGCACGGCCATGAACGCCGGAATGGCGGAAGCAGATAACGTGCTGCAGACCTACGGTGAAGCTGCGCAGCAGTATTTGATTGTAATGGCGGACGGTATGCCCAATGAAGGAGCAGCATACAGCGGGCCTGGCGCACGGTACGAGGGAACGGAATATGTAGATCCGGAAGGGAATGCGTTTACACATAGCGGCTCTCCTTACTGCAGCGCAATTTATAATACTTTCCTGGGGATACAAAGTGAATATATTATTTATTCTCTGGGATACTTTCATTCCCTGAGAGGCACAGAAAAACAATTTGCCGCCACGTTTATGAATGATATTCAAAATAACGGATATATCGAGGTAAGCGATGCGGATCAGATTGCGTTTTCGTTTGAAGGTCTGGCGGATAATATCAATACGGACATGGTATCTATGTCTGTCAGCTCACTGGCGTTAAAGCCAAATGAGACCAAAGGATTATCCGTTGTGTTCTCTGACGCGTATACGTCCAAAGACAGGGAAGTGACATGGAATTCTAAAAATCCGGCAGTTGCAGCTGTGGACGCAGCAGGAACCGTAACGGCGGTTGGGGAAGGAACTGCCGAAATCACGGCTTCTGTGGGAGGTTATACGGCGGTATGCAAGGTGACTGTTATAAAAGAGAAGCCTTCCGGAACATTGAAGCTAAACATCTTACAGAATGAAAATGACCAGAGTAAGGACAGGGACAATTACAAAAAGGCATCCAACGCCATTGTCACACATGATGGTGTGGAATACAAAGCGGATTCCAATGGCCAGGTAGCTGTCCCAAACTATAAAACGGGAGAAATCCAGGTATCCAAACAAGGGTTTAAGACCAGATCGATTGCATTTGCGAACCTGACGAATAACCAGAAAATTTATCTGCAGAAAGCATCGGACAATCCGTCCATTCATGCGGTGTGGGTGAATACCGTCGATGTGCTTTCCGAGGATTATCCTGTGGGTACGGAATCCGGGGCAATTTCGTTAAGCGTGGATGTAGATTGGGGAAATGCGGATTCCGGAACATTGCAGCTGGGGCAGGAAGCGACATTTGTGAATTTTCCGGCGGGAAAAACAACACTGTCGGTTCCGCTCTATGAAACATTTGATGTAAGCAAAGATATTTATCTGATTGCAAAGAATGCTAAGGGGAACACGGTAAAACGCCAGCTGGCGTTTATGCTGGACTCGAAGGCGGCCGGCCTGGACGGGTTTGAGGTATCCTTTGGGGATGATATCAAGCTTAAAATTCCGGAAGCGGTTCCTTTTCTGGGCGGCTCAGAGTTAAGCCTTGATATTTTACAAAATGAAATTCTTCCTGTCACCGTGTCTGTGGAAGATGGAAAAGTAAAAGCTGCCCTTGGAATTGATATTGATAATACTTCTTTCGACAGCACGACAGGCAGCGACGGAAATAAAAAGGAAGAATGGGATTCCTCAAATGCCTGTGAGCAGCTCAAAAATCTGAAAAGTAATGTAGACGATTTTGTCAAATCCGTGAAGAATTTAAAAAATGCAAAACCTGGGTCCACATCCAGCGTATGGGATAATATCAAGAAAAAATATGGCGATGATATTGCCAAAAAGAAAGGCTCTTTTGGCGTCGAATCGGATATTCAGGTACTTGGCTATGCCGAGGGATATCTGGATGGAAACAAAAAGATCCAGCTTACGGAAGCGGGATTGTATCTTGTTATCAGCGCAAAAGCGGACTGGAGCGGAAATATGTCCGTTATGGTCGTGGTGGTTCCCGTTCCTGTATACTGGGAAGCAAGTGTTGGCGGCGAGGCGAAAGCCGGATTCAATATGAGTTATGACGCAGGAAAGAAGAAGTATGTGCCCAATGGGGAAATTTCCGCAAAACTGGAAGGCTCGGTAGGCGGTGGCCTGGGAAATACAAATATTGCCACGATTGGCGGCGGCGGAAAGGCGAGCATTTCTCCCCAGATAAAATTTTATTACGCAAAAGAAAATTATTTCGCAGCAACGCTGGCGATCAATGCGTATTTTAAGCTGACGGCTTTAGGCATCTATGAGAAAACATGGGAGCCGGAGGGGCTGAAAAAAGAATGGACGATTGATAACGGCGTGGAAAGCATCGGTCTTGCGATGGAAGAGGCATTTGATACAAATGAGCTGTACCAGGCAGAAGATTATGTCGTTGCCGATTTATCTTACCTGGATGCTTCGGGGGCTTCTATGGAGGCGGTTCCTGCTTCCAATACAGAGAGCGGATATGCGCAGGATGTTTTGATGGTGCAGGAAAACGCGTTATCAGAGACGTCCCCTCAAATCAAAGAATTTGAGGATGGAAAGAAAATTGCAGTCTGGTTCCATGCTCCGGAGGCGGATGTAAATGCGGTAACTTTATATTATTCTTATTTTGACGGGAAAAGCTGGAGTACGCCTGCCCCGGTAGAACAGGATGGCACGCCGGATCTGAACGCACAGTTATATATCTCTGGCAGCGATACCTGCATGGTGGTATGGGAAGATACCAAGGAAGCTTTAAGCGGAGCTGAAGACAGCCTGCAGGAACTTCAGCAGGTTGAAATACAGGCGGCGGAGTTTGATTTTGCAAACGCTTGTTTTTCAGAAGCTGTTTTACTTAACCGGAATCCGCAGGCATTGCCTTCCATGCCTGTAATTTCCGGCGACAGCGGCGCCATACATGTTTCCTGGGTAGAAAATTCAGCGATGGACTGGTTTGGAACCAAAGGAACCAATTCCATTCTGACAAGTACCTATAGCGGCGGTCAATGGAGTGAACCAGTTGTCTCTTATGATGGAGTGGAAGAAGCAATCCTTTGCCTGGCGTCGGATACAAACGGGCAGGCGTATACTTTGGCATATGCCACGGATGCGGACAGAGATTTCGGCACCACATCCGATCAGGAGATATATGTCAATGGGACAAAGATAACAGACAATGATGTGTCGGACAGGAATGTAACATTTGAGAACCATGTGTTATATTGGAGCCAGGAAGGCGATATCGTTTACAAGAAGGATATTTCGTCGCCGCAGACAGAGACTGTATTAGGGGAACACAGATTTTCCTATACGGATTACAGGGTGGTCAGCGACGGCAGTACGGAAGCTGTGCTGTTTTTGACGCCGGACGGATTGAAAAACAGTATTTTGGGCGTGATAAAAACGAAAGAAGGCTGGAGTGAGCCGATTCAGATCTCCGATCCCAAAGACAGTACGGAAATCACAGATTTTTCCGCCTGCTGGTCAGATGGTACCTTGCAGATGCTTTGCAATCGAGTAAATATCAAAGGAGAAATGGATTACGAACATTCGGCTGCAGAGCTCTATGGACAGACGGATCTTGTGCTGACAGAGTATCAGTCCGGCAAATCGGTCAGCATACAAAACGCAGTCTGCGATTTAGAGGAAATATCTGAAGGATTGATGGAAGTTGCGCTTTTGGTAAAGAATACTTCCATAGAAAATATTGCAGGCCTGCATGTTGCCGTTACCGATGCAGACGGCCGGATCTTGCAGGAAAGCGATATACAGAACACGATGCAGGCAGGTGAAACTGCTGAAATTCTCTTTCCTATGATTGTACCGGCAGAGCAAATCGGAAAAACAGTAACCATACAGGCGACGCCGGCAGGCAGCAGCATAACATCACCGGATGGCAGTGTAGATATCGTACTTTCTTATGAAGATATTGCAGTGGATAACGCTTACTGGGCGTATGATGGGAATGGAACCGTAACGATTCTTGCGGATGTTAGAAACAACGGGTTTCAAAATGCAGAAAATATAAAGGTGAATTTGCGCAAGGGCAGTGTAAGCGGCGATATTTTACAAAGTGCGGTAATTACAAAAATCGAAGCGCAAAGCAGAGCCTCTATTGGATTTGACGCAATACCGTTTGAAAAAGATACCATGTATTATGTAACGGCAGAAGCGCCGGATACCGACAAAAACGCCGGGAATAACGAGGACTTTGTAGCGCTGACCGACGATAAAACAGTCAGCGGCCGGACATTGACCGGTATTACGGCAAGCCTTGGAAAAACAAATTATACTGCAGGAGAAACGCTGAAACTAACCGATCTTGCAGTGATCGGAACCTATTCTGACGGCAGCCGGTCAAATGTAACAGCAGATGCAGCCATCGATACAAAGTCAGTGAATATGGCGGCGGCGGGGACATATCAAATCCGTATTTCCTATGAGGGGAAAACTGCTATAATATCGGTTGTTGTAACAAAGGCGGATACGGTACAAAAACCGGATACGAATCCTCCGGCAGCCGTAACCGCGCCGGCAAAAGGAACCATACTGAAATCAGGCAGCATACAGTATAAAGTTACCAGTAAACCGGGACAGACAGCGACGGTCACAGTATATAAACATCAGAAAAAAGCGTCGGTGAAAAAAGTAACCATTCCGCCGACTATAACTTCAAATGGCGTGAAATATAAAGTGACGGCAATCCATACAGGCGTATTCAAAAACGCCAAGAAGCTGCAAAGCGTTGTAATTGGCACAAACATAACTACAATTGGAAAACAGGCGTTTTATGGCTGTAAACAATTAAAGAGTATAACGATAAAAACAAAATCATTAAAAAAAGTCGGCAGCAAGGCATTTGGAAAAATCCATGCGAAGGCAGCCTATCAAGTGCCCAAAAAGAAATACAGTGCGTATAAAAAACTGCTGACGGCAAAGAAAGCAGGCTATGTGAAAACACAGAAAATTAAGAAAGGGTAGGAAATGTTTGGCATAAAGAAGAAACTGGCGGAAGGGAACGAACCATTCCGCCGGTATATAGAAGAATTTCAACATCGCGGACTTTTCCAGGAAGGGAAAATTTCCATTCTGCGGAGAACCACCGGTTTTGAAAAATCCAGAAATGACAGTACAAAATGTGACGTAGTAGAATTTCGGTGCGGAAAGGGTGCGGCAATTTATTGTCTTGTGATTGCCCATCTGGAAGATGGAAAAGCAGAAGTCAGACTTTTGGGAAATATCGGCTTTGCAGCTCGATTAGGCGGAGGACGCTCCTGGTATTTGGATGAATATTTAAAATCTTATGATGATATAGGGCATTTTTACGCAGCTGAAAATAAAGGAGTGTTTTAAATAAAAACAGGGAGAACGTCTGAACCATAAACGTTCTCCCTGTTTGATATTTTGTTATAAAGACGCAAGTCTGAACTGATCTACCAGATGTTTTAAATCTGTCGCTTCGGAGGAGAGCTGTTCGCTGGCGGCGGCGCCTTCCTGGGCGGTTGTGCTGTTGGTTTGAACAACGGCTGCGATCTGGTTGATTCCTTCGGTAACCTGCCAGATGGCATCAGACTGTTCACTGGATACGGAGGAAATCGTATCAATCGAATGGACTACATTCTGGATGCTTCCTACAACTTCTGACAGGATATCAGCTGTATTTGCGGCGATTTCCGTACCGGTACGCACAGCGTCTGTCGAGCGTTCAATCAATACGGAGGTGTTTTTCGCAGCTTCTGCAGACTTGCTGGCGAGGCTGCGCACTTCTTCTGCAACAACGGCGAACCCTTTGCCTGCGCTGCCTGCCCTGGCTGCTTCAACAGCTGCATTCAGAGCCAGTAAATTTGTCTGGAACGCAATATCATCGATTGTCTTAAGGATCTTTTCTATTTCATTGGAGCTGGTCTGGATCTGATCCATAGCGTCCACCAGGCGCTGCATTTTCTGGTTACACAGTGAAACTTCTTCTCCGGTTTCGTGGGTCTGGGTACGGACATCCTGAGCCTCTTTTGCGGTATTTTTAACCTGATCGGAAATTTCATTGATTTGTGCCGCCAGCTCCTGTACTGCGCTGGCCTGTTCTGTCGTCCCCTGGCTGAGTGTCTGGGCGCTTGTGGATAACTGGTCACTGGCAGCAGCGACTTCTTCCGCAGAACGGTTTACCTGCATGATAATGCTGCTTAACTCCGTTTTCATATGACGCATGGAGAGCAGGATATCATGGAAACTGCCGACATAGACGTCTTCATGCTGTGTATGTACATTTAGATTCTGGTTTGCCAGTTCATTCATCAGGTAATTGATATCTTTGATAACCATACTTAAGCCTTCAACAAGGGCGGTAGTAGAGTTTGCAAGCATACCAGTTTCGTCTTTGCTGGTTATGTTTGGCATCGGTGTTTCCAGATCGCCTTTTACAAGAAGCTCCATCCGTTTTGCGCAGGCTTTCATCGGCTTGCTGATGCTGTTGGCCAAAATCAGGGCGATAACAATGGAGATCAATATGGCAGTGACAATGACTGCGATATTAATAACCATGGCGTCCCGTGTGGAAGCCAGATAATTTAACTGTGGTGCGGTAACGGCGATGCTCCAGCCGTCCGTATCCTTAACCGGAGCATAAGCGGTGAACATTTTGGTCTCGTCTTCTTCCGTATAACTGGTATAGCTTCCAAATCCATTTTCTCCCTGGCGCATGGCGGCATGGATTGCTGCAAGTTCTTGCAGAGTGGAATCGTTTTGGGCTTCGGCTTCGATATTCTGAACCGTAATCGTATCAAGCGTAATGTCGGCAATGGTATCGCCGGATTTGTTGATCATATAGGCTCTGCTGTTTTCCCCGATTTGAACAGAAGATACGATATCATTTAAGAATGTTTCATGCGGGACAAAATATACGACGCCGTCAATCGTGGAACCATAAATTCCTTCCGAATAAAGAGGCGCGGCAACCATAATGGACAATTCGCCTGTAATTTTACTGATCAGCGGTTCAGATACATAGATATTGCCCTCCAGGGCTTTTTTTACATATTCGCGGTCAGAATAATCTTTTCCATCAAAAATACTGATGCCGTCCATACCGATGATATTTCCACGCTGAAAATTGTGCATGGCGGCGCGTTCTTCTATAATGGTCTTTTTTTCTTCCAGTGATACCGCTGAATCCGTCAGCTGCGGAATGCAGCCTGCATCCATGACAGCGTTCTTATAAGCCATTAGCTCCTGTTCTACGCGTTCTGCCGCCAGAGTTGCAGTTTCACTCATCATATACTCTACAGTGGAAATGGTACTGTTGTAGTTGGGGATAATGCTGGATACCCCGGATGCAGTTAATGCAACTAAAATGGTCAGAATAAGACATAAGGTTATTTTGGTACGAATGCTTCTCATGTTATAGTTCCCCCTGTTTTACATAGTTTTGATATTCTGGTAAAATAAACCATATTATCAGAAGTCTTTTTGTTAAATTATAGAATTTTTGGCTCTTATTTGTCAACCTTCTCTTACAATGTATTTGGAAATGTACGAGTTGTTTCTATAATTTACACTTTTCAAGTATTTCTTGTACATTTTGTGCTATTAGGTGTGAAAAGCAATAATTGTTTATGAAAATTACAACGAATAAGCGCTGAAATAAACTGGACATGGAAGGAAGGGAATGATAGTATTTTCCTATTATCTTTCAGGCAGCGGTGCCGTGCGGGCTGATTGATACAATAGATATGGTACGAAAGATACATGGAATGGAACAGAGAGGGGAATATAATGATAACCGGAGAACTGAAAAACAAAATTGACAGTCTATGGGAAATGTTTTGGACAGGAGGGTTAACAAATCCGCTGGATGTAAATGACAATGATATTCCGGATATTATTGAAAGATTCCGCAATCGGAATGCAGAAGCAGACAGAAAACGGACAGACAAGTCTTTTCTGGTGCCAAAGCAGGAGATTGTGGACAACGGATATGATCTTTCGATTAATAAATATAAAGAAGTGGAATATATACCGATAGAATATCCGCCGGCATCTGAGATAATAGAGAAAATAGAGGAATTGGAAATGCAGATTGCGAAAGAATTTCAGGAGTTAAAAGCGATGCTGCAGTCTGATGGGGAGCAAGAAGAGAAGGGTTAAATGCAGAGATATGGACGAAAAAGGGGGAGATAAACCGGAATTTTCAGGGAAGAAGAGGGCAGGTAAGATGTAAATGAATGTGGTAAATGTAAATAAAAGAAAAGGGGAAATGCAGATATGAATAAGGATTCATTTTCGTTTGTAATTTATATGATTCATGCATGTGCAAATCATTGGAAGTATCATCCTTCGGAAGTATATCAAAAGATGAAAAGCGCGAATTGTATTATGGGATTTTTAGTGCCTAATTATGAGATCCTTCACACGCAAAGCACGCAGTATGTTGTTGAAGATATAAAAGAATATCTTACTGTAAGGGGGATATCTGTATGATTGTTTATCATGGCTCAAATGTGATTGTAAATCATCCGGACGTATAGCATTCTTTTAGGACCCTGGACTTTGGAAAAGGTTTTTATGTAACAACAGTAAGGGAACAGGCTGAGAGATGGGCAAGGAGAAAAGCTGATATATCAGGTGCAGATAAGGGAATTGTGAATATTTATCAGATGAAAGAAGAGCTGGACGGGCTGGTTTGTAAGCATTTTGAGAAGGACTTAAACGAATGGATTGATTTTGTATGCAGATGCCGTGACAGGGAAAATGATTATCTGCAATATGATTTAATAAAAGGGAAAGTAGCAGACGATAAAGTGTTCAGAGTTGTGGATATGTACCATTCCGGTATCTGGGATAAGGAAAGAGCTTTAAAAGAAATAAGGGTTTACCATGATTATGATCAGATTGCTTTTATAATCCAGAAGGCGATGAATCAATTGTTATGTTATGAATCATTTTATGAGGTGATGTAGATATGAAGGAAGAAACATTAGAACATGTATATCAGGAAAACCTTGAAGAACGGATTATTGCACATCTGGCAGAACAGTGCGATATTTCGTATGAAAAGGCAATGGATATCTACTATAACAGTAAATTGTCTGATAAAATATACATTGGAAAAGAAGGAATACAATATTTGGACTATAAGGTATTAGTTCAGATTTTATTTGAAACGGAGCAAGAGTTGTTTGATTGAGATTTGCAGGGGTAAAAGCAATTCTTTTTCGTGTCAATCGTGTCAAATGAATTGACGAGATTGGCGAGATTGACTATAATATGACTGGAAAGAATGATATGGGGGTATCCAGAATGAAATTTCAGGAAAGTGAACATGTTGAGTTAAAAGCAATGATTGTTGATGACATAAAAAAAGAAGTAATTGCTTTTGCAAACTGTGATGGTGGTAAGCTTTACATCGGCATCCAGGACGACGGAACGGTAACAGGCGTGGAAGATGCGGATGGAATCGCTTTGCAGGTCAGTAATATGGTGCGTGATGCAATAAAACCTGATTTGACAATGTTTCTCCACTATAGGACATTGGAAGTGGAAGGAAAACATGTTGTTGCGATTGATATTCAGAGAGGAACAGAACGGCCATATTATATCGCGAAAAAGGGGCTCCGGCCGGAAGGGGTATATGTGCGGCAGGGATATTCAGCGGTGCCTGCGACAGATACTATGATCCGGTATATGATTAAGGAAACGGATGGGGATCGCTTTGAAGAAATGCGGTCTTTGAACCAGGAGCTGACGTTTCGGGCAGCTAAAAAAGAATTTTCTGTACGGGAGATCCCGTTTGGATCGAAACAAATGCAGACATTAAAATTGCTGAATGCGGATGGTATTTATACAAACCTCGCCCTGCTTTTATCGGAACAGTGTATGCATACGATTAAAGCTGCTGTTTTTCAGGATACCGATCAGAGTATTTTTAAAGATCGGCACGAGTTTACCGGTTCCCTGATGCAGCAGTTACATGATGTCTATGCTTATATTGATTTGCATAATCAGACTCACTCAACCTTTAATAAACTGCGGCGAATTGACACCAGGGATTATCCTGAGGTTGCTGTGAGGGAGACATTGCTGAATGTGCTGGTGCATCGTGATTATGGATTTAGCGCCAGTGCCCTTATCAGTATCTATGCAGATCGTATGGAATTTGTTTCTGTCGGTGGACTATTGCCAGGAATCGAGCTGGAAGATGTGATGGTGGGGCTGTCTGTGTGCAGAAACCAGAATCTGGCAAATGTATTTTATCGGTTGGAGCTGATTGAAGCATATGGCACCGGGATTCGTAAAATTATGCAATCATATGAGAATACCGATAAGACGCCAATGATTGAAACAACCAATAATGCCTTTAAGATTACACTTCCAAATATCAATTATAATGTGGAATTTGATAAATCAAGTTCTGTTACAAGCGATGAGGGGAAGATTCTTGCTTTTGTGAAAAAGAATGGCGAAATTGTACGGAACGATGTGGAAAAGCAGTTTAGAATCAGTGCTTCTTCAGCATCGCGTATGTTGAGAAGGATGGTGGAGAAAGGCTTGCTGATACAGCAGGGCAAAGGAAAAAGCTGTAAATATGTTTTACCTGGCTAATGAGTAAAACGGTTGGTATGGATATTGGAATGGTAAAAATCAGAAGAAATATATGAAGTGACAGGGGATAAAAAATGGAATATCGATTATCGGAGTTATTTGAACTTCAGATGGGGAAAACACCATCACGAAATAATTCTGCGTACTGGGAGCCGGCGGATCATGCATGGATATCAGTCGGAGATTTGTCAAATGCAGTTAAATATATATCATACTAAAGAATCATTGTCTGATTTGGCGATTATTGCAGGCGGCATCAAAGAAATACCGGCTAATACCGTTATTATGAGCTTTAAACTTTCAATTGGTAAAGTGGCTATTACACCAGTAAACATGTACTCTAATGAAGCGATTATGGCTTTTATTGATAAAGGTATTGTGAAAATTATACCAGATTATTTGTATTATCTATTTCTTTATAAAAATTGGGATGTAGGCAGCAATAAGGCTGTTATGGGAACAACACTGAATAAAGCAACTTTATCAAGGATGACTGTTCAGATTCATTCTGTAGAGAAACAGACTAAAATTATCACTGTATTAGATAAAATCAAGGCAATTATTGATGCACAGCAGCAGATTCAGAAGTACTGGAAAAAAAGTATAAACGCAGACCGGTTATTTTTCTGACAAATGGGTTTGAAACAAGATTGAAACATATTACAATCAACAAAACAATTGCCGGCAGGTATTACCAGGAGGCGGCGGTGAAAGCCGTGTGCCGTTCGTTTGGGGAAACGAACAGAAGAAAGGCGCTGCTTGTAATGGCTACCGGCTCCGGCAAAACGAGGACTGTGATTGAGTTGTGCCGTATTTTGTCAGAACATGGCTGGGTAAAGCATATCTTGTTTCTGGCAGACAGAACTTCTTAGTAACGCAGGCAAAGCGAAGTTTTGTGAATCTGCTCCCGGATTTGTCATGCAGCAATATGTGCGATAATAACAGAGACGAGAACGCACGCTGTATTTTTTCCACGTATCAGACGATGATGAATCTAATCGATGATACCAGAGATGAAGCGGGTAAAATTTTCTCCTGCGGTCATTTCGATTTGGTTATCTGTGATGAAGCGCACAGATCGATTTATCAGAAATACCGGGATATATTTACCTATTTTGATGCTCTGCTAATAGGACTGACTGCTACGCCGAAAGATGATATAGATAAAAATACATACTCTGTTTTTGAACTGGAAAGCGGCGTTCCTACCTATGGCTATGAACTGGCGCAGGCTGTGAAAGACGGATATCTGGTTGAGTTCCAATCGATAGAGACTACGCTGAAATTTATTTCACAGGGAATTTCCTATGATGAACTTTCCGAAGAAGAAAAGCAGGAATATGAGAATACATTTCAGAAAGAGGATGGCAAAATCCCTGACACTATCGGTTCTTCCGCACTAAATGCATGGATTTTTAACAAAGACACAATTCGGAAAGTTTTGCATATTCTTATGGAAGAGGGCATTAAAATTGCGTATGGACAGAAAATCGGCAAGACCATTATTTTCGCAAGGAATCATGATCATGCGGAAAAGATTCTGAAGGTGTTCCACAAGGAATATCCGCATCTTCCGGATGATTTTGCAAAGGTAATTGACAGCCATATTGCATATGCGCAAAGCGCAATTGACGAGTTCTCAGAACCAAAGAAGCTGCCGCAGTACGGTTTGATGCCCTGATGTATGGAATAGAACTGGCTTATCTGACTGGGAAAAAGTATGCAAAGGCAAGAAGCGATCTGTTAAAACGAGTCGGTGGAATTGCCAGTATGGCGAAAATTCCTGAAATTCAGGCAAAGTCTGATTTTATAAGCCAGATACTCCGAAGAACTCAGAAATTTGATGAAGTATATTCCGCATATCACGGTGAAATATGAGACTGATTTTACAGACGATATTTTGAATATGGAGTGGAACGGCGCAGAATTGGATCATGACGAACTGGCGAATTACAGAGAAAAAGCGGAATATTATGTGCGGGAACATCAGGAGCATGACGCGATTGCAAAGCTGAAAACAAATCGGCCGCTGACAGAAAAGGATATCAAGAGTCTGGAAGAAATATTGTGGAGTGAGCTTGGCGCCAGAGCGGATTACGAAAAAGAATATGGAAAAAAGCCTCTGGGAGAATTTGTCCGTGAAATCGTCGGATTGGATATGAAGGCGGCAAAGGAAGCGTTTTCTGCGTATTTGGAGCGTGCAGACTTTGACAGCCGGCAGGCTGAACTGTTACGCGGCATAGTGACATTTCTGTGTATTCAGTTGACTTTTGTTCAAAGAAGAAGTAACATCAATAAAACAATACATAAGCCTTGGAAAAGCTGCATATTGTTGAAAAGATGACAAGACAAGAATGGCCAGATAAAAGAAATAAGGTGATATAATTGGACAAAAAGACGACGGCAAAACAGTCAGCACAGAAAAAAACGACAAGACAGGGCGCAGGTACAAAGACAACAGCGAAAAAAAAGCCCGCATCTAAGAAGCAAACCGCGAAAAAGCCGCAGACGAAGAAAAAGCGCAAACGGAGCGCTTTTGGCACAAGCATAAAAATTGCACTGTCACTGATGATGTTAGTAATGCTGTGCATTGTGGGGATGGTATTTTTCCGGTATAAAGATGATATTAGCGCATGGCAGCAGGAGGCGAAGCAGAAAGTAGAGGAAAGCAGCCGCAGGGATTTTCAGCCGCTGAATATTTCTTATATTTATGATAAAGACGGCAATCAGATTGCAGAGCTGTCGGCTTCGGAAAAGAATATTTATCTGCGGTATGAGGATATCCCGCAGAATGCGGTTAATGCGTTTATTGCGGTAGAAGATCGCAATTTCTGGACGAACCGCGGATATGATATGAAAGGGATATTGCGCGTTGCTTTTACATACGTAAAAAGCCGTGGGTCCGTGATCCATGGGGCAAGTACGGTTACGCAGCAGTTAGCGCGGAAAATATATCTGACCAATGAGGTTTCGATTGCAAGAAAAGTCAAGGAAATTATGATTGCAACGGAATTGACAAAGAAATATACCAAAAAGCAGATTATGGAATTTTATATCAATAACTGCTGTTTTGCAAACAATATTTACGGGATTGAAGCAGCGGCGGATGCGTATTTTCGGATTCCGGCTTCAGAGCTTACCCTGTCTCAGGCAGCGTATCTGTGTGCGATTCCGAACAGGCCTACGTATTACAATCCGTATACAGACCCGGAGCGTGCCATTGAGCGGCGCGATAAAATTTTGCAGGATATGTATGACTGCGATTATATTTCGGAAGCGGAGCTGACAGAGGCGCTGGCGGAAAAAATCACGGTTGCGGAGCCAAAGAGAAACAGCTCGGATCGTGTCAATAATTATCAGACGACATACGCCCTGCATTGCGCGGTGAAATATATGATGCAGGAGGAAGGATTTACCTTCCAGTATGACTTTGATTCAGAAGAAGCGTATAAGAATTATCAGGAGGAGTACGATACCTGGTATTCCGATGTGCGTGACCGGATTTATACCGGAGGTTATAAAATTTATACCTCGCTGGACAGTGAGGCGCAGAATACCCTGCAGTCCATGATAGACAATGGCTTAAATATGGATATTTCCATTGGCTCATCGGGCATGTATGATTTTCAGGGGGCGCTTACAGCGATTGACAACCAGACAGGAAAGGTGCTTGCGATTGTCGGCGGACGGTCGCAGGAGGGATTTTTAAATATGTATACCCTAAACCGGGCGTATCAAAGCCACAGGCAGCCAGGCAGTACCATTAAGCCCCTGGTTGTGTATACGCCGGCGCTGATGCAGGGATATACGGAAAGTTCGACCCTGAACAATATTGACGTTTCCGTGGCAAAGAACAGCAAAACCGTATCCACAATGACCGGAAGCCAGTTTTCGCTGCGGAGCGCGGTGGAGCAGAGTAAAAACGGCTGTGCTTACCAGCTGTTTAACGATATCGGCGCCAGATACGGACTTTCTTTTATCAAGGCGATGAATTTTGACAAAATTGTGCCGCAGGATGAAACGCTGTCAGCATCCCTGGGCGGACTGACGTATGGCGTGACGACGGAGCAGATGGCAGGCGCATATGCAGCCCTGGGAAATCATGGCTCCTATCGGGACACGAGCTGTATTACATCCATTAAAGATCTGGACGGAAACGAGCAGTATCTGGAACCACTGGGGAATGAGGTATACAGCTCGGACGCGGCAGATAAGATGGTGGATATTTTAAAAGGTGTAATCAGCAGAGGAACGGCCTCTTCGATGGGATGGGCGTCTGCGTCCAAGGTGGAGGCTGCGGGAAAAACGGGTACGACAAATGACAGCAAGGACGGCTGGTTTTGCGGGATTACGCCATATTTTACCGTGGCTGTATGGGTTGGCTTTGATACGCCAAAGACGCTGAGCAACCTGTATGGGGCGACCTATCCGGCATCTATCTGGAAGGAATCTATGCTGTATTTACTGGAGAAATACGGCTATGAAATGGGATCGTTTGAAAAAGCGGACGGTACGGGTACGGATTCGAGTGCATACGAGAACGAGGAATTTCTTCCGGGACGCGCAGATGATGAAGTGCTTTCGGATGGTTATACGGTTGCGGATTACCGGAGGGATCGGGAGGTAGGAAAACAGATCCAGGCTGTGATTGACCAGATCCGTACCTTAGATCCGGGCGCAGAGGATTACCAGAGCAGGAAAGAAACGCTTTACCAGCAGGGATGCGCCCAGGTTGGAAATATTTACAGCAGGAAATATACGCAGGAGATGCAGCAGGCATTAGACGGCGCTTATAGCGGGGGATAACAGGTACAAGGTAACTATGTTTTTTTAAAAAACATTTTATTTTTTTTATATTTGTGATATACTTTAAACAATGGCCTGCTTTATTGTATATGGATAAAGCATTATTTTTTTATGCTGCTGTATACGGAGTTTTGCCTATGCGGCTGCAGAATGTAAATATCGGGATACAGTGGAGCGGCAAAATAAAAGACAAATGACAGTGATATATCTGCGGAATTTAGAATTTGCCGCAGAAAAGGAGGAAATCATGGACAATAAATTAGTATGGCAAGAACGGTTTAATATTGGGGTTGACATTATTGACAGAGAACATAGAAAGTTGTTTAGCATTTTGAATAAGCTGCTCGCATTCAGCGAACAGGAGTCCAAAAGCCAGTGGGTCTGTGAAGAGGGGGTTAAATATTTTAAAGAACATGCAATGAGGCACTTCGCGGAAGAAGAAGTTTATATGGCGTCTATTGGTTATAACGGATTTGAGACGCATAGGCGTGTACATGATAATTTCAGGCGGAAAACCTTGCCGGAACTGGAACAGGAATTGCTGCAGTCAGATTATTCCCAGGAATCTGTCAGCCATTTTCTGGGGGTTTGCGCCGGATGGCTGATTGGGCATACATTAACGGAAGATCGCGCGATTGTTGGAAAAGCGGAGAGCCGGTGGATTGGTTTGCTGCCAGAAGAAGAACAGTCACGGTTGGGAAAGACGATTATCCGGCTTTTATTCGATATGTTCCAGCTCGACTCCAGGCTGCTCAGTGAACGGTATGGCGGAGAAAAGTTTGGGAGAGGGATCTACTATCGCCTGGCATATGGCAATGATGAAAAGAAAAGAATGGAAATTTTGATGGTTTTTGAAGAAAAGCTGATTTCCAGAACCGTTGGAAAAATGATGGGCGCTAAATCTGATAAACTGGATACAATGCTGCTGAACACTACCAGATATGTTGCCAGGCAATTTGCCGAGCGCATCCGGGAATATATGCCGGAAATGGATACATATGAGTTGAAAGAGGAAAATTTGCTGACTTACGATCCTTTTAAACGGGCGTTTGACAAGAATAAATTGCAGAGCAGCCTGCTGTTCAATACCGGAGAAGGATATTTTGCATTTTGCACGTTTGCGCCGCATTTGCTTATCGAAGAACCCGACGTTTCTATCAGGGCAGAAAACGCTATGCATGAAGTTGAGGATTATCTCAGCCAGAATGCCAGAGAACAAACCAGCAAGAAGCAGAAAATATTGCTGGTGGATGATTCTGATGTGATTTTGAATGCGATGGGCCAGCTGTTAGGAGGTATTTACCAGGTGTCGATGGTAAAATCCGGCCTGGCTGCGATTCGGAGTATTTCACTGAACAGGCCGGATTTGATACTGCTGGATTATGAAATGCCGGTCTGCGACGGAAGGCAGGTATTGGAAATGATCCGTTCGGAAGAGGATTTTAAAGATATTCCGGTTATTTTTCTGACTGGCAGAATAGACAGGGAAAGCATCAAGAAAGTTATGGCGTTAAAACCGGCGGGCTATTTTTCCAAAAAGATGCAGCCGGAAGAGATCAAAAAGGAAATTGAGAATTTTCTCAGCAGAAATCACAAAGAACAAGCCCGCATAAAGAAGCGGAAAATATTGCTGGTGGATGATTCTGAAGTGATTTTGAATGCAATGAAGAAATTGTTGGAAGGCGATTATCAGATGTCATTGGCCAATTCCGGACTGGCTGCAATCCGGAGTATTTCACTGAACAGGCCGGACTTGATACTGCTGGATTATGAAATGCCGATCTGCGATGGAAAGCAGGTACTGGAAATGATCCGTCTGGAAGAGGATTATAAAGATATCCCGGTTATTTTCCTGACTGGCAGAGTAGATAAGGAAACAAGAGACAAAGTTAAGGAAACAAGAGACAAAGTTATGGAATTGAAGCCGGCGGGCTATATTTCCAAAAGCATGCAGCCAGAAGAGATTAAACAGAATATTGACGAATATTTTGAGAAAAGATTGGGAAGTATGAGAAAATGAGAATATGGATGACGGCAGAAACAGGCGTCTGATTTGGAATAGCAGGATCAGATGCCTGCTATTTTTTGTACACTTTAGCCAAATGAAGTAGACAATATGTTAAATTTTTGTTAAAATAGTGAAATAAAAATGCAAAGGAGAGAAAATGAAATGAGTGACAACAACGATTTTAAACCATTTGTCCCGGCGAATAAGACATTGCCAGAGTTCACCAAAACCTCGATTATACTGGGGATTATACTGGCTGTTGTATTTGGCGGCGCGAATGCGTACCTGGGGCTTCGTGTGGGAATGACCGTATCGGCCTCGATTCCGGCAGCCGTTATTTCCATGGGAATTATTCGCAAGATTTTAAGGAAGGATTCTATTCTTGAGAACAATATGGTACAGACCATTGGTTCTGCGGGTGAATCCGTAGCGGCAGGCGCAATCTTTACTTTGCCTGCATTATTCCTCTGGGCGACGGAGTGGGGAACCAGTTCCCCGTCTCTGATAGAGATTGCGGTTATTGCGTTAATTGGCGGCGTATTGGGTATTTTATTTATGGTCCCGCTCAGAAAAGCATTGATTGTACAGGAACACGGAACGCTTCCATATCCGGAAGGACAGGCTTGTGCAGAAGTCCTGGTGGCTGGCGAAGAGGGCGGCGATAAGGCGTCCACCGTATTTGCGGGGCTTGGTATTGCAGCGGCGTATAAGTTTATTACAGACGGGCTGCTGGTATTTCCAAGTGAGGTTCATTATGAAATTCCGGCATATAAAGGCTCTGGTGTAGGGATGGATGTACTTCCGGCGCTGCTTGGCGTAGGTTATATCTGCGGGCCGAAGATTTCCTCTTACCTGTTCTGCGGCGGTGTGCTGGGATGGTTTGTAATTATGCCGTTAATCGTATTGTTTGGCGCGGATATTACGATATTCCCGGCGACAGTCAGCATTGCCCAGCTGTATGCGGAGGGCGGTTCTAACGCCATCTGGTCAAACTACATCCGGTATATCGGCGCCGGTGCGGTTGCCTGCGGCGGTGTGCTGAGTCTGATCAAATCGCTTCCGTTAATTGTTAAGACATTCCGGGAAGCGATGAAAGGCTTTGGAAAAGGAGA
Organism: uncultured Lachnospiraceae bacterium; assembly: GCA_910588565.1. GTDB lineage: Bacteria > Bacillota > Clostridia > Lachnospirales > Lachnospiraceae > Roseburia_B. The sequence goes on from CAJUPF010000011.1 coordinate 32,908, forward strand.
CGCTTCCGGAGAGCGGACAAACCAGGATCTGGATATGAAGATTATTATTGTCGGCGTTATAGTACTGGCGCTTGCGATCTGGCTTGTTCCGGTGATTCCGATTAATTTCTTTGGCGCATTGTTAGTCGTTGTATTTGGTTTCTTCTTCGCGACGGTTTCTTCCCGTATGGTTGGTCTTGTGGGAAGCAGCAACAATCCGGTTTCCGGTATGACCATTGCAACTCTGTTAGTAGCGGCAATCGCGTTAAAAGCAACCGGTATGGAAGGACAGCCTGGTATGACGGCGGCAATTGCAATCGGCGGCGTTATCTGTATAGTAGCAGCAATCGCGGGCGATACCTCACAGGATTTAAAGACAGGTTATATCTTAGGCGCTACACCAAAGAAACAGCAGATAGGTGAAATCATCGGCGTTGTGGCATCTGCAATTGCGATTGGCGGCGTGTTATACCTGTTAGACCGTGCATGGGGCTATGGTTCCTCGCAGCTTCCGGCTCCGCAGGCTACACTGATGAAGATGATTGTGGAAGGCGTTATGGGCGGCAATCTGCCCTGGACACTGGTGGGAATTGGAGCATTTATCGCGATTGTTATTGAGATTCTTGGGATTCCGGTACTTCCGGTTGCAATCGGTTTATATCTTCCGATTCACTTAAGTACGCCGATGATCGTTGGCGGCCTTGTAAAGTTAGTGATTGAAAAGAAGAAAAATCTCAGTGATAAAGTGAAGAAAGATGTGGATGAGAATGGCGTCCTGTATTCGTCCGGACTGATTGCAGGAGAAGGCCTTGTGGGGATTTTCCTGGCAATTCTTGCGATTGTCCCGGCTGGCGAAGGCACAGCAGGCGACGTTATCAATGGATTTTTGCCAGGGCTGATTCCGGCGCTTTCCGATCCGAACGTCGGTAATATTATCGGTCTGCTTGCATTTGCCCTTCTGACACTTTCGCTCTGGAAATTCTGCTTCCGCAAGGTGAAAAAATAGCGGTTGAAGGTGAGATTGTGAGAAAAAAGAAGAAAAATTTTATGGATTTTATTCCGGCCTGCAATCCACTGTATACCTGGGATGCGGATAAGAAAGGGAGAGTCACCGTTCATGTGGTGAATAAAGGATTTTATAACTGGATTGCGCAGAAGGTGTTTAAAAGACCACGGATCAGCCATATTGTGCTGGATGAATACGGAAGCTTTGTATGGCGGCAGATGGATGGAACGCGGAACGTGCATGAGATTTCCAAACTTGTCTCGGCACAGTTTGGAAAAGAAGCAGAACCGGTGGTGCAGCGGCTTGTGAAATATATCCAGATATTGTATCAGAATAAATTCATAGGGTATGTAAAAGAGAAGTAACCAAAGTATGTTGCATTTCACACCAGATGATACGAAATATCCGCCAAAACTGGCGTGGGTGTGAAATATAACCAAAGTAATGATTGAGGACTGTCTTTTGTGACAGTCCTCTTGCTTTCGGTAAAATCAGATGTTATACTATTTAGGATTATACATAAGAGGAAGTGTGGCATGCGTCAAAACAACAGGATCTGGATAATTTTAATAGCGGTTTGTCTGCTGCTGTACTGCAATGGATACGGGAAAAAGAAAGCTGCGGAGGCTGTAATGGCAGATGCAGAGCGAATGGCATCTGCAGATACGGAAGCGATTATACAACAGCAGGAAGCGGAGGCCAGAGAGCAGGAGCGGCGGGAAGCTTTGCAGGATGCGTTTCATACGGTTTTAAAGTCCACGACAAAAGAATGGAAAGGCGGATATCCGTTGAACCTCGCATTTTTAGAATGGTTCTATCAGGAATATGGCGAAGAGTGCGTGGAAGAGCTTGCAGAAGAGGCTAGAGCTGCATATTCGGATCAAAATATCTGGTACAAACTGACAGGAAACACGATTCATGTGTTGTGGACGATGTATTGTGAACAGACGGGACGTTTTAAAAATCAGATGGAGCGTGTGATCTGGCAGCCCTGTGCATCGGAATCTGAGATCACACTGGCTTTTACCGGAGATATCAATTTTGGAGAGGGGCAGCGTACGACGAATCATATGGATCAGTGTACGAATGGAATTCAGGATTGTTTTTCGGAAGATCTGTTACAGGTGATGAATGATGTGGATGTCATGATGGTAAACAATGAATTTACCTACAGTACCAGAGGGGAAGCTCTGAAAGGGAAGACATATACATTCCGGGCACATCCTGACCGTGCGAAACTGTTACATATATTCGGAACAGATATTGCCAATCTGGCGAATAACCATGTCTATGATTTTGGGCCGGACGCGTTACTGGATACAATGGCGGCATTGGATCAAGAGGGGATTCCATATATAGGTGCCGGAGAAAACCTTGAGGAAGCCAGTAAACCGTATTATTTTATCTGTAATGGCAGAAAAATAGCGATTACAGCCGCTACGCAGATTGAACGTTCCACCAATTATACCAAAGAGGCGACAGAAGACAGTCCCGGTGTTTTAAAGACGTTAAATCCGGACAAATTTGTGGAAGTTATTGAACAGGCGCGGAAGGTAAGCGATTATGTTATCGTCTTTGTCCATTGGGGAACGGAAGGCGTCAGTGACTACGGCTGGGATCAGTATCATCTGGCCGAGGCATTTGTAGAAGCGGGCGCAGATGCAATTATCGGCGGGCATACCCATTGCCTGCAGGGATTTGAAATTATGGAAGGCGTGCCGATTATTTACAGCCTGGGAAATTTCTGGTTTAACAGCCAGACTTTGGATACGGGGCTTGCCAAAATCACCATAGATGCAAGCGGCGGGCTGACATTAAGTTTTATTCCATGCATCCAGAAAAATCTTCGCACTTCCCTGGTAACAGAGCAGGAAGAAAAACAGCGGATTTTTGCATTTCTGCAGAAACACTCCGCAAAAGGAACGATAGTGACAGAAGAAGGGATTGTAACACAGGAGCTGCCTGCCGTTACAGCTGAGACAGCCGTCAGGCAGAATTTATCTGGTCAGTAACGAATCCTGTTGGTGAAAATCTGGCGGATGTAAATTAAGACAGTAATTGGATTGGATGAAAATCGGCAACAGTTTTGGAAAAGAACTTGTGAGGTATCAATGGAAGATTTATTAAAAGTAGGAATTATTGCAAATACACACGGCCTTCGGGGAGAAGTGAAAGTCTTTCCGACTACGGATGACGCCAGACGTTTTCTGGATCTGGAAACGATTATCCTGGATACGGGCAGAGAAAAAAAGATTCTTACGATTGAGCATGTAAAGTTTTTTAAAAACATGGTAATTTTAAAATTCAAAGAATTTGACCATATCAACGATGTGGAGAAATACCGCAAAAAGGAGCTGTTTGTGACAAGGGATCAGGCGGTTCCCTTGGGTGAAAACGAATATTTTATTGCGGATTTAATCGGGCTTAACGCAGTTTCTGATGAAGGAGAAGAACTGGGCAGGATTGCCAATGTACTGCAGTCTGCGGCCAATGACGTATATGTGATTGAAAAAGCAGGCACGGCAGAACTGTTGGTTCCGGCGATTAAAGACTGCGTGCGTAAGGTGGATCTGGAAGCAGGAGAAATTGTGCTGCATCTGCTGCCAGGCCTTCGGGAGCTTAATCAGAAAAAAAGGGAAGAGTAGCGATGATGAATTTTTATGTTCTTACGTTGTTTCCGGAAATGGTGCAAAACTGCCTTGGTACCAGTATTATCGGAAAAGCGGCGGAAAAAGGACTGCTTGCGATAGAAGCGGTAAATATCAGAGATTATACGCAGGACAGGCATTTGAAGGTAGATGATTATCCCTATGGAGGCGGTGCAGGCATGGTGATGCAGGCACAGCCCATTTATGATGCGTATCTTGCTCTTGTAAAAAGGATTGGCTATCGTCCCCGTACGATTTATCTGACGCCGCAGGGTCCTACATTCACACAGTCTGCGGCAAAGGCGCTGGCGCAGGAAAAGGATCTGATTTTTCTCTGCGGGCATTACGAGGGTGTGGACGAGAGAGTACTGGAAGAAATCATTACGGATTATATCTCCATTGGGGATTATGTCCTGACCGGCGGGGAACTTCCGGCTATGGTGATGATTGACGCTATTTCCCGTATGGTGCCGGGAGTGCTGACGAATGAGGAGTCCGGTTCTCTGGAATCCTTTGAGGGAAATCTTCTGGAATACCCCCAGTATTCCAGACCGGCAGAATGGAACGGCAAAAAAGTGCCGGAAGTTTTGATGTCGGGAGATCATCAGAAGATTGAAAGCTGGCGCAGGGAACAGTCCATTCTCCGCACCAGGCGGTACCGGCCGGATCTGCTGAAACAAGCGGAGCTGACGATTAAGGAAAAAGCACAGTATGGAGTGTATGAGCTTTGAGTATTTTTTACAGGAGAATTGAAAATCCACCCTTGCAATTTGACAGGAACTGTGATAAAGTCTAATAGTTGTGTAAAGAATGCGATGGTCCTCTGTTACAGAAGCGTATTAAGAACATCGGACGAATAGGAGGAAATAGAATGAACGCAAGTGAAATTATCAGAAGTATCGAAGCAGAGCAGTTAAAAGCGGAAGTACCGGAGTTCCGTGTAGGGGATACGGTAAAAGTTTACGGTAAGATCAAAGAGGGAAACCGTGAGAGGATTCAGGTATTTGAAGGTATCGTTTTAAAGAGACAGGGCGGAAGCAACCGTGAGACATTTACCGTTCGTAAATTCTCAAATGGCGTTGGCGTAGAGAAAACATGGCCGCTTCATTCTCCAAACGTAGAAAAAATCGAAGTTGTCCGTTATGGTAAAGTTAGAAGAGCGAAGTTATTCTACTTAAGAGGACGTATTGGAAAAGCTGCGAAAGTAAAAGAATTAGTCAGACGATAATTGCAGGCCGCATCCTGTTTTGGAGAATTCCAGGCAGGTGCGGCTTTTTATTACATTACTTTTATACATGTGAGGCGAACATGAGAAGACGAGGACTTCGGTTTGGAAAAGAAAAAAAGAAAGTAAATATACCTGTGATAAAAGAAGTGATGATATGGCTGGCTGAAATAGCGCTTGTACTTGCAATCGCATTTGTATTTGTCTATTATATCTGTCTTCGGACCAGCGTAGTAGGGCAGTCTATGTCTCCGACGTTAGAGAGCAGGGAGGAGATTTTAATTAACCGTTTTATCTATCTGGTTACAAATCCAAAACCTGGGGACATTATCGTTTTCCTGCCCAATGGCAATGAGAAATCTCATTATTATGTTAAGCGTGTCGTTGGAGGGCCAGGGGATAAGGTTCAGATTATTGGCGGCGAAGTGTATGTCAATGGAGAGCAGCTGGAAGAAACAGAGGACATGGCTTCCATCTTGGATGCAGGGCTTGCGGAAGAGGAAATTCTGCTGGCGGAAGATGAATTTTTTGTGCTTGGGGACAATCCCAATAACAGCGAGGACAGCCGTTATGCCAATATCGGGAATGTAAAAAAAGAACATATTATTGGAAAAGCCTGGTTTCGTGTATCTCCCTATGATAAAATTGGCTTTTTGAAATAAGGAATAGGTGAAAAATATGCAGTTTCAATGGTATCCAGGGCATATGACGAAGGCAAAGCGTCAGATGCAGGAGGATTTAAAATTAATTGATTTGGTGATTGAGCTGGTGGATGCAAGGGTTCCCTTATCCAGCAGAAATCCAGATATTGATGAACTTGGGAAGAATAAAGCCCGTCTGATCTTAATGAATAAGGCGGATTTGGCGGATGAGAAAAAAACAGAGCTGTTCCGCAGGTATTTTAAAAGCCTGGGGTATTTTGTGGTATGTATTGACGCCAGAAGCAAGAGCGGCATGAAAGTTATCCAGAATGAGATTATGGAGGCCTGCCGTGAAAAAATAGAGCGCGACAGAAGAAGGGGAATTAAAAACCGCCCGGTACGTGCGATGGTTGTAGGTATTCCCAATGTAGGCAAATCTACATTTATCAATACGTTTGCCGGAAAGGCATGTGCCAAAACAGGGAACCGGCCAGGCGTTACCAAAGGCAAGCAGTGGATACGCCTGAATAAAAGCGTGGAACTTCTGGATACGCCAGGAATCCTCTGGCCGAAGTTTGAGGATCAGAAGGTAGGGCTTCGTCTGGCGTTTATTGGCTCGATCCGGGATGAAATTCTGAATACGGATGAGCTGTCTTTAGAACTCTTAACGTTTTTGATGCAGAATTATCCGGGAACTGTTGCACAGCGGTATGGGATAGAAGAGGATGCCGATGCAGCGGAAACGCTGGGGGCGATTGCCGTGGCCAGAAATTGCCGCAGCAAAGGGGACGAAGTGGATTACAGTAAAGCTGCGGCGATTGTAATGGATGAATTTCGCAGCGGCAAAATCGGCAGATTTACACTCGAAGCGCCAGAATAGTCCCTGCGCAAAGCAGGTTGTACAGATGACGGGAATGATGTTTGAACATGCGGCAAAGGAAAGCGGCAGGGATGATGCAGCGAGTGCGTCAGATGGAGGAAAAGATGGAACAGCAAAAGAAAATCGGAGAAATCAGAGAAGAATTCAAGGCAGCGGCAGATGATGAGCTGCCTTCTTTTATGGAACGGTATCAGGATGATGCACGCAGCGGCGTAAAAAAGCTTGTGGAACAAGCCGGGAAACGCATACAGAAACTGGAAGGAGAAAAGAAGCGTATCGAACAGCTGAAAGTTTACGAGAAACAGTATGCGGCTTTGCTGGTTTCTTCTCCTGACTTTCAGGCGTCTGCAGATTCCCATAGGAGAAATCCATATATCTGTGGTATCGATGAAGTGGGAAGGGGGCCGCTGGCGGGGCCTGTAGTAGCAGGAGCAGTGATTTTGCCCCCAGACTGCCAGATTCTTTATATTAATGATTCCAAAAAACTTTCCGCAAAAAAAAGAGAGGAACTCTATGATATAATCATAGATCAGGCTGTAGCGGTGGGAATCGGAATGGCCTCTCCGCAGAGAATTGATGAGATTAATATTTTGCAGGCAACTTATGAAGCAATGCGGGAAGCTATTCATAAATTAGGCGTAACACCCGATATATTATTAAATGATGCGGTGACGATACCAGAAATCGCAATCCGGCAGGTTCCGATTATCAAAGGAGATGAAAAGAGCATTTCCATTGGCGCGGCCAGTATTATTGCCAAGGTTACAAGGGATCGGCTGATGGAAGAATACGATGCCATACTGCCGGAATACGGTTTTGCATCTAACAAGGGATACGGCTCTGCAGAGCATATTCGTGCGCTGAAATTGCATGGGCCTTCCCCGGTTCACCGGAACTCGTTTATAAAGCATTTTGTATAAATCAGATGTTGGGAATGAAAGCAAGAACGCTCCAGGATAGCGCGGAATGGAGGAAACTATGCAGATTACAGCTATGTTACACCAATACAATAAAAATCTTGCAAATGGGGTAGAAGTTTCCGGCGGGACGCAGGGGATGAAACAGCTCGTATCTTCTCTGCAGGAAATGGCAGTCGGTAATGTATTTGAAGGCAGCATCAACCAGATGGAAAACGGGACAGTGACGCTTGGCCTGCCGGACGGCAGAACCATTCAGGCCAGATTAGATTCCGGCGTATCTGTCCGTGTAGGGGAATCGATGTTTTTCCAGGTGCGGTCCAATAATGGCGCACAGATTTCCATACGGCCGTTTTCCAATGGTCTGAGCGCGAATCCCACGTTATTAAATGCCTTAGAGGCAGCAAATTTACAGCCAAGTGACAAAATGATTACCATGGTCAATACTATGATGGAGCAGTCCATGTCTATTGATAAACAGAGCTTACAGCAGATGGCAAAGCTGGTTATGGGCAATGAAGGCATGGATATCAATTCCATAGTTCAGATGCACAAGCTTGGCATTCCTGTTACGGAGGAACTGTTGGCGCAGTTTGAAAATTACAAGTCCGATCAATATGCGATTTTAGATCAGCTGGAGTCTGTTATGGAGGCTTTGCCAGGGGAGCTGGCAGGGGGCGGTATGGAGATGGATACGCTTTTGGAGTTTAACCAGCAGATGGTAAAGATTTTTCTGGGAGAAGAACAGACAGCAGCGGACGGAAAAGTCATTGCGGCAGAACAGACGGCAGAGAGTATTATAGTTTCTACAGAAGACGCAAAACAGGCAGGAGAGATATCACAGCCTGTACAGACAGAAGGGGCAAAAAATGCGGAAATCCTGCAGCAGGCAGGCGGGGCGGCACAGACAGAAGGGGCAAAAAGCGCAGAAATCCTGCAGCAGGCAGAAGGAGCAAAGAATCCGGAGCAGCTGCAGCAGGCAGAAGGGGCAAAAAATTCAGAACAGTTACAGCCGGAAACGGGAGCAAATCAGCCGGAAACGGCTGTTAAAACACAGCCGGATCAGCTGCGGAATCTCTTTAACGGAAACGCTTGGCAGCATCTGTCGGATCAGCTTGGAAAAATACCACAGCTGGCGGAGAATCCGGTATTGTTTCAGAACGGCGCGCTGTTTTCGGATATTACGTCAAAGGAATTGCTGCAGCTGCTGGGGCAGGCGTTTTCCAGTAAAGATCCCTTTGTCAGGCAGGCGCTTGGAGAATTGGTTTCTTCCAAAGAATACCGTGCGTTGATCCGAAACGTAATGGAGCAGCAATGGCTTGTAAAACCGGAAGAATTGAAAACAGAGAATAAAGTAAAGGAACTGTACGAGCGTCTCGATCGCCAGCTTGCTCAGATGGAAAAAGTGTTAAAGGGATTCGGGCAGAATGCGTCACAGCTGTCGGATACCGCTTCCAATGTGCGAAGTAATATTCAGTTTATGAACCAGCTCAACCAGACCTTTGCCTATGTACAGCTTCCACTGAAACTGGCAGGCCAGAATGCTCACAGTGATCTCTATGTCTACACTGATAAACGGAAGAAACAGGAAAAAGACGGGGAGCTGACGGCATTTCTGCATTTGGATTTGGATCATCTGGGCTCTACGGATGTTTCCATAAAACTGCAGCAGAAAAAAGTTGCCACCAATTTTTACCTGTCAGATGATCGCTCTTACCAGCTGCTCTTAGAACATCTGGATCTGTTGGAACAGCGTCTGGAGGAAAAAGGGTATCAGGTGAAACTTCAGGTGACAAAGCAGAGCGAGAAAGCAAATTTTGTAGAAGACATGTTCAAGCAGGGGACGCCTTCTGCCGGCGGCATGGTTCACAGATATTCATTTGATGTCAGGGCGTGAGAATATGAAACAGGATAGAAGAAAACAGAGCCATTCTATGGTTCCTTCCGGAACACATGGGACGTCTGGCAGAGACAAGGTCAAAACTGCCGTAGCGCTTGCTTATGAGCCGGGAGATGTGGCGCCAAAGATTCTGGCTACAGGCAAAGGCGAACTGGCGGAGCGGATTATTGAAAAAGGCAAAGAGGAAAATGTCCCTTTATATAAAGATCATAAGCTGGCAAGCACATTATCCAAGCTGGAAATCGGGGATGCAATACCGCCGGAGCTGTATGATGTAGTAGCGGAGATTCTGGTATTTGTAGACGATATGGACAGACTGCGATCGAAGATACAATAAAACAGATTTTCAGAAGCAGCCCTTAGAGGGTTTTGGAATCTGTGAAAGAAAAGGCATAGATGGAAAATAAAAGAAAAATTGGAACTACATATGAAAACCGGGCGGCAGCATATTTACAAGAGCAGGGGTTTGTGATTGTGGAACAGAATTTTTTTTGCAGAAACGGGGAAATTGATATTATTGCAAAAGACGGAACCTACCTTGTGTTTATAGAAGTAAAGTATCGCAGAGATCACACTTGCGGCAGCCCATTGGAAGCGGTGAATGCAAAGAAACAAAAGCGGATTTGCAGAACCGCTTTCTATTATTGTTCGATACATGGATATGGGGACTGGACGCCTTGCCGGTTTGATGTAATTGCCGTTGAGGGAGATGGGACAATCGTACATATCAAAAATGCATTTGAGTTTAAAATGTGAATCAAAAATAGTTGAAAGGATTGTGAGGCAGATGAAGGGTATTCCGGAACGGAAGCGGATTTTTATTGGAGAAGCTCAGGAACTGCCGCTGTTTGTGTTTCCTTCCTTAGAGCAGACGGGAATTGTGAAACATGGATTTACGACGCGGCTGGGAGGGGTAAGTGAAGGAATATTTGCCACTCTGAATCTGAGTTTTACCAGAGGGGATAAAAGAGAGGCTGTAGAGGAAAATTACCGCAGGCTCGCCAGTGCTCTGCAGGTAGAGTATGGGAGCTTTGTGCTCTCGGATCAGACACATACGACAAATGTGATCCGTGTTGGCAGGAAAGACGCCGGGAATGGGATTTTGCGTAAAAAAGCATATGCAGATGTAGATGGAATGGTGACAAATGAGACAGGGGTTACACTTGTGACATTTTACGCAGATTGTGTGCCATTGTATTTTGTAGATCCGGTACATCATGCGATTGGATTAAGCCATTCCGGCTGGCGGGGAACTGTGGGGCGGATGGGAAAGGTTACACTGGAGAAAATGAAGCAGGAATTTGACACAGATGCGGCGGATGTATATTGTGCGATTGGCCCTTCGATCTGCCAGAACTGTTATGAGGTCGGGGAAGATGTGGCGGGAGAATTTCAGCGAGCGTTTGCAGGAAGAGAAACAGACCTGCTGCTTGACAAAGGAAATGGAAAATTTCAGCTGGATCTCTGGAAGGCAAATAAAATGGTACTGCTAGAAGCAGGTGTGCAAGCAGAACATCTTGCAGTGACAGAACTCTGTACCTGCTGCAATCCTAAGCTTTTGTTTTCCCATCGGGCAAGCAAAGGAAAGCGCGGAAATCTGGCGGCGGTTCTGGCACTGAAGGAAAATTATAACAATTCAGAAATACAGATGTCCAAATCTTCATAGATACCGACAGAAATGCTTTGTTCAAACAGAAAAATCATAGGCGCTGCATCTTCTTCATAGCGGTATACGGTAGTGCGTTCTTTGGCAGGATCTACAATCCAGTATTCCCGCACTCCTGCATTTGCGTAAAGTGAGTTCTTGGTGGAATAATCCATTTTCCGGCTGGAAGGAGATACGATTTCAATAATAAAATCCGGCGAACCCTCACAGCCCCGGTCATTCAGTTTGTCTGTATCACAGATAACGCTGATATCCGGTTCCACATAAGTATCGTTCTCTTCGTTCAGGAAAACGGCGAAGGGAGCAGGATATATTTCATAATTTCCATCCTTGGATTTAATAAATTGTCCGATACGCTGTGTCAATTCTGAAACCAGTTTCTGATGGACACGGCTTGGCGGAGCCATCATATAGAGCTGTCCATGGATCAGCTCTGCCCTCTGCCCATCAGGAAGCGCGTAAATATCATCAGTTGTATAATAGTTTTCTTGTGCGAAAGCCATAATATCTCTCCTTTGGTTTTTATATAATTTGGTAATTTAAAGATAACACTGAAAGGTTTTACTGTCAAATGAAAGGATAGAATTGTTCCTTAAGAAATATTTAAACAATTCCTTCATATATCTTTATTGTAACTGCAGCAGTCCCGTGCTACACTAAGTGTATCAAATGTATTAATACACTTAGACAGGAGGTCATAGGATTGCTGCAATTAAATTACAGGGATGCAAAACCCATTTATGAACAGATTAAAGAAGGAATCCGTTATCTGTTATTGTCCAATGCTATCGCAGCAGATGAGAAATTGCCGTCAGTCAGGGAGCTTGCTTCCAATCTGGCGATTAACCCCAATACTATCCAGCGGGCATACCGTGAGCTGGAAACAGAAGGGTATGTCTATTCCAAGCAGGGGAAGGGAACCTTTGCATCAGCCACATCTTTTATACACAAGACAAGAGAGCAGGAATTGCTGACGGTGTTTGACGATGTGGTAACGGAACTTTTTGTATTAGACGTACCAAAGGAAAAATTGGAACAGCGTATGGGGAATCTGGAACAGGGGAGGCGGGAAATAGATGGTTGAAATAAATAATCTGGTAAAAGAATTCGACGGGTTCCGGGCTTTGGACGGAGCCGATATGCATGTAAAAAAAGGAGCGATCTACGGATTGGTAGGCCCGAACGGAGCTGGAAAATCCACATTGCTCAGACATCTGACCGGAATTTACAGACAGAATGCTGGGACAGTCAAAATAGACGGAGAAGATGTATATGAAAACGCGAGAATAAAGGGAAAATTTGCCTTTATCCCCGATGATATTTTCTATTTTATGCAGGCGAACACCATGGAGATGAAACGTTTTTATCAGGGAATTTATAAGAATTTTGATGAAAAAATGTTTTTTCGCCTGATGGAATTTTTCCCGACAATTGACCCGAAGAAAAATATCAGAAGTCTTTCTAAAGGAATGCAGAAACAGGTGGCGTTCTGGCTTGCTGTCTGCATACGGCCGGAGCTTTTGATTTTAGATGAGCCGGTGGATGGCCTCGATCCGGTTATGCGCCGTCAGATCTGGAGCATCATTATGGCGGATGTGGCGGAGCATAATACAACTGTGCTTGTATCTTCCCACAACTTAAGGGAATTGGAAGATGTATGTGACCATGTAGGGATTATGCATAAAGGAAAGGTGATTATCGAGCGTTCTTTAAGCGACCTGCAGGGAAGCGTCTGCAAGATTCAGGTGGCCTTTCAGGCGGAGATGCCAAAACTTCCGGAAGGGTTTGAAGTTCTGCATATGTCTAATACCGGAAGAGTTTATACGCTGATTGTAAAAGGAGATCCTGCAGAGGCGAAGGTACAGCTTGAGAAGATGCATCCGATGTTAATCGATATTCTTCCGTTGACGCTCGAAGAAATTTTCATATATGAATTGGGAGGAGTAGATTATGAAGTCAAAGACATCCTATTTTAATAAAACCATTTTTATGAAAAATCTCACGCATTTCTGGCCGATCTGGGTCAGCATACTGGCATGGAATCTGTTTATTATGCCCTTTATGATCTATAATGCTTCCATTCAGTATGCGGCTGGAAACCGGGATTATCTGTCGCAGGCAGATATGATGCAGCAGCGGGCAAATGATATTTTGAGCCTGGTTCAGGTATACGCTGAGCCTATACTGATTTTTATCTTTGCTGTCGGAGCGGCGATGGCAGTGTTTTCCTATTTGTATAATTCCAGGGCTGCAAATGCCATGCATGCGCTTCCGGTAACGAGAATCGAATTGTTTCTTACAAATTATATTTCCGGCCTGCTGTTTTTGCTGATTCCACAGCTGGTAGGATTTTTAGCCGGAACATTAGTCAGCGCTATGTGCGGATATACCAGTATGAACTATTTGCTGACCGGCCTGCTGCTGGCCTGGGGAAGCAGTTTCTTTTTCTACAGTTTTACGGTTTTTGTTGCCATGTTTACCGGACAGTTATTTGCAGTGCCTATCTTTACCCTGATTTTGAATCTTTTATTTGTGGGCTGCAAAACAATATTAAATTTTCTGATGTCTTATATTTCTTATGGGATTACCTTAAGAATTCAAAGAGGCAGATGGGACTTCTTATCGCCGTTATTTTATATCAGTGGAAAAGTAAATCTGAATTGGGATTATTCGTCGGAATATGCAGTTTGCCAGGGGATTACGGGATTGGATACGATAGCATGTTTTGCCCTTGTGGCTGCAGCGCTTGTCATTTTCGCATATCTGGTTTACCGGAAAAGAGATATGGAAACGGCAGGAAGCCTGATTTCCTTTTCCTTTGTCAGCCCAATATTCCGGTGGGGCGTTGCTTTTTGCGTTGGAATTTTTCTGGGCGTATGTTTTAACGCTATATTAGAGCCGCAGACGCCAATGTCAACGTTTGTTGTGATTTTGGTATTTACAGTTGTATTTGGCACGATCGGTTTTTTTGCCGCACAGATGCTGCTGGAGAAAGGGTTTCGGGTGTTTCAGAAAAAACGCTTTATGGAATGCGGTATCTTTCTGATTGTACTGCTGTTTTTGCTGGCGGGCATTGAACTGGATCTGTTTGGACAGGAGAAAAAAGTGCCGGATGCAGCAGAGGTTGAATACGCTTATATTGACAGCAACTATATAGCGGGAGGTTCGGACAGTGAAACTATTGATCAGATTATAAAGGTACACAGACAGATCATTAGCTCCAAGAAAGAATTTGAGTCGTTTCTATATAGACCTAAGACGCGGTACGAGGACAGAAGCAGTGCGCCGTATTGTTATACTACCATTCAGTATAATCTGAAAAATGGTTCTTCTCTGCAGCGTTCTTATATGGTTCCCATAGACAGATCAGATCTGGAAAATCCGGATACCGTGTTTGGACAGATGGCAGAATTGAATATAAAACCGGAGATGTATATAAAATATCTGTTTTGTGAAAATTATGACGAGATCAAAATGCTGTCCGGCACATTCACAACAGAAACCGATGACGAAAATTATGAGGCGCATGATTTATCAACAGAAGAAGCTGAAAAAATTTATCAGGCAGTGCTTGCGGATATCAGAGAAGGGAATTTTAAAGAGTATATCTACAACAGATACTTTTACGATGAGGAATATGATCAGTCTGCATTTGTAGATACAATTAGTCTGGAATTTTCCTGTAAAGGAGAAATCCGCAGTGTCTTTGGCGGATATTCCAGGACGGTCTATGGATATGGGGCGTCACAGACCGGTTACAGCGATATCGGTTTTGACCGGAATTGTAAGAATATTATTGCGGCTCTGGAAGATATCGGGGTGATTCAAAGTGAGGCGGATCTGACGACGTTTGATCAGCAGGTTCAGAAGGAGTAGTAATTGAAAACCAGATTACATGTTACGCCCACCGACCATTGAAAGCTGCCTGATGGCAAGGGACGGCTGCCTTCCCATGTTTTATGTATCGGCTCCACGCCAGTCAGCGGAGTGACTGGCGTGGGTGCGAACAGTAACAAAACCAGGGCTTTGATACGGCTCTGGTTTTTTACTTGTGAAAATTGCGTGGGAATGCTAATATGTTCTTGTTTAGTGCAGCGTGTGCCCGAATTGGATTCTCCGGTGAAGAGGAACGATTTGAGCCGCTTTGGAAAAGAGGAGTGGAAGGATACGATGAAAAAAGAGCATATGATAGATAAAGTAGAACCGGACAGCATAGCGGAAGAATTGGAGCTTGCGCCTGGGGATGTGCTGGTTTCGATTAATGGCCGGCAGATAGAAGATGTATTTGACTATCAGTATCTGGTGAACGATGAGGAAATTACAGTTTTGATCCGTAAACCGGATGGGGAAGAGTGGGAGTTTGACATTGAAAAGGACTGTGACGAGGATCTGGGGATTACGTTTGAAAACGGACTGATGGATGACTATAAATCCTGCCGGAATAAATGTATCTTCTGTTTTATTGATCAGATGCCGCAGGGGATGCGGGATACGCTGTATTTTAAAGATGATGATTCAAGGCTTTCCTTTTTACAGGGGAATTATGTTACACTGACAAATATGGGAGAGCAGGATATCGAACGGATTATCCGCTACCATTTAGAGCCGATTAATATTTCTGTCCATACGATGAATCCGGCGCTTCGGTGCAAGATGTTAAATAACCGTTTTGCCGGGGATGCTTTGGAAAAAATGCGGATACTCCGGGACGCCGGTGTGGAGATGAACGGGCAGATTGTACTCTGTAAGGGAATCAATGACGGGGCGGAACTGGATGAGAGTATTGCAAAGCTGACAGAATATATCCCTGGTATGCAGAGCCTGTCCGTCGTTCCGGTGGGACTGACAAAGTACAGGGAGGGACTGTTTCCTTTAGAGCCTTTTATGAAAGAGGACGCAAGGGAAGTGCTTGCCATGATTCACAGGTGGCAGCAGTACTGTATGGAAACGTATGGATTTCACTTTGTACATGGAGGGGATGAGTGGTATCTTCTGGCTGATATGGAAATCCCAGCGGAGGATACCTATGACGGATACCCGCAGCTGGAAAACGGAGTGGGCATGATGCGTCTGCTGGAGCATGAATTTATGGAAGCTTTGGAGCTGGAAAAAGCAGATCCCAAAAAGAAGCACAGGATTACCATTGCTACCGGAGAACTGGCGGCTTTGTTGTTGGAAAAATTATGCACCGCGTTTCAAAAAAAATTCCCGGATATTTCCGTGCAGGTGATTCCGATTCGGAATGATTTCTTTGGAGAACAGATTACGGTTTCCGGGCTTCTGACTGGAAGGGATATTCTGGCTCAGTTAAAGGGCCGGGAGCTGGGGGATAAATTGCTGCTGCCCTGCAATCTTCTGCGCAGCGGCGAGGAAGTGTTCTTAGATGATATGACGCTTTCTGAACTGAAAAATGCTTTACAAGTACAGACAGATATTGTAAAATCAAGCGGACAAGATTTGTTGAGCGCACTGTTATCCGGCTCTGTTGCGGAGTAAGTTGAAAGGTCGGATGTCTATAACAGTGAAGTTTAGGATTTTTATTATGAGCATATCGTTTGGAAAAGGAGTTGCATATGAGTAAACCGGTTGTAGCAGTAGTAGGCCGTCCGAATGTAGGAAAATCTACCTTATTTAATGTCCTTGCCGGAGAGAGGATTTCCATTGTAAAGGACACGCCGGGAGTGACCAGAGACAGGATTTATGCGGACGCTTCGTGGCTGGACAAAGATTTTACGCTGATTGATACAGGAGGAATTGAACCCAATTCCCACGACATTATTTTATCCCAGATACGGGAGCAGGCGCAGATTGCAATTGAGACGGCAGATGTGATTTTGTTTCTGACGGATGTCAGGCAGGGGCTGATTGATACGGATGCAAAAGTAGCGGATTTGCTGCGCCGTTCCAGAAAGCCGGTTGTTCTGGTGGTCAATAAAGTGGACAGCTTTGAAAAATATATGCCGGATGTCTATGAGTTTTACAATCTTGGCATTGGGGAGCCGGTGCCGATTTCAGCGGCATCCATGCTTGGAATCGGAGATATGCTGGATGAAGTAGTCCGCCACTTTCCGGATCAGAGTGCGGAAGAGGAAGAAGACGATCGCCCGCGTATTGCAGTGATTGGAAAGCCAAATGTAGGAAAATCTTCCCTGGTAAATCATCTGTTAGGGGAAAACCGCGTGATTGTATCCGACATTGCGGGGACGACAAGAGACGCCATCGATACGGTAATAAAGCGAAACGGACAGGAATATATATTTATTGATACGGCAGGCCTGCGCCGGAAGAGCAGGATCAAAGAAGATTTAGAGCGCTACAGCATTATCCGCGCCGTTACTGCAGTAGAACGCGCGGACGTTGTGTTAATTATGATTGACGCGACGGAAGGGGTAACAGAGCAGGACGCTAAGATTGCCGGAATCGCCCATGACAGAGGAAAAGGAATTATTATTGTTGTCAATAAATGGGATGCGATTGAAAAAGATGATAAGACCATTTATAAGCATACAGATCGGATCCGCCAGATTCTAAGCTTTATGCCTTATGCGGAGATAATGTTTATTTCCGTCAAAACAGGGCAGAGGACAGGCAAGATCTTTGAAATGATTAATATGGTAATTGAGAATAATTCCATGCGGATTGCGACAGGCGTATTAAATGAGATCGTGTCCGAAGCAGTTGCCATGCAGCAGCCGCCGTCGGATAAGGGAAAGCGTTTAAAGATTTTCTATACGACGCAGGTAGCTGTAAAGCCGCCGACTTTTGTGGTATTTGTCAATGACAAAGCGCTGATGCATTTTTCCTATGTCAGATATTTAGAAAACCGGATACGGGATACGTTTGGTTTTCGGGGAACTTCCCTGAAGTTTGTTATACGGGAGAGAAAGGGAGAGTGATGTTATGCTTATAAACCGGATTATTGTGCTGGTAATTGGGTATTTCTGCGGAATTTTTCTGTCGGGCTATGCTTACAGCAAGTCAAAAAATAAAGACATCACCAAAATGGGAAGCGGCAATGCCGGCACGACAAATACGTTTCGGATGTTTGGATGGAAAGCGGGGCTGATTACGCTGCTGGGAGATGTATCTAAGCCGATGATAGCTATTCTGATTACATGGCTTATTTTTCATAAGGGCGAGCCGGAGGGCGTGCGCCTTCTGGAACTGTACGCAGGCCTTGGGACGATTATCGGCCATAATCATCCGTTTTATATGAAACATTTTAAAGGCGGAAAAGGCGTGGCGTGTACAGGCGGGATGATGATTGCGTTTTGTCCGGTTGAAGTGCCGATTGGGCTGGGCTTATTTATTGGTACCGTAGCGCTGACAAAATATGTGTCGCTGGGTTCTATCATTGGCCTGATCAGTTTTTTTGTTCAGACACTGATATTTGGAGAACTGGGTCTTTTGGATGTAACGGAGCATTACCGGACAGAAGTCTATATTCTGGCAGCGGTGATTATGCTGATGGGGATTGTACGCCACAGGGAGAATATCAAACGCCTTTTGTCTGGCAATGAGAATAAATTCAGTTTCAAAAAGAATAAGGAAGGAGCGGGACAATAATGGCAAGAGTAGGAATAATTGGAGCCGGAAGCTGGGGCTGTGCCCTTGCCGCTGTGGCGGCTGCAAACGGGCATGCGGTTACGGTCTGGTCCATTGTAGAAGCTGAGGTTTCCATGCTGCAAAAAAAGCATGAACATACAGAGAAACTGCCAGGTGTAATACTGCCGGATTCCATCGAATTTACCGGAGAGCTGGAAACCGCGGTTACCGGTATGGATCTGCTGGTGCTTGCGGTGCCGTCTGTATATACGAGAAGCACTACAAAAATGATGGAACCGTATGTCCGGCAGAATCAGATTATTGTCAGCGTGGCAAAGGGAATTGAAGAAAAGAGCCTGATGACTTTGTCTGATATTATTGAGGCTGAAATTCCGGCGGCAGATGTTGCGGTTCTGTGCGGGCCAAGCCATGCGGAAGAGGTAGGGGCAAAGCTGCCGACGACCGTTGTAGCGGGCGCAAGGACGAAAAAGACGGCGGAATATATCCAGAGTGTTTTTATGAATGAAGTGTTCCGTGTCTATACAAGTCCGGATATATTGGGTATGGAACTGGGAGGCGCCCTCAAAAATGTAATTGCCCTTGCAGCAGGGATGGCAGATGGCCTGGGCTTTGGAGATAATACCAAGGCAGCGTTAATTACCAGGGGAATTACAGAGATCGAGCGGCTGGCTGTCCAAATGGGCGCAAAAGCGGAGACGATTCACGGCCTGACCGGAATCGGAGATCTGATTGTGACCTGCGCCAGCAGGCATTCCAGGAACCGTAAGGCAGGTATGCTGATGGGACAGGGGTATACGATGCAGCAGGCAATGGATGAAGTAAAAATGGTAGTGGAAGGCGTTTATTCCGCCAAAGCAGCCATTGCACTAGGGCAAAAATATGAGATAACCATGCCGATTATCGAGCAGGTCAATGAGGTATTATTTCACGATAAGCCTGCAAAAGAAGCCGTGACAGAGCTGATGCTCCGGGATAAGAAAGCGGAGTATCATGCATTGGAATGGGAATAAGCTGGATAGTTTGTACAAAAAAGCATAGAGTCTTTCGTTAATATGACGGAAGACTCTATGCTTTTGTTCTTCTTTCGTCGATTCCACAAGAATTTTTTCTTTATTTTGTGTACTTCCCGGCTAGTAAAATGAATCGAGATCTGTTAAAGTAATCACTGTAATAAATAATTTACTTTTAGGAGGATATTAGTAATGGCAAGTTTATCATTAAAGCATATTTACAAAGTATATTCAAACGGTTTTGAAGCAGTGAAAGACTTCAACCTTGAAGTGGCAGACAAAGAGTTCATCATTTTCGTTGGACCTTCCGGATGTGGTAAATCCACTACCTTAAGAATGATTGCAGGACTGGAAGACATTTCTTCCGGTGAATTTTCCATTGACGGCAAAGTGGTAAATGACGTTGAGCCAAAAGACCGTGATATCGCAATGGTATTCCAGAATTACGCTTTATATCCGCATATGACCGTATTTGACAATATGGCATTCGGTTTGAAACTGAGAAAAGTTCCAAAGGATGAGATCAGAAAGAAAGTAGAAGACGCTGCAAGGATTCTTGACCTTGACAAATTATTAGACCGTAAGCCAAAGGCTTTGTCCGGTGGACAGAGACAGCGTGTTGCTATGGGACGTGCGATTGTCCGTAATCCAAAGGTATTCCTGATGGATGAGCCGTTATCCAACCTGGATGCAAAATTAAGAGTTCAGATGCGTTCTGAGATTTCTGCATTACATCAGAGATTAGGCGCTACAATTATCTACGTAACGCATGATCAGACAGAGGCTATGACATTAGGTACCAGAATTGTCGTATTAAAAGATGGTATTATCATGCAGGTAGACTCCCCGATCAAATTATACAATGAGCCGAATAACTTATTTGTAGCAGGCTTTATCGGATCTCCGCAGATGAACTTTACAGATGCAAAATGCAAGATCGAAGGCGGCAATGCCGTATTGACATTCGATAAATTCTCAGTAACCTTACCGCCTGCAAAATCCAAGAAATTAGCAGACGGCGGATATAATGGAAAGACCGTAGTGCTTGGTATCAGACCGGACGATATGACAGATTCTGCAAGAGATATCGAAGAGTTCAAGGGCAGCATAATCAATACTACTGTAACCGGATATGAGCTGTTAGGTTCCGAAGTTATTTTATACTTCAACATTGGCGGCGTAAATATGTGTGCTAAAGTTGGTTCCGGAACTCCGGCACGTGTTGGCGACAAAGTGAAATTAGCTATGAATCCACAGAAGATTCATGTATTTGATAAAGAAACAGAGCAGACAATTACAAACTAATTCAGACTGTTCATTGAGTTATAATGTGGCCGGGCGTATAGAAGCGCCCGGCTTTATGGTTGTACGAGAGTTGGCTGCCGCTTGAGTAAAAGGCTAATCAGAAGGAGGGATATGCTTGTTATCAAATCATAAGATTCAGGCGACATTAGAGGAAATTAGGGAAATTACCCGCATGGATCTGGCGCTGTATAATGAAAACGGGAAATTGCTGGCATCTACATTTGATGCGCAGAAGGAGTATGAGACTGCTGTTGTGAATTTTGTAGAATCTATGGCAGAAAGCCAGATGCTTTCCGGTTCCCATTTTTTTAAAGTCTGGGTAGAGGGTGAGGTTGATTATATTCTTTTGATCCATTCTTCAACAGAGGAAGCATATATGGTTGGCAAACTGGCGGTCTGCCAGGTGCGCAATCTGGCCCAGGCTTACAGGGAGCAATTCGATCGGAATAACTTTATCCAGAATGTTCTGCTGGGAAATATGCTTGTTGTGGATATGTATAACAAAGCAAGAAAATTTCATATCGAACAGACACAGCGTGTGGTTTTTATTATTGCAGTAGAAGGCAAAAAGGATGCTTCTGTAATGGAACTGGTAAAAAGCATGTTTGGCAGCTCTGCAAAGGATTTTGTGACTGAGGTGGATGAACAGAATATTATTGTCGTCAAGAATGTGCGGGAATTGGTTGAGGAAGCAGAGCTGGACAATCTTGCTAGAATGATGGTGGATAATCTGCACAGTGAAGCCATGGTGCGCGTGCGGGTCAGCTATGGCAGCCGGGTATTTCATCTGCAGGATATTGCGAAGTCATATCAGGAGGCGTTGATGGCGCTGCAGGTGGGCCGGATATTTTATGCGGATAAGGAGATGATTTCTTATAGCAGGCTTGGCATTGGACGGCTGATTTATCAGATCCCCATGAGTCTTTGCGAGATGTTTATTAGGGAAATATTTGGGGAAGAGATACCGGATGTATTTACGGAAGAGAATCTGGTGACGATTCAGAAGTTTTTTGAAAATAATTTAAATATTTCCGAGACTGCAAGGCAGCTCTATGTACACAGAAATACGCTGGTATACCGTTTAGAACGCTTAGAAAAGGCAATCGGGCTGGATATCCGAAAATTTGAAGACGCCATGACCTTTAAAATCGCTATGATGGTATTGTCACATATGTCGTTTCAGAAGGGAGTTTCCCTGATGAATGGCGGGGATAGAGAGTAAAGAGGAGTAAAAGTTCGGCAAAATACACAAATATCTACCCTTGGTTTCTTGTGAATTTTCACAAAATTTTAGAAATTGATAAAAAAATACTGACAAATATTTGGAAAACGTGTTAAAATAAAAACAGCGAATCTGAACAGGCAAAATCCGTTACGCTCGCAGGAGTGCAACGGATTTTTTCATTCGTGTGCCCGGAGGGTATTTAGGAATCTGCCGGAAGGCATGCAAAGATGTCCGAACGACATGCAGAGAAAAGGAGGCTGACTATGTTTGAGACAGGAGAATATATTATTTATGGAAACACGGGAGTTTGTAAAGTAGAAGAAGTAAAGAAGATGGCGGCGCCGGGCTCGAAAACAGATAAGCTGTATTATGCCTTAGAACCAGTATATAACAAAGGCAGCCGGTTATTTACGCCTGTGGATAACCAGAAGGTCAGGATGCGCCCGATATTGACAAGAGCAGAGGCAGATGAGCTAATTGATAACATTAAAGAAATTGATATTTTATGGGTGACAGATGAAAAGAACCGGGAGCAGATGTATAAAGAAGCGATCCGCACCTGTAACTGTGTGGAATGGGTCAGAATTATCAAGACACTGTATTTGCGGAAGAAATCCAGGCTTGCAGCGGGCAAGAAAGTGACCAGCAGTGATGCCAAATATCTGCATCTGGCAGAAGAGATCCTTTACGGAGAGCTGTCGGTAGTCATGGGAATTCCCAAGGATGAGGTAGAGACGTATATTACACACCGAGTACATGAAACGGAATAATAATTGACGACAGCCCGGATTGCTGATACATTAGATAGTATGTAATCGTTCGATATATGTATGGTTACATGTTTCCGGGCTCTATGTTCTGGCATGGTTAACGCAGCCGCTGCGTGGATCTGCCTGGACGATTGCATATACTTACGGCAGATTTATCTGCCGCTTAGTATCATTTCAGCAGTAGCGCCTGTCACGGATATTGATTCGGACAGGCGTAAAATATTGGCAGCAGTTGAAAGCTGCAGAACGAACGCCTAGAGCGTGTTTGAAAATTCATTCCCGCCATCTGCACGCCCCACTTTGCGTGA